>PMIE01000054.1 GCA_003156975.1 Chloroflexota bacterium | reverse complement strand
GTACGCGGCCATCATTTGGTCGCCCAAGGCGAGGCCGTCACGGTTCCAGCCAGGGACGCGCGTCTTCACGAGGTCGGCCGCCTCGCGGTCGCCCTCGGCCGCAGTGGCCACGGGCCGGTTGACACGGGCCACCCGGCATCCGATGGTGACAGTCACACGGATCGAGGCCACACCCGTGTTGGCTGACTCTGTCCGGGACGGCCAGGAGCTCGTGACCACGTAACCCGCCTCGTGCAAGGCCATCAGGAGCTTGCGCCAGGCGTCGGGATCGGAGTGGCCGAAGACGACCACCAGCCGACCGTCAGGGCGTAGGACTCGCTTGGCCTCGCGGAACGCCCGCGAAAGAGACAACTCGTAGAAGGCGCCGTCATGGACCACACGCGCCGGGTCCTGCACGCGCCGGACGATGATCTCGTCGTCCTTAGGCTGGAGTTGGTCCTGCGTGGCGAACTCGGGGCCGAAGAGGTCGGGCTCGATGTCGCCGAGAGCCCGCCGGAGCCAGACGAACATGAGGTCCGACGCGTCGGCGTACTCGATCATATCGTCGTATGGAGGATCTGTGATCACGGCGTCGACGCTGGCGTCTCGGTAGGGGAGGCTCATAGCGTTGCCCGTACGAAGCTTGGCTGGCACGCCCGAAGCCCCGGAGACGTGCGTCTCGTAAGGCTGGAGGCCCGTCTTCGACAATCCTTCCCACGTCCCCGGCCCATCGCCGAGGCCTGTCTCGAACCAGTCGAACTGAAACGACATCTTGCTCTCGTTCGAGAACACATGGTTCACGGCAACGTTGTTAGAGTCCGTTCCCGCTGGATTGCCAAACGACATCAGGCCGGCCCCCCGCGTTGATCGCTTCAAACGACGCACCATGGTGCATGCGGCGAAGGACGCCAATGCCCGTGCGTAGTCGTTGCTGACCCCAGCCTTTGTCGCCTCAAGGAAGGCTTCGCGGATCGCCAGGCAAGTGGCTGCGAAGTGCATTGACTGGCGCGTACACATCAGCGAGCCGAAGGTGCGATAGCCGTACCCGCTGGCCTGTATTGTGTGGACGTTGTTGGCCGGGATGGGTTCGTCTGGAATGGCGCTCAAGCCGCCAATCGGCGCAAGCGCAGTCGCATCGGGATGGCTGGCGACGCGCTCCGCCTCGGTCGGCCTCCGGAACACCTTCCTGCCATCAATGTTGTCGGCGGACGCGAGCAGTTCGTCCTCATACTCGCCGGCAAACCCCTTGGCCTTGACCGCCTCGAGGCTGTGCACATGGCTGCAGAAGATGCAGCGGGCGCTCTTGCCTTTACGAAGCTGGCCGTCGCCGCGGTCCCCGGACGAGTAGGTGGGGGCCTGGTCGGGTCGTCCGTCGGCGAGCTCCGAGTGCCACGTGTCTCCGTCGACAGTGAGGCGCAGCCACTGTCCTGGATCGAGCTGTGCCAGATGGGGGTGGCGCAGCACGAGCGACCCGATCAGCGGGAACCGTCGCCCGCACCCGTCGCACGGGATTGACATGGCCCATAGGTAGCCCCACGGGTAGCTGCCGTCTGGGTTTCGCGGATACCAGTCGCTTGCGATCGTCCGGGTCTTCTGTCCCACCTGCCCTAGAAAGGTGCGGAGATCCCGAATCATTCTCGGTTCGGCCGGTCTCCACTCGTCCGTTTGGTCCGACTTGAGCAGGGAGGGCTCGGCCGTCCAATCTCGGAGCGCGTAGTCGGCAAGGACTCTGCCGGCTAGAGTGGCCACTGGCGACAAGTCGATCCCGACGGCGCGAGCGCCGAGGCGAGCCGCTTCCAAGGGGATGATCCCACGTCCAGAGAACACGTCGACCACGATCGGGCGGCCCGCAGGAAACTTGGCGGCGACCATCTCGCCGAGCTGGGCGATCGCCGCACCGTTGCCGCGCACGGCTGCATCGACGAGCTGCCGGGTCGATGCATTGTCGTCGAGGAGCGCGGTCGCCACAGCGGCGCGAGCCTGCGCGATTGGGCGGGATGCGAACCAGACTGCGATCGCCTTCTCGTTCTTGCCCGACCCGATCGGGAGGTGGCACGCGGCATCGACGCCAGCGCACGGGAACCACACATCGATTACGCGCGACTGATCTGCGTCGCTCACGCTTTCTCCAGGAAGGATCGAAGTTGGGATACTGGGATGGTAAAGCGCTGGATCGCCCGCGGGCCGGAAAGCACCCCTGCCGGATTCTGCAACCGAAGTTCGACGCGCGGCTGGTTGGAGCAGTGCGTGACCACGTAGAGCCAGTATTCCTCACCACGCTGCTGGGCCTGTGCCCACTCGTGCTGCTCGAGGGTAACTGCGCCGAGCGCGTCCAGCTGGCCCTTGACCTCGACGAGACGCTGTTCCCGGGTGCTCCGGTGTCGGGCGAGTAAGTCGTAGCCGACGCCGGCCGTCTGGCGGTCGTCAACTTCCCAGCCGAGGCGGTCGAGTTCGGTGAGGACGACTGAGACCGCAACGCGCTCGGAGTCCGGGTCGTAGCCCAGGGTCTCGGCGCTGACGCCCGCAGCTACGCTAAGCCAGCCGAGGAGACGCGGGGGCGAGGACGAAACCTGCTCCATTTCGGCAAGCTGCTGGCGACGGGCCGCGACATCGGCGGCGAGCCGGTCGACGGCCTCCTGTCGCCGCTCAGGATCGAGGCCGCGGACCCAAGCCCGGTGCCTGCGCTCCGACTCGCCCACCTGGTGGCGTCCGCGATCGGCCACGGCCCGCTGCTGCGCGGCGACATCCGTTCGCAAGCGCTCGACCGCAACAGCGGCCGCAGCCCCGGCCTCGAGCCGGGCTGCCGGTGACGGTGGGGTGGCTGCCCCGGTCGCGGGACGGAGATTCATAACGCTGGGCCATTGGATCTCGAAGGCTGTGTCGCCGCTGAAGCGGATGAGCAGAGGTAAGCGCTCGCGCTCCCGGCGCACGCCGTCGTGCTTCTCGATCTCCGCGGCGTAGGCGAAGAGGGTGTAGGACGTGACCGACGCCGTGTCCACTGCCCTCGCCCCGCGCACGAGGTCCCCCTCGGTCGTGGCGTACGTCGAGGTCACGAGGTCACGGAAGGGCTCCTCGGTTGGGCCGAGGACGAGCACCTCGCTCGCACGGCCGAAGAGTTCGCGTTTGGCCCGGGTCAGGTCGTGGCCATCGGCTGCGATCAGACGCTCGTGCCCGCCGCCGAGTACGGCCGGGAGGGGCTTCGGGGAGCGGAGTGCACGTATGCCCGGCGCCGGGCCCGTCTCGCTGAACTCCCAGCCGAAGATTCCCGCAGCCTGGACGACGAACCCGGACACGATCACCGGGTTGATCGCCTGTACGCGGTCGTTGGCGAAGCGCTCAAGGGCGGCCTCCGCGTCCACAGGCGAGGCGAGCCGATCCTCTTCGGCGATGACCTCGCGCGCCCGCCGGACCAGGGTCTCGGCCGAAGGCACGCGCCCGACAAGTGCATCGCCGGCCCCCGGAGCTCGCTGAGAGGCGGTTAGGGCGGCGGCGTAGTCGAAGCCGGCGCGGAAGGCAGTGGCGTCCATCAGGTCGAAGATGCGGCCGCCGAGCGCCTGCCCGGCCGCGGCGAGGTTGTTGAGCATGACTTCCTGCACGCGGCCCTCGCGGGTCGCCGGTGCGACGAGATGGTAGACAAACACGTCGTGTGTCTGCCCGATGCGGTGCAGCCGGCCCGCCCGCTGCTCGAGGCGAACGAGGCTCCACGGGATGTCCCAGTCGATCATGACGTGGGCGCTCTGGAGGTCGATGCC
>PMIE01000094.1 GCA_003156975.1 Chloroflexota bacterium | reverse complement strand
GTCTGAGCCGAGCCGGTGTACACGACGCTCTTAGGCGAGCAGGTCACGGTCGTGACCGAGGAAACCTTGCCAATCGTATCGGTGATCGTGTCGGCGGTGTCGTAGTAGTTGCCGGTGGTGTCGGTGAACGACCAGCTGTCGGTGGCGTAGGTGCCCGCATCGATGTGCGTGGTGCCGGACAGGTTCAGCCCGCTGCTGAGATCCTCGCCCTTGGCGCCGGTGCAGGAGCCGGTTGCGGTATGGCTGGTGCCGTCATAGGCGACGTTGTAAGGCGTGACCGTGCAGGTAGCGCTGGCCCTGGTGATCGTGAACGACCCGGAACCGCTGCTTCCTGTGTGGTTGGAGTCACCGGGCCAGTTTGCATTGGCGCCCGCGGTGCCGGCGTTGGTGTTGTTGGAGTAGGTGACGGCTAGTCCGGTGACATCGGCCATGCCGACGCCGGTGGCCTTGGCAGTGCACGGCGTCTGGGCCGAGCCCGTATACGCGACGCTCGTCGGGTCGCAAGTCACGACGACGGTGGACCCGGCCTTCGTGATGGCGAACGAACTGGAACCATTTGAACCGAAGTGGTTGGCGTCGCCGCCCCAGCTTGCGCTGGCGCTCACTGTCCCCACGTTCGTATTGTCGAGACCGTAGGTGACCGGGATCAACGTTATGGGGAGCGCGATGCCGGTCACGGTGGCATAGCACGGCGTATGGGCCGAGCCGTTGTAGACGACGCTGACCGGGCAGAAGACGGTCGTGGTCGAGGGAGCCTTGGTGATCGTGAAGCTAGCCGAACCGGTGCTGCCGGCGTAGTTACCGTCACCGGCCCAGGTGTAGCTGGCGCCGGCGGTGGGGTTGGCGATTGTGCCGGCGTTGGTGTTGTAGGTGAAGGTCAGGGAGGAAGCCGGCACGTTGATCGTGGTCATGCCGGGGGCGGTCACGGTGGCGGTGCACGGCGTCTGAGCCGAGCCGTTGTAGACGACGCTAGTCGGGTCGCAGGTCACGGTCACCGTCGAGGTGCCCTTGACGATCGCGAAGGTATTGGTGCCCGTGCTGGTGGTGTGGTTGGCGTCGCCGCCCCAGGTTGCGCTGGCATTGGCTGTGCCGATGTTGGTGTTGTTGGTGTAGGTGACCGGGGTCACCGCCACGGGAGTCACGATACCGACGCCGGTCGCAGTGGCGGTGCACGGCGTCTGGGCTGCTCCGTTGTACCCGACGCTAGTCGGGCAGGTCACGGTCGTGGTCGAGGGAGCCTTGGTGATCGTGAAGCTAGCCGAACCGGTGCTGCCGGCGTAGTTACCGTCACCGGCCCAGGTGTAGCTGGCGCCGGCGGTGGGGTTGGCGATTGTGCCGGCGTTGGTGTTGTAGGTGAAGGTCAGGGAGGAAGCCGGCACGTTGATCGTGGTCATGCCGGGGGCGGTCACGGTGGCGGTGCACGGCGTCTGAGCCGAGCCGTTGTAGACGACGCTAGTGGGCGAGCAGGTGACGGTTACCGTCGATGCAGCCGGCGCGACATTGATTACCTGCGCTGCGGGGAGCGCGGCCGACCAGAAGTTGGCGGTTCCGGGGACCTGGGCCTCATTTGCGGTGACCGTGCACGGACCGCCGCCTGTGATCGTAAGGGTGGTGCCGGTGATGGAGCAGGCGGTGCCTGTGGCGGAGTACGTGACCACAGGGCCGGTACCGGTGGCAGTCGTGGTGACGTCGGGGCCGCCGGCGTTGTCCGTGGCAAGGTTGATCGTGATTGGAGATCCAGCCCACGTTGGCGTGGGGACCTTGACCCATGTGAGCAGGGGGCGAACGTTGAAGGCGACGCAGTAGGCGTCCGTGACGCCGTAGGGAACGGTGAAGTCCTCGGAGTTGTCGCTGTAGTGCGCGTCGTTGTAGCACCGGATGTTGGCGAACCCGGCAACCGTTGAATTGAGAACTTCGTTGACCCAGAGGCCATGCTCGCCAGTGGTCGGGTTGGCGGTGACGCCGCGGGCATATCCGAGTTCGGCGGCATTCAGGCTGACCGAGGCAACGCCGGCAATCGAGGTCGCCACTCCAAGCTGGGCCGCATTGACGGTGCCACTCCTGTGGCCCGCATCTTGCCCGGCCGCCATGATGAAGTCCCAGTTCCCGTCGTAGCCGGCGCAAGTGGTCGTGTCCGAAGCGCCGGTGGTGTAGTCGGCCGTGTTTACGTTGGCGCCATTGTTGCCAAGCTGCGCGCTATGGCCGCCGTTGTCGTTGCCGTTCCACGGAGCGCCGTAGGGGCTGTTGTAGTCCTCGTTGGCCGGGACTGCCGTGTACGTCGAGCAGATGCGCTTGTAGAACCAGACAGTCAGGTGGTCGGCAGCAACGTTGATGGTCCCGGTGCCGGTCGCCGTGGTGTTGTTCCCGGCGCAGCCCGCATTCCTGTAGTCCTGGACGGTGACCGTGAATGCATCCGCTCCGACAGTCGCAGTCGAAGCTACATCCAACTGGATGCTGAGCGTGACGCTCGCGGCCGAGGCACCTGCCGTCACGCAAGCGGACGTGGCGTCAAGAGTGATTCCAGTGACTCCGGTACCAGGGGTGATCCCAGTCACCCTGAAATATCTTTGCGAAGTCTCCGTGTTGGAGGTGTGGACGGCGAAGGTGGCATGGTCCCCCTGAAGGACGGGGTTCGGGCTCTGCGTATCCACGGTCACGGTGCCGACACCTGCGGTGACAAACGTGACCAGACCGAGAACCAGCATCAAGCTGGTCATGATCGCGACGCCGATGCGCGCCCTGCGCGAGCCCCTGAACTTCGCCAACATCTGCCCGACTCCTCACGGCTTCCGGGTCCACGACGGAGGTCAGCAACTAGGTATGCTGACGTACTACCCGAATAGCCACCGTACAGTACCCATTGGGCCGCCAGGAGTCCAGTACTTCGGTGCTACTGGGCACCGATGATCTGCAGTAGTTGTCGGTAAATTGACAGCCGACGACCCATTTCGGGGCCAGTCGCCTGTTTTTGGCGTGGTTTCGGCCCCGAATGGACCTTTCAGAACGCCTAACGGTTTGCCGGGCATGGGGCCCGCCGACGTGGAGGGGGCATTGCCGGCGGGGCGGTCCGTGCCCCCTGGTACCGAATAGGTACGGTCACGCGGACCCTCCCAAAGTCGTATGACTGGACCTCCGGCGCCCGGGGTCAGCCGCCGGCGCCCACTGGCCCCGTCGGTGCCGTGTAGCCCTCCGGCAGCTTGGGCGTGAAGCGGAAGTCGCCGGCCACACCTGGCTCGGTCAGCTCGTGCGGGGAGAGCAGCTGGTCCAGATCCTCGGCCGTGAAGATGCCCCGCTCGATGACGATCTCCCGGATGGTTCGGTTTTCGCGAACTGCCTGCTTGGAGATGTCCGCGGCCAGGGCATAGCCGAGATACGGAGCCAGTGGCGTGGACAACGCCGACGACCGCTCCATCAGGTCCCGCGCGTGCTGCCGATTGGCCTCGATGCCCGTCACGCAGAACTCGGCGAAGGCGCGACTCATGTTAGTAAGGATCGTGAGGGACTCGAGAGCCGTGTGCGCGATCACCGGCATCATGACGTTCAGTTCGAGCTGGCCGGCGGAGGCGGCGAAGGCGATCGTGGTGTCGTTGCCGACGACGCGGAAGCAGACCATCGAGAGGCATTCGGCCATGACCGGGTTCACCTTGCCCGGCATGATGGAGCTGCCCGGCTGCACGGCCGGCAGCGTGATCTCGGCAAAGCCGGTCGCAGGCCCGGACGACATCAGCCGCAGATCCTCGCTGATCTTGATCAGATCGATGGCGATGCCGCGCAGCGCCGCGGAGACTTCGAGCATCGGCCGCATCGAATGGGTGGCCTGGACGAGGTTCTCGGCGCCCCGAAGATGATGGCCCGTCTGCTCGGCGAGGAAGCGGACGACCAGCTCGATGTACTCGGGCTCGGCGTTGAGGCCGGTGCCAACCGCGGTCGCGCCGATGTTCTGTTCGGAGATCGACTGGGCTGCCGTCTGCAGCCGCTCGACACCCCGGCGAAGTGTCAGAGCGTAGGCGCCGAACTCCTGGCCGAGCCGGATCGGCACAGCGTCCTGCATGTGCGTTCGGCCGGACTTGATGACGTCGTCGAATTCCTTCGCCTTCTGCTCGAAGGCGTGGATCAGCTCCTCCGCGGCAGGGGCGAAGTCGCGGATCAGGTCCAGGGTGGCGATCCGCATCGACGTCGGGAAGACGTCGTTGGTGGACTGGGCCATGTTCACGTGGTCGTTGGGGCTGACGACGGCGTAGTCGCCGCGCTTGCCAGAACCCATGCCGCTCGCATGCAGCAACTCGATCGCCCGGTTGGCGAGCACTTCGTTGGCGTTCATGTTGTGGCTGGTCCCGGCGCCGGCCTGGAACGGGTCGATGCGGAAGTTATCGATCAGCTCGGCCTGCTTGGCGAGGCGCGCGGCCTCGAAACCGGCCCGCATCGGGTCGGAGCGGCCGGTCGTGGCCATCTCGTCGTCGGCCGGCGCGGCGGCTCGCAGGATCTCGTCCGCGGCCTCGACGATGGCGTTGCCGAGCTGCTTGGGCAGGCGTCCCGTGGCCATGTTGGCGCGGGCTGCAGCCTTCTTCACACCGACGATGGCGCGGACGAGCGCCGGGTGGGGCCGCGTGCCGGAAATCGGGAAGTTGTGGATGCCGCGGGCCGTCTGGACGCCGTAGTAGGCGCCGTCCGGGACCTCGAGGTAGCCCAGCGGGTCCTTCTCGATCCGGAACCCGGGGCGCGGCGTCGGGGGAGTGGCTGGAGTGGCGGCGGGGGTCATGGCTTCTCGGCTCCTCGCTCAAATGCCTGCGCGGCGGCGTCCGGGGCGCTCGGTGAGTTGGTGGATTCTATCCCTGACGCGGCAAGATCCGAGGGAATTTCTCTCCGAGGGCGCCGCAAATGCGGCTACCCGTGCGGCTCGGAAGTCGACGGGCGCGGTTGCATCTTGGCAACCTACCGGATTCTGTCGCGGCGAGTCGCGTATATTCCGCGGCACAGGCCGTCTACCCGCAGCCGACGGTCCGTCACTGCGGCCCCAGGGAAGCGCCGGGTCCCGTCTCCGGTTCCTGGGTCCTCGGGCACCAAGGATGGAGGAAGTCCCGCATGGCTCAGCAGGCACCCAAGACACGTGAAGAGACGATCAAACAGGACGTTCACGACCTGCATCGCCTGGGGTATGCCCAGGAGCTCTTCCGGACGATGGGCGGGTTCTCCAACTTCGCCATCAGCTTCTCTATCATCTCGATCCTGACCGGCGCAGTCATCCTGTTCGACTACGGTCTTGCCTGGGGCGGTCCCGCCGCGAGCACCATCGGCTGGCCTCTCGTCTCGTTGTTCACCCTGCTGATCGCCGCGTCGATGGCCGAGATCGCATCGGCATACCCGACCGCCGGCGGCCTCTATTACTGGTCGAGCCGGCTCAAGGGCAAGAACTGGGGCTGGTGGACGGCGTGGTTCAACCTCGCGGGCCAGATTGCGATCGTGGCCGGCATCGATTTTGCCGCCGCGGCGTTCGTGAACACCGCCATCGTCACGCCGATTCTCAGCAACTTCAACGTGGCCTTCTCGAACTCGACGGTCCTGCTCGGCCCGGCCGCCACGCCCTGGTTCAACGGGCAGTTGCTGACAATGGCCGGTCTGCTGGCGATCCAGCTCGTTCTGAACGTCGCCGGCGTGCGGCTTCTCGCGAAGCTCAACGACGCTTCGGTGTGGTGGCACATCGGCACGGTTGCCGTGATCGTCTTCTCGCTCTTCCTGATCAGCTCGGGCAAGGCCCACTCGACGGTCAGCCCGTTCGCGTTCGCTCCCCAGGACGTTCAGGGTGGCGCATCGCTCTTCGGCGGCTCGTTCACTTTCGGGTCGGCGGCCGGCTACGCCATTCCGATCGCGTTCCTCTTCTCGCTACTCCAGGCCCAGTGGACCTACACCGGCTACGACGCCTCTGCCCACGTGGCAGAGGAGACCGTCGGCGCTCGTCGCTCGAGCGCGTGGGGCGTCTTCATCTCCGTCGCCGTTTCGGCCGTCGTCGGCTACGTGGTGCTGCTGGCCCTGGTGACACATCTGCCTCCGATGGAAATGGTCTTTGGGTCGGCCGTCGGCGGCGTTTGCCCCTCTACCGCGACCTACTGCTCCCAGTACTACCTGGGTCAGCCCGTCGTCTGGAGCACGCTCCAGTACAACCTCGGCGCGCTCGGTGACGTCCTGTCGGCAGCCATCGCAGTCGCGATGAGCCTGTGCGGCCTGGCCTCGATCGCGGCCGCAAGCCGGATGTTGTTCGCATTCAGCCGCGACCACGGGGCGCCGGCGTCCGGCTGGCTGCGCCACGTTTCGCATCGTTTCCGGACGCCCGCCAACTCCATTGTCGGAATTGTGGGCTTCTCCTTTGTCCTGACGATGGCCGCCTTCATCTTCGGCGGAAGCACCGCCATCGTGATCGTGACCGCGATCAGCACGATTGCCCTCTACTGGGCGTACGGCGTGCCGATCTTCCTCGGGGTCGTTGGCAAGCAGGATTGGCGCGGTCAGGCCGTCTGGAGCCTGGGACGCTTCTCCAAGCCGATCGCCCTGGTGGCCGTGGCGTGGATCGTGTTCATCTCCGTCCTCTTCCTGTGGCCGACATCGGGCAACCCGTACACGTTGCTGGCCTATCTCGTCTTCCTGGGCTTCCTGGTCGTGTACTTCTTCGCCTGGGCGCGCCGGCGCTTCAAGGGCCCGGTCGTCGAAGTCGGCGAACTCGAACTGACCGAAATCGAGCAGGAGTTCGAGCGGGCGGCCGAGGAGATCGCGGGGGCCTGAGCGGGCGACTCACTCTCGTTGGATAGCAAAGAACGGCGGGCACAAGCCCGCCGTTCTTGTTTGTTCCGGGCCGAGAGCTATTTGCTGTCGCCGAACTCCCCGTAGTAGTCCTTCAGGACGCCGTCCGCTTGCCAGCCCACGATCACGAGGCTGGTGCCCCGCGATGACAGGAAGCAAATCTTGGAGCCCGCGAAACTGATTGGAGTCGAACTGGGCTGCCGCCAGACCTTGCCGTCGGTGGTTGTCCAGGCGACCCAATCGCTCGACAGCTTGGTCGGCGCGTCCAGGACCACGACATGATTGTTCAGGATGGCCCAGTTGCCGGCGGATGACTTCAGCCCGGACACCAGCCATGAAACGCCGCTTGCAGACCACCACCACGTGATGGGCTTTTCGGTTGTCAGAGGCGTCGGAGTTGGCTTTGGCTTGGCTGTGGCCTTTGGCGTGGCCTTGGGCTTGGCTGTGGGCGATCCCGAAGCCAGCGCGGAGGCCGAGCTGCCCGGACTGGCGGAGGCTCCCGGAATTGCGGCGGCTCCCGGAATTGCGGTCTTGGCCGTGGCCACCAGCGCGTAGCCCACGCCGAAGAGCGCGGTCACGTTGGGCGGCAGGCGCCAGTCGGAGCGCATCGTCCAGGTTCTGCCGTCCGGGGAAGTCCAGGCCGTCGATGCGCCTTGCTTGGCGGGGTCGGATCCGACCGCCACGTAGCCGTAGTTGTACGTCGCCACGGAGAGGGGCAGGCCGTTGCCCACGGCGATCGAACTCGCCTGCCAGGTCTCGCCATCGGTCGAGTACATGATCTGAGAGCCGCCTCCCGTGTCCGACGAGGCGACGAACCCGCCCGGTCCGGCGACGATCGACGAGAACTCGGATGGAGTGTCGTCCTGGAATGCGACCTGGCGCCAGGTTCCGGCCTTGGTCATATGCCAGATCATGCCGTTGTCGCCCGTTGTGTCCGTTACTTTGCCGGCGGCGAGGATCCCGCCCTTGCCGTCTGGGATCGCCGTCAACACGACCGGGCGGCCGGTGACGACGGTCTGGCCCGCGACGGCGGCCAGAGTCAGGCCGGCGGGCTTGAGTTCCTGAACCCACAGGCTGCCGTCCCCAGAATTGAAGATCGCGGTGCCGGCAGCGCCGGTGGCGAATGTGTAGAAGCGGTCGGCTGCCGTGGTGACGGCGCCCAGCGTCTGGCCCTTGCCAACATTTGGAGTCATGGGCAGGTTGCCCGCCTTCACGTTGAGGGCCAGGTTGGCGAGGGCCGTCGGGCTTGCCGGCGGTCGGATCGCCCCCAGGCTCAGTGTCCCGGTGACGGCGCTCATTGAGCCGTTCGAACCTCCGACCATAAGCATCTTGCTGCCGATGGCGGCCATGCGCGCGTCTTCCAGCGGGCCGGCTGAGCTCTTGATCGGCAGCCAGTTGACTCCGTCGTCGGAGACCCAGATCAGCTCGGCGGCGTCCGGTCTTGGAGTGCTTCCCGCGAGCGTAGGCCCGGCTTGCTTGGCCGACGATGTGGCGCCGCCGGCCGGCGCGCCGAAGGCGAGCAGGCTGTGGCCGACCCGAGCGACGCCGTCAAGAGCCACGGACGACAGATCCGTTGGAGCGGTGGTCTCGGTCCAGGTCTTGCCATCCTGCGAACTCCACGATGCCGCCAACCCCGGCGAGGACTCGCCCAGGTCGCTGCCGACGGCGACGATCCGGCCGCCGACGCTGGCGATGCCGGCGGCGAGGAATCCGTCCAGCGAAGTGCTTGCCTGGGCCCAATCCCGGCCGGTCTTTGAATACCAGGCGGTGGAGCGCGCCGGTCCGGAACCGATCCACAGACCGATGATCGCGAATCCGCCGTCCCACGAGCCGACTACGCTCGGGGTGTAGGAGCCACCCTGCGTTGCGGCTCCGGGCAGTACCTGAGGCGACCAGGTGCGGCCGTCCGTGGAGAGCCAGGCAACGCCGTTGCCCGCCGCCACCGCCGCCCCGGGCTGCGAGACCACGCCGGCGGCCATCTCCTGGCCCGCGCTCGAATCGACCTGCATGGACGTCCACGAGCTGCCGTCCTGAGAATGCCATGCGCTCGCGATGACGTCGGTTGGCGACTTGCCGAGGCTGTTGCCAACCACTACGAGCCCGCCCAGCCCATCGGCCGAGATCCCCTGCACCACGAACCGGCGGCCTTCGATGCCGAAGGAACCTGAATTCGATCGCTGAGTCCATGTCGAGCCGTTGGTGGTGAACCAGACGGTAGTCGCCGAGGTGACGGTCTGGACCGAATTGGCTGTGGTCGTCTTGTTGACCGTGCCGACCATCAGGAGGCCGTTGTCCACGGACGTGAAGAAGGGCCCGAAGTCCATGGACTTGACCGGCAGATTCGCTGCGCCCTGCCAGTCGATGCTGTAGACGCTTCCGGTTGGGGTGGGCGTGGCCGGGTGGTTCGGAAGAGTCACGAGGAGCGCGGTGACGATTCCGACGGTGGCCGTGAGGCCGGCAAGCCCAAAGAGGCCGCGTGCACTGGGGCGCGCGAGGACGGAGCGGGGACGAGTCCGGCCGACGGTGAGCCCGGAACCCGGCCGGGGCGCACCCGAACCTCCGCGGGCGAGTGGTAGGCCCGCGCCGCTTCGCTGGGTTGCCGCACGGCCAGACACGGGCCCTTCCGGCTCGCCATAGGGGTGGGCCTGCGCCACGAGCCGCTTGGTCGTGCCGGTGCTGCGCAGGAGAGGGGCGGCAGGCAGAGGTGCGGCGGGCACGGGGGCGGCCGATCGAGACGGCCGTTTCGCGGGGGCCTTGGGCGCGCGCGAAGGCCGCTGGCGGCGGGCCTGATCGGATTGGGCGACGTCCGCCTTCGGTGGCACTACGAGGCGTTTGCTCTGGACGGGAAACTCGAGCGAATCGTCTTCGAGTTCGTTCTGCAAGTTGTCGCCGGGCTGGGCCTCGAC
>PMIE01000048.1 GCA_003156975.1 Chloroflexota bacterium | reverse complement strand
GCGGGTCGTGCCGAGCGGGCTCGTTCTGCTAAAAGTGCCGGCTCTGGGATCGTACACTTCCCCATAGGCGAGGCCCGCTCGGTCCAGCGCACCGGCAAGCACGAGCACTCTGCCATCAGCCAACAGGGTAGCCTGAGCGTTGTCCCGAGCCAACGACATCGAACCGGTTGGAATGAACCTTCCCGTCCCTGGATCGTAGATTTCCGCATCCGCGGCATTCTGGCTCCAGCCCGAGCCCAAGAGGCCTCCAGCGAGCAGGACGCGGCCGTCTTGCAGCAGGACGATGCTCTCGAGGGCCCTCATTTGCCCCATCGACCCCGTTTCGCTGAACGTTCCGGTCGCTGGGTCGTACACCTCGGCCGACGGGTCAGGACCGCCCATCACCAGGACCCGTCCATCCTTGAGCAGAATCGCGTCTGCGCCGCTTCTGGGCGTATGCATTGATCCGGTTCTTGTGCTTCGCCCCGTGGCCGGATCGTAGATGATGGCCGTGGCGAGGAACGAATAGTTCGGCGCCTTGGTTACGCCACCCATGATCAGGAGACGACCGTCGCTGAGCGCGGAGACCGCTGACCCACCAGAGATGGCAAAGGGCTGAACCGCAAGGAACCGGCCAGTCGCCGGGTCATATTCCTCGTCAACGATAAAGTCCAAATCGTGCGCATCGGCGACGAGGACTCGGCCGTTTGGTAGGAGATAGGTCCGGTATTTGTAGCTCGTATGACTCAGAGTTCCGGTCGCTGCAAAGGAGCCGGTTCGTGGGTCGTAGACCTCGCAGTTAGGCAATTCGGCGTCGGTATCAGCTTGCCCGCTCGAGCCCCCTAGGATAAGAACTCGGCCATCCGCTAGCCGGACAGCTGTATGGGAGTGACGCGGGGTCGTCATTGACCCAGTGGCGACGAAACGCCCGACCCAGGAGCCAGACGGTGCCGGGGTCAGAGGCAAGGCGGCGGTCCCAGTCGGGCTCGCAGCCGCGGTCATGATCTCGGTCGGGCTCGGGATCGCGGTCACGAAAGCTGTCGGGCTTGCAGCCGCCGTGCCCTTGGCCACGCTGGGAGGAGGTGCGGATGCGCTACAGGCGGCCACGGTCATCGCCACCAAACCGATAGAAACAGCTCGACTCGTGATGCGACTCATGGACGTCATCGCAGCCCCTCAACTAGCGCCCAGTCGGTGTCGCCGGAGAGCGCGGCCCAGTATTGCAGCACCGCAGGGGAGCACGATGTCGGCGATCTGACACGAGCCTGACGTTCAGGTCCCCTGTGGGCCATGCAGGAGTACAAGAAATCAGGTCAGGCCTCACCGTCGCACTCAGCCAGCCCGCAGGAAGTCGGCGTAGCGTTGCTCGAGTCTCCTGGGGTCCGGTCGATCGGACGGGCGGCGCGGCAGGAGAAGCAGCGTGCCATGTATCTGCTGCAAGCCCACGACAAGCATCGGGCCGTCGTGCTCGGCGAGGATCGACGGCTTGACCTCGATCACATAGTCCGGACGGACCGCGAAGAAGAGGCGGTCGAACGCGGCGTGGTGCAGCTTGCAGAGCGCCACACCGTTGCTCACCACCGGCTCGCCTTCAGGGTGGCTGTCCGGCGTGATGTGGGCCGCATCGAGTAGTTCCTGGTGTCGCAGGCTGCAAAGTGCGCATCTCTCCTGGTACGCGCGCAAGACCCGCTCGCGGAACAGCTGCTGGTGAAGCCTCTGGCGCACTACCCGCGTCACATACTCGCGCCGCGCCTCCGCGCCGCCGTCGGCAACCTGGTTGGTCGCGTTCGCGTAAGCAGCCGAGATGTCGTCCACCTGGACCGCGAACCTGAGGGCGGACGGGTCATCGCCCACCACGAACGCCGGGTACACAGCGACGTAGGAACCGGGTTCCACCGAATGGAAGTAGACAAGCGGCACGCGCTCGGCGTGCGCCGTCCGCAGGCCGACGTTGTCCTTGTGACCTGGATCGGTGCCTCGGTACGCGTAGGAGAGGTGCCCTGTCCGCTCGTCGAAAGCATCGGCGTATGGTCCGCGGACGATGGTCGTAATCGATAGCGGCAGCTCGCAGACGGCGGGTTTCCAGATCCCCTGCGGACCCACCAACGGGATCCGCTTGCCTTCCAGCGAGAACGACTCGAGAGATACGCGCGACAACGCCTCGCCGTGTTCCTGGCGCTGCTCAGTAAGCCAGTCGAACACGGCCCGTCTGATCTCGATGTCGCGCGAGCCGATCACGTCGTCAGGATAGCGATCGGCTTCGGTTCAGAAGGCCCATTTCGACGCTTCCGAACTTGGCTGCTTGACGTGGCAGTTACCTCAACTATGCTGTTATCACCATGGTTGAGGAAAGGACTCTGTCGGTCCCTGAAGCCGCCGCTCGACTCGGAGTGACGGCCGGACGGGTGCGGACGCTGATCGCGTCCGGAGAGCTCGTCGCTCGGCACCTCGGACGCGTTCTGCTGATAGACGCAGCGAGCGTAGATCGCCGAGCACAGCTGGGAACCCTGGAGGGTCGCCGCTTCTCGCCACAGCGAGCGTGGGGTCTGCTTTTCCTACTCGACGGCCTCGACGCTTCCTGGCTCGACCCGGTGTCCCGCGCGAAGCTCCGGACCTTCATCGCTCACCACGAGCTCGCCTCGTTGCGTCCGCGGCTGGTGACACGCGCCCAACGCCGGCAATTCCGCGCCCACCCATCGGACCTCGCGTCAATCCGGCGCGACCTGGGACTGATGCGCACGGGAGTGTCAGCCGCGCGAGACGTTGGCCTCGATCTGGTGCCGGCCGACGAGTTCGACGCGTACCTCACGAAAGCACGCCTTGATGCCCTGGTCGACAAGTACAAGCTGCTCGAGGGCCAGCAGCCCAACCTCACGCTACGCACGACGCCCGCGCTCACGCCCGACTGGCCCGCTCGCCAGTTTGCGCCCGCCTCGGTCGTAGCCATCGACCTGGCCGACGATGTCGACCCGCGTTCCCAGGAAGCTGCGGGGCACCTGTTCGATCGGTATCAGCGCTGATGGAGCGCCCAATCGTCATTGTCCCCGGCGACGATGCAGACGAGCGGCTCTGGCGGGTCACGCACGAGATCGCCGATCTCCTCGCAGGGTTGCCATGGGTCCTGATCGGCGGCCAAATGGTCACGCTTCTCGAACGCGAGCACGGAGGCCGAACGGGGCGCGCGACTCGGGACGTCGACGCGCTCATGGACGTCCGAGCGCTTACCGGCGCAACCCAAGAGGCCGCTCGGCGGCTGGAGTCGGTCGGGTTCACGGCAAAGCTGACGAACGACGGCCTCAGCTACCGCTTCGTCCGAGGCAACGACGTCGTGGACGTGCTCGCGCCAGAGAACCTCGGGCCGCGGGCCGACCTGACCACTTCGCCCCCAGGCACGACCCTTGAGACCGTCGGAGGTACGCAAGCGCTGCACCGCCGGCGCGAGGTGTCGATCGACGTCCTCGGCGATCTGTTCAAACTTCCGGTGCCGACGCTGGCAGGCGCGCTCGTAATCAAGGCCAGGGCTGCGTCGAGCAGTTCATTGGCGAAGCATCGGCGGGACCTCGCCCGACTGCTGGTGCTCGTGTCAAACATCGACGAGATGCGGGCCGAACTCACGGCCAAGGAGCGCGGCTACCTGCGCGCTCATCGGGCTCTGATTGACCCGACCAATGAAGCATGGCGAGGAATCGCGGGCGCCGCCGACGGGATTATCGCCCTGAGCCGCCTCAGCGAACCATAGATCTCATCCTGCAGCCCGTGGCGTCCCGCTGGTTTCCTCGAGGCCTTCACGCCGTGAGCGAACGAAGTCGATGACCTGTTGCTCCGTCGCGGTAGCCAGGTCCAGGCCGGCGCCGCGGAACCAGCTGACCGCCCGGTTGAGGGCGCGAAGGCGGTCGTACTCCTGTGCCGGGATGATTGCGACCGCCAGATGACCGCGATGGACGATCGTCCGGACCCTGCCCTGGGCGACCTCTTCGATCAGAGTCGCAAACGCGGCCCGGGCATCGGAGACGCCCTTTGTCCGAAGCGGTGACAAGATCGCACGCGGCCCCGATGTGAGCCTTCGGATGGTGGTGAGATCGGGAGGGATAAGGGAGGCCAGATCCGCAAGCTCCGAGGGATCGTTCAGGACTTCGGGGTAGATGTTCATCGCGTGGAGCGTCGCGAGCGAGTCCTCGACCTTGCGCCAGTGCTCGGCCTCCTCGTGAGCGAGCATGACCGCGATCGGCTGGCCATCCTTCAGGCAGACGACAGGAGCACCGGCTTCCACCCGCTCGACCACTGCGCGAAGGTTGGTGCGTAGCTCGCGCATCCCCATGGCCTGCAATACACCGCTGACGGTCATGACCTTCTCCCCGGAGATCCGAGTCTTGGGACTCGCCGCACCCAATGTGTACGAATCAGCGTACAACGGCCCACAAGGTGCGACATGTACGCCATATCGTACGCAATATGCTTGCAAACCAGCTGTTGAGGGCGTAGGGTCAGATCGTTTCTCGCGACGCCTTCTGACCCGGCCCCACGCGCGGCTCGGGCAGAACGGCGAAGCGAGACAGGACAAGCTCGGCGACCGCAGGAACGCTTGCTGACCCAGCAGGGCTGGAGCGACCGTCGAACCGCCGGGCATTGGAATCGATAAGGACAAGGAACCATCAAATGGACGAGGCCGAACGGGCCAGTCGGGCCCTTCGCGGAAGGATCGGTGCACATCGACTCCACGCGACCCACGACCCTCGCGAGACGACCAAGGCCGCCAGGCAGGCGTTCTGGTCGTCGTTCGACCGAGAGGTCGATCCCGACGGTCTGCTCGAACCCGAAGAGCGCGCTCGGCGTGCGGCGCATGCCCGAGCAGCCCACTTCGCTCGCCTCGCCTATCTGTCCGCCCGGGCGCGAGCAACGCGTGCGCGACGACCGCGGCCCCGGCATGGCGACCTGGTCTAGCTCGATCCCGAGGATGCGTCCCCCAACGACCGGAAGCGCCCTCCCATACCGCTCGGTCAGCTCGAAGCCGAGCGGGCTCCGGCGTGCCCGCCGCCGGTCGGTCGCCAGCAGCCCGCAAATCCGGCGCCGGACGCTGCATCAGACCGTCGTTGGACGGGGTCGACCCACGACAACCCAATGTCGCGATTTCACGCTCAATCGGTCGGCCGAATGGATGCAACTTACATGAGCTACCGTCCTTCTTCTCTCGCTCATGTTGTTCGTACGCGAGTAGACGTCAGCCTGCTCTCGGTCTCCGACCGTGCCTGCCTTCGCCTCCTCGAATATGCCCGTGTCTGCACCGCTAGCCAACTCGCATCCCTTGTCTATCCATCCCTCCGCACCGCACTCCGACGAACACGCAGGCTCTATCTCGACAACCTCGTCATCAGAGAATCCCTCCCACCTGACCGTGGCGGGATTCCCCTTGCCTATCGCCTCAGCTCATCCGGACGACGCCGCATTCACCTCAACGCCTATCGATCACCTGGCCTGATCGCTACCCGTCACTCGCTCGACGGCGTGGAGTTCGTCGCCTCGCTGGTCCAGCACAATCCCGGGCTCGTCCAACTCTGGTGGCCCGAGTGGCTCATCCCCGGATACGACTGGGGCGTCAAACCCGACCACCTCGTCGTCATCGATACCGGCGAGGCTTCGGCCTTCATCCTCGTCGAAGTCGATGAGTCGACCGAACGGCCGCCGGTCATTCGGGATCGCCTCCGCGCCTACGCCAAGCTCTTCGAAGACCACCGCGTCGGCTGGCATCTGCTCTGGGTCGCCAATAGCCCCGAACGACTCGCCCGCCTCCGCCAGATCGCTGGACCGATGAAGGACGTGATGCTATCCGGCCGTTGCTGGGGCGTCGCGATCGACGACGTGTCCGATCGGGGCGGAGATGCCGAGGTACTGGCGATCGGTGCGAACGATGAGCCGCGTCCACTTCGCGGGATCGCGACGGATCCGAAGGCACGGCGGAGCGAGTACGAGGTTGGCTCGGCGGCCTGGATCAGCCTCCTGGCGAATGGCGGGCGCGAGGATATAGATCCGCTCTGGTACGGCGTGGAGCGCGAGCGTACCGAGCCGGTTCCCGTGGCCGCCGTCATCGATTCGGTCGTCGAGGAGGCCGCTGAGCCGGCGGCCATCGAGACCCAGGCGACATCAATCGAAGAGCTCGAAGCGCCATCTCTGGAGTCTTCCCCGTCGCCATCCGAGGCCATCCCCGCGTTCGACCTCGAATACATGACCAGCATCGAACTCGCAGTGCTCATCACCGCGCGATATCGCACGGTCCGACAAGCCCTCAAGGCGGCATCGCTGCTCGCGGAGCGCCACGAGTGGCACCACCTCGAGGAGTCCGCAGACATGTTGTGCCGCAGCGACGAGCCGAACGAGCAGCGCCTCGGCCTGCACTTCATCCACCGTTACCTGGCGGCCGATCCCAACATGCGCCCGGCGCTCATCTGGCTCGTGCGATCTCTCGCGAATCGTCAAGACGAGGCTGCCTCGACGATGGCGCGGGAGGTGCTGGATCAAATGGCAGTTGGTGGCACGTAGGAAGCGGCGTGCGGCAGTCAGCCTGAGAACTACTTCCTCCGGCGTCGCGTTGCCCTGTTGCCCGTTTCGGTCGGAGTCAACGACACCTGTCCGGACTTGACCATGGCCTTAAGCAGGGTCGACGAGGCGTCCGGATTCGCTGACATCGCCCGCATTAACTCCAGGTTGTCGACTGGTTGGCCAGCCGGCTGGCGAGCCATGAGCTCCAGCAGCTCCGGAGAATGGAATAGGGCGTCGATCATCTCTCCCTGAGCCGACTCGACCGCCCGCTCCTGGCTACCGAAATCGGGGAACCGGTATCCAGTGAGCTTCGCAAGCTCGAGAAACTGGCTGTCCGGACGATTCGGATTCTCCTCGATAGCGCTTATCCACTGACCAAAATCGGCGGCTAGCCGCTTCAAGCCGGTCGGGCTATTCTCGTACTCAATGTGCCTGAGATGGGCGATATCAAACGGGATAGCGGGTGCGGTCTTGTCACGGATGATGATGGTCCCGGACCGGCACGCGTGCCTAAGGCCAAGTTCGTAGAAGACGTTCGCGTTGGGGTAGGTCACGTCCGCGACCACCAGATCCGAGTGCATCAGTCTGGCCAAGATGTCGGAGCTAATCGAGCCAGGCAGAGCTACATCGTCGGCACGGACCACTTCCAGATCAGGGTCTGCTTTCAGCAGAGCTTCCTTGATCAGGTCCGCATACCTCTGGCGTAGTTCGCCGGCAGTGACGGTGACCTCGCCGATCCGCTGATCACCGATTGGCATGATCACGAAACAGGTACGGCCCATCAGGCTCCCTCCCTCTGTGTCAATTGGTCTCTGCGGCTTTGGATCAAGACTGAACACCCCGTGTTACGTGATCACCCATGGCGAGAAGAAGATCGTGGTCTGAGCTAGCGAATGACAGGCTGGCCTAGATCAACGAGCAGCGGATTGACTCGCCCCCGAGTCTCCCACCGCTCCAACTTCTGCCTGAGTCCTCCCCCTTCCAGCCCCATCGTCGGCGGGAGCGTGTGCAAAGTGAGACGTCGGTAACCTCGGCCGAACTGGAGCCATGTCTCGAAATGCACGCTTGAGCCAGCCTGCTGAATGCTGACGAAGCGGTAGGTCTTGATACGTTTCGCGAGACCGAAGAAGAGGGTCCGCGCGAGGGGAAACCCGGCGTACCAGAGCCGGTCGAAGTCAACGTCGATCTCGTCATTCACGTACTGCCGCGTCCCATCGGCGGCCGTCCCGATCAGAGAAAAGCGGTGAGATTGAGCCCAGGTCGCCGAAACGGCCAAGGCGTCGAGGTTGGTTTCGAAGTCTCGGACCGTCTTCGGAAGCATCTCTCCACCGTACCGTGCTGTCGGCCTTCGAAATTTGCACCTTGCACGAACTGGCCGGTTGATCCTACGGCCTAGGAGCACGCCGACGTCAGGGACGCTGCCGACTTGCGTTGTCCTCGGCAAGCCTGGATCATGCAGTCATGCCACTGTTTCTGATGGACGAGGACCGAACATACCAGCCCGCGCGGACCGATTCAGGAGCCAGTCTGGTCATTCTCGCCAGCGAACTGCACCCGAACGACATCGGAGCCCGGATCGGCCTGGCAGCCGATCGATGGTGGCTGCGCGGGGAGTCTGAGTCCCATCCGTCGAACGGCGTGACACGACGGATCCCGCACAAGAACAGTGGATGGGTCATCGAGTCGCGCCCGGAGCGGACGGCCTCTGCCGAGGAGCACCTCATGGATCTCCTTGATCGGATTGGAGACCGAACGGAGGCCATCGCCGCACTGAGGTCGGACGATGGCGTTCTGTCGGTCGCCCTCTGGATTGGGCACCACACCGACAACGGCAATCCGGGTTTCTCCTTCAAGCACGATGTGCTGCAACGCATCGCCGCGCTCGGGTCTAGTCTCGAGATCGACGTCTACGTGGACATGGGCGATCTTGAAGTTGCGCCCGAGATACCCCTGCCGCCTCGTCTCAAGCTGCCGTTTGCGAACAAAAGGGCAAGATAGCTGAGCGTCGGCCTGACCAGCCCAAACCGAGCTCGTTCCGACACTCTAACTGGACACTTTTCGGTCCCGATTCCAACGCTTGGGACATACCGTTCGGACGCCGCTACTTCCCAAGCAGAGTGGCTACGCTCCGCGCTGGTCGAGGATGGCCGTGATCCGGGCTCTCACGCCTGCGAATGACACAATAATCGGGGTGTCGACGCTCGTCGGCTTCACGCTTGGGAGTGGTCCGGCTACACCGCTTGGGGGCGAACGGCATGTCAAGCATGCGCTCTAACCAACTGAGCTAACCGCCCGGGTGCGCGGCGGATCGTAGCACAGGCACGAGCGGGACGGGGTTGCGACGCGCCCGCTCACCTTGTGCACACCTGGGCGATCGCCTTCGTGAACGGCGCCGGGGAATCGAGGAGCTTGGCCCAGATCGATCCTTGCTTCGCATACACGAGCTCGTGGAGGGCGCTCACGGTTCCATCGGCGGCCTCTGTTCCGGCCAGTACGTAGACCTGTGTTCCCGCAGTGTCCGTGGATAGCGCCCAGACGACTTGTGTGTCTGCGAGGGTCGCAACCTGTTGCGGCGGAGTCCCGCCGAGCAATGCCGCGACTGGCCCGGCGTAGACCCCTTTCTCCGTCGCGACCGCGACCGACTGGCCTTTGTACGACGCGCCGAAGACCGTCACGCCAAGGACTGCATTGATAGTGCTGACGTCATGCGTGGCCACGTTCACGGCCGCAAGCCGGGAGACCTGCTGATTGTCCGTGGAGGGGACGAGGACGCGCGACTCATCCAGCCAGGCCACGAGTGGCGTGAAGGATTGTGTCGGCGCCGAGGCCATTGCCGTGACCGTTCCATCTGCTGCCGCAAGCCAGTAGTTGATGCTGCGTTCATCGGCAGTGGCGAGTGCGATCTTGCCGGCCGGCGAGCCGCTGAGCGAGACCACAGGCGCCGCCGGAGCGGCGGCGGACCACTTCAGAGTTGCGTGGCGTCCGGCGTGAGTGAGGTCTGACGCGGGGCGCATGTCAACGTCGTGGCCCGAGGCGACGGCAATGCCATCCGATGTCCGGCCAAGGGCCGTGGCGTTTGGCGTCGCCCCGAGGGCCGCCCACTGCCCACCGGCACCGAGGGACCAGAGGCCGGTCCCGCCCTCCACTCCATCTGCGAGCACGATCAGGCGCGACGCCTCCGGGGGCGAACTGGGTTGGGTGGGCGATGCGCCCAAACCGGACGAGACCGGTTGGGAAACCGATGACCTCGCGGTCGCACCCGCAGCACACCCAGCGGTGAAGAGAACAACTGCGGAGACCGCCGCAGCAATCCTGGTCGCTGACTTCATCCTGAACCCGTCCCTTCGTATCCGTTGATCGCCCGTGGTCGCCTGAGTGACGACCACGGGCCCTTGGTTGCGGCCGATGCGATCGAACTACTCGACCACGTCGCCGCCGATGACGGCACCACTTCCGGCGTCGACAAAGAGCGTGATGAGCTGCACGGAATCCGCCGCGGGGCCGGATGGATTGACGTTGGCGACCCATGCAAGCCTGTAGGGCGCCGCGGCCGCTGTCAGCTTGTCGGCGTCGAACGCCGCGTTTGGTCCGACCCATTCGAGATCCATGCTCTTGAGGGCGTAGCTCGAGCCTGTTCCGGCGAACCAGGCGTTGCACTGTCGCGTGACGGAGCCTCGGGCGTCAGACTGGGCGAGGAGCCGCTGCGGCGCCGCCGCCAGCGCGTGCTCGACCTGGGCCACGCTCTGAATACGTCCGTCCTGCCAGACATGGACCCGCGTTTCGTCGCCGCGGACGGCGTATCTGCCCTGGGCTCTCGCCCAATGCACGTCCCAGCCGCCCAAAGTCTGATTGGCTTCGGTCAGCGCGGGGCCGACAACCGAAAGGCCGGCACCTGCCACGGCGCGCTGGGCGGCCTTTGTGGCCGCGTCGCTCGACACGCTGCCGAGACCGCTGGGAGGCGAATCGAACCGAACCGCATCCACTAGGCGGCCGTCGGGCGCGAATTGAGTCATTGCGATTGGGCGCCCGGCCGAGTCGATCTCGGACACCTCGTCGTAGTCCAGGCCCTGGATGCCGTCGTGAACGTGCCGGCCGGTACGCCTGTAACCCGCAGGGAACCCAAGAGCGCCGCGTGCGATCCCGGCCCGGGCAAAGACGTCCGGGCGGTTCGCGGCGAAGAGCGCGCTTTCGGTCGTCACCTGTCGGCTGGCTGGACCTGCGTCCAGGCCGTCCGAGCCGTTATGGGCGCTGCCGAGGCTCGCCGCTGCCAGCTGGCCGGTGCAGAAAGCGAGACCTGCGATCAGCGTCGTTCCGGCCAGGAGCCCCTTGATCGCCGTAAGAGACTTCGTTGCGTGCACCCTGTTCATGACCGCGCCCTTCCGTTGTAGCCGGGGTTGCCCCACCAGTTCGCCTGGAACGGATCCGCCGTATCCGGCGAGCTGTAACCGCCGAGTCCGGACGCATACGCGAAGGCCTGAGAGGCCGTACGCAGCGGGCTCCCGACGGCGTTCAGGTAGCTCCAGAACGCCCTCTCGAAGCGGAGTTGCGAGCTGTCGTAGGTGAGGTTGACGTAGCCGAGGAAGAACTCCGGGTCGGTGCTGTTCTTGACCTTCTCGATGTGGAATGCGCCCGGCATCGTGCTGGAGCTGGAACCCAGCCGGCACGTCGACATGATCACGAGGTTGAAGGGTCCGCCCGATGTGGTCGCTTTGATGGAACTGGCCCGGACGGAATCGACCTTGTAGTTGGAGCAGGCGGTGGGACCCGGGTCCTGCAGGAAGGCCGAGTCGATCCCCGAGCCTGACGTCGCGCGATAGTTGTCGCCGTGACTGTGGACGTATATGGCCCAGTTGCCCACGGCCTGGTTCAGAAATGCCGACCTTGTGAAGGAGGCTCCGAGCGCGCCGTTTACGGGGCTGTAGCCGCGGGCTGGCATCTGGGTCTGTGCGAGCGAGTAGAGCTGTTTGGGGTATGTATCCGTGAAGCCTAAACAGCGGCTGGTGAACCCATCTGAGTTGGACCACACCGAGCCGGAGTAAGCGAGTGAGCCCTGTGCCGTGGCACAGAGCGTCGACGCCGCTAGCAAGACGGAAACGAGCAGAGTCTTGGCTCGTTTCATAGGACCTCCCTCGAGGCGGGCAGAAGACGACTTGCGGCGGGCCTGGCATTCCTTGGGCAGGGCTTGCGTGGCGGTTGCTGCCGACCCTGACCCCGATTGGCGTCTGTTCCCTTTGGCGCCCTCCTCTCTGAGCCGCCAGGCAGGAGCAGGCACGGACTGCTGACCGTTCGGCTGCCGATGGGCTTGCTGGCTCACGATCCGTCGACTTTACGAACCGCCGCTTATCTGCCGCTTATCTGGCGGGGCCTGGAACCGGCAGGGACGCCTAGGACTTGCTCCGCGAGGTCCTTGCGGAGGAGCCGGCGGCCGGGTCGCTGCCGCCGTCATGGTCCATCTTCACGTACTGGATGGGACCGCGGCGCAGGGCCAGGTCGATGAGCGCCCGGGGCACGACCAGCAACCAGAGCCCGTTGAACAGGGAAACGCGCAGGGCTCTCGAGAGCCGTTCCCCGGCATCGAGAGGACGCCCGTCCCGATGCACTTCCCAGCGGAGCGCGTCCCAACCGAGCATGGCGCTGATGCCCAGATATCCGGCGACGATCGACAGCAAGCTCCGCCGACGGCCGGTCACTACCGCCGCCGCGGCAGCTCCAACGACGACCGGTGGAACCGCCAGCTGGCAAACGTACGTGATGAAATCGAGGCGCGCCGCCAGCGATAGCTCGGGGCTCTTGACCACGGCAGGCCCGTGCTCGAAAGCGCGTCGGAACGCCCCTTCGGCCCAGCGCAGCCGCTGCATCCACAGGCTCGAGACGGTGCGCACGGGCTCTTCCCAGACCTCGGCATCGAGCGCCCAGGCCACCCGCTCCCCTGCCCCGGCCGCAATCCGGCTGGACAGATCTATGTCCTCGCAGAGCGCCGCCGCCCGCCAGCCCCCGACCGCGGCGAGAAGCTCGCGTCGGACCATGATGCCGTTGCCGCGAAACTCCGAGCAACCGCCCATGCTCCAACGTCCACGGTTCAACTCGCCGTCGAGCGTTTGCTCATCCGCCTGAGCGCCGGCCAGCCAGCCGCTCTCGGCGTCGAGAATGCGGCGGCGAGCAGTGACGGCGTTTGCGCCGGCGGCGAAGTATCCGGCGGCACGGCTCAGGAACCACGGCTCGAGTCGAGCGTCGGCGTCCAGTACCAGGACGATGTCTCCGGCGCAGATCTCCGGTTGAGCGGCGGTGAGCGCAGCTCCCTTACCGTCCGGGAGATCGTCGCCGCGACGCAGAACGACGCGCGTGATGGCCGAGATGCCGTTCTCGGCGGCGGCAGCCGCCACGGCCTCGGCCGTGCCGTCGGTCGAACGATCGTCCACCACGATCAGTTCGAAGAGCGGGACGCCCTCGGGGGTGCGGTAGTTCTGGCGGCTCACATCGGATACCAGCTGGCGCAGCACCACGCCTTCATCGCGCGCGCCCACGACGACGCTGAAGGTCGGTTTCTGGGCAGCATCCTCGAGTGCGTCGGCCGCATCTTCGGTCGAAATCGGCGGCCGCCTGGAAGCCAGGGCGACGGGGACCGCGCAGGCGAGCGCGACTCCGGCCGTGATCAGTGGCACGGCCGCTCCCAGCCTCTTGTGACCGGAGAGCACACCCACGGCGAAACCACCGGCCAGCAACCCGAGGGCCGCGACTCGCCAGGCGTCCGGTGTGACAGGTTGTCTGCCGGCGCCTTCCGACTCGACCGTGTCGGCGTCAGCCATCAGGAGGGCGCCGAGCCACCGAGGTCGCTGGGCGGAATCGCAGCCGTCATCGGGTCGACCGGCGCTCCGCTAGGGGTCGACGGGGCGCGGTTGGCGTCAATGTGCGGCAGGTTCCGATGGCTGACCACGCTGGCGAGACCGGACAGGCAGATGATCACGCCCGCAACCGCGATCACAGGCTCCCGGCCGAAAAGGTCCGCGACCGGGCCGACGACGATGATCGGTGCCAGGCTGGCGATCGAGACGAGCATGTTGAGGACGCCGAAGACTCGGCCGCGCACATCCTCGGGAAGCTCCTCCTGGAGCTGCGTCTGCGCCGAGATGGCGACAACCGAATAGCAGGCCCCGACCAGGAAGGCGATGCCCATGACCAGAGACAGGAGGGAAACCACGCGGCTTGCCTCGGCCAGACCGGTGGACGTGGCGCGGGCTTCGAGGAAGTGCGAGATCGGCCCCGAGCAGGCCAGCAGCCCCAGGAGCACGCCGGTGGCGATCATGCCGGTCTCGATGGTCTGGCGGCGCGGAAGGTATCTGCCGTAGGAGTTCAGGAACAGGATCCCCATCGCGATCCCGAGCCCGAGCGGCAGGACGATCAGGGCGAAGTCCTTCTCGCCGAGATCCAGCGTGTGCTGGGCGAAACCGGGCCCGATCACGCCGAGAATCCCAACGAGGGCTCCTGCGATCCCCAGGTATGTGAGGGACCAGCCGACGTTGCGGTGGTCGCGGATGTACCGCAAGCCCTCGGCGAACTGGCTGAACATCGTCCCGACGGCGCGTTCGGCATCGGCAACCGTCTGCCCCGGCGTAACCACAGGTGAGGCGGCCTTGGGAGATGACGGCAGAACGAAGCAGAAGACGGCAGCGACGAAATAGAGCACGGCAACTATGACGATCAGGATTTCGGCGTTGGCGATCGCCACGACGAACGGCCCGAAGAGCGCGAAACCCAGGGCGAAGGCGATGTTCGCGGTAAGGGTGAAAAGGCCGTTCGCGGCGAGCAGCTGCTTCTTTGGGACGAGGAACGGGATCATCGAGGCTTCGGCCGGTCCGAAGAATGTGGTCACGGTCGAGACGAAGACCATCAGCAGGTACAGCATCAGCAGGTTGTTCCCGACGAAGAAGATCGCCAGGAACGCGAGCCCTCGCATGATGTTCGTTACCACCAGCAGGCGCCTCTTGTCGACTCGATCGACAAAGACCCCGGCCAACGCCGAGAAGATGATCGCGGGCAGCAAGAAGCTCAGCAGCAGGACGCTTACGGCGCTGCTCGACTTGTACGAGGCCGTGATCATGATCGTCAGGCCGTAGATGACCATGTTGCCGCCGACCTGAGTCGATAGCTGAGCAAGCCACAGAAGCAAGAAGGGGCGGTTGTGCAGGACGGCGAGCGCACCTTCGTCCTCGGCGGTCTCCACGGGCGGCGGAGGTGGTGCTACGGGAGCAGGCGACTTGGCTCTTCGGGCGCGCTTTGTCGTCACAGTGAGGTTCATAGATCGCTCCCCGTGGCGGACCTGTCGGCGTCATGTGGCGTCGGTGCCACGGCCAGGCTCATTGCCAGATCGCCCCGCTCAACGAAGCCCGTCATGCGTCTCTCGACGGCGCGGCGGTCCAGCAAGACGTGCCGGTTGCATTGGCGGCAGCGCAATCCAAGGTCTGCGCCGAGGCGGTCGATGAGCCATTCCCTACCCCCACAGGGGTGGGATCGTCTCAGATTCACCACGTCGCCGAGCCGAAACTCGACGACACCTGGCTGATCTGGCGGCACTAGGACGGCCCGAGTTGGGAGGACATGGACGCGACACTCATAGCGGCCGCTGACTCTATCAGAGCCGCGGCTCCGCTTTTGGGCGATGGCCCCGAGTGCCGAGCGATCACTAGAACACGCGGACTCTTCAACGAGCCGCTTGCCGGCGCGATGACAGGACCATTGCCAAAGCGAGTCCTAGAAGTACGACACCGACGACAGCCATGATGCCCGCCAGCAGGAAGAGGGCCGAGTTGCCGGACCTGGTCGGCGCCTTCTGGCCGGGGACCGTAGTTGGTGTGGATCCGGGCGCCACCGACGTGCCGCCGGGACTCGTGCCTTCAGGCTGAGGACCGTACTTGGTAGGCGTGGCGTTGTTGTCGGCCATGAAGGCCTTGTCGAAGGTTGCCACGTCTACGCCGAGGGCGGCCTTGAAGGCTTCGTCGTCCGTATCGCCCTTGGCGAATGCCTGGACCAGCTTGAGTACGCCGGCCCGGCTATATTTGGCGACCAGGAAGTCGGCGGCCGCCAATCCCTCCGCGTAGGCGAGGTAGATGCGAGCTGAGTCGAGCGGAAAGTAGTCTGTGAGGGCGAGCAGCGAAGGGAGTGTCCCATCCCGGGCCGCCTGCGACACGATCTGGCGGCTATCGGAGTCGTAGCCCTGCGACACGTACTGCGCGAAACCCTCGTTGAGCCAGCGCGGCGCCTCGTGATATGGATTGTGCGTCGCATCCCAGAATGCGACGTGGGTGGGCTCGTGGGGCATCACCTGCGCCGCATAGACCCTGTCCCCAGGATCGACCGTTGCGTAGCCGATACGCACGGATTGGATCACCGTGCCACCGACGGTATCCGGCTGGTTCAGACCCTGCTGAAAGTCGGACTGACTGGGGTAGACGTAGTAGTCAAGTGGCTGCGTCTCGCTTACGCCGAACAGGGCCGCGGCATTTGCCAGGCCGGTGTCCGCGTAGCTGAGCATCTGCTGGGCAAACGAGTCCGAGGCGTCGATGTAGTGGAGCCGGACCACCTTGCCGATCTTCGTCTTCCAGGTGAAACGATCGTCGTCATACGTGACCTTGATTTCCGGTCCGTCCAGCGTCGTGCCATCGGTGAGGACGATCTCGAATTGGCCGACCACGGGCACGAACGGATCCACTCCCCCGCTGGAGGTGTCCATCGCGTATGTAAGTGAACCGGACCCAACGTTGCTCACGGCCGCGACCGTGGGCCCCGGGTCGTCGGGGAGAGTGATGAGGATGCTTGCCGACTTGATCGAAGCGCCGTCGTACGGCTGCGTGAACACGATCTCCCGGCCGAATTGCGAGGTTGCGGATGGCGTGCCGAATGTGACCGTCGCTGCGGCCACCGTGCCGGCCAGGCACATCGCGATCAGGAGCGAGCACGAAAGGGCGGCGCCGACGCGCAGACCCACCGGATGAAGGAGCCGCAGTCTCATGATCCGGAAGCCCATGACATTCCGGCGTACCGGACCAGCCCCTGGCTGTTCGGCATCGCCCCGAGCAGGCCCTTTGCCACCAGGGAGTAGCCCGAGCCGAAGCTGACGGGGATCACCGGGGCCTGATCCTTGACGATCGACTGGGCCGAGTCGTAGGCCTTCTGCATCGAAGCCGCATCGGTGCTGGAGAGCGCGCTCTTGATGGCTGAGTCGAAGTCCGAGTTGGTCCAACGGGCGAAATTGTTCGGCTGGCCGGATCCAAGCAACAGACCGAGGAAGTCGTTGGCGCCTGGGTAGTCGGCGACCCAATCCATCTCCCAGATCGCCGGCGCGTCGCTCAACAACAGTGAGTTGTAGAGGTCCCAGCCCTCGGCCCTGTAGGAGATGTCGATGCCGAGGTTGTCATGGAGTTGGCGGACGATCGCCCCTTCGAGCTGGCCGAAGTCCCCGCCGGTCGTGATCAAGATGACCTTCGGGAAGCCGGCACCATCCGGAAAGCCCGCCGCGCTGAGTTCCGACCTGGCGGAGGCGAGGTCGAAGACCGGCCCGTAGTCCGTGGAGCTGTGACCCGGCACTCCCAGGGGCACCATGCCGGTTGCCGGCACCCTCCCCGCAGGCGACATGAGCGTGACAATGCGCTTCCAGTCGATGCCGAGCTCAAAGGCCCGGCGGACGTGGACGTCGTTGAATGGGGCCTTGGTCGTGTTGAAGCCGTAGTACTCGACCGATGGGGACGGTTCAACGCGCAACGAGGGCCCGAGGATCTTGTCGTAGGCGATCCAGGTGGCATCCCCATCGGCGATCGGCGTGTAGTCCAGGTCGCCGGACTGGAAGTCCTGCACTCTGCCGTTTGCGCCGGGGCTGCTGAGTAGATGGACCGTGGCGATCGGCGGCGCGCCCGCCCAGTAGTGCGAGTTCGCGGTCAGGGTCGTTTCCGTAAGCGTCAGGGCCTTCAGCACATAGGCGCCGCTGCCCACGAAGGTCCCCGGGCGCAGGAGACTCGAGTCTGAGTCGATGCCGGAGGGCACGACGGCCAGGGTGGAACTCGACACGATCGCGGGGAAGTCAGAGGCTGCGCTGGACATGTCGACTTCAACGTCGGTGTCAGTCTTGGCTCGAATCCCGACTGCCGATTGCGGACCCGTCCCATCGCGGTAGGCCTTGGCACCGGTCACTCCATCCAGGAGCGATGCCAGCTGGCTCGGCTTGGCCGGCGAAAGGACACGCATCCAGCTCGCCACCACATCCGACGCCTTGAGCGCGGAGCCGTCCGAGAACTCCAGGCCGGACCGGAGGTGGAAGACGACTCGCGTTCCGCCATTCTGGATCTCCCACGACGCGGCAAGAGCGGGCTGCACCGTGGCCGCCGAGTCGACGAATGTCAGCGACTCGAAGAGCTGCGAGACGACCTGGGCGCTTTCTGCGTCGGCCTGAACTGCAGGGTCCAATGAAGTGGCCGACGGCCCGAGAATCGTGACGCTGTTGTGAGCGGCGACAGTCATCAGGGGATGCCAGGCGGCGGCGCCGATTGCCACGGTCAGAAGAACGGCAATACCGACGACACGGAGCCGGCGCGGCCGATCCCGTCTTGCGGCATCGGTGAAGCGGTAGGCGTGGGACTGGCTCATCGGCCGATCCAACGTGACTCGACCTGGACTCTGTAGAGCTGGGGCATGGCGGGGAGTATAGGAGTGTCGGCGCCGCGTCGCCGAGAAGGGCCATGTGGCGAGGCGATCAGACCTCGAGCCCAAGGAGTCTCTGCAGGGCCGCCGAACCAAGATCTGCTACCAGAGCGACCTCTCTGGAGTGGTTGAGCCGCTGCGCCCGGCTCGGCTCGGCCACGCCGAGGATGCCCACAACGGTACCTGCGACCAGTAGTGGGGCGCCCATCCTCATGGCTCTGCCGTCGTCCTCCACGACCAGGGTCCCGCCCTGCCAGACACGTCCCCACAAGCCGCCGCCGTGGCGAATCGACTGAGACTTGCCGAGGAACGCACCGCTGGCGGCCACCTGAACCATGCCCTGCTTCACGCCCGGCCTGGGGTTATCCGCGCCGCCGACGACCACTGCCGAAAGGGCCGGACTGAGGAGCTGCTCGATGTCATCGGTCAGAGCCACGAAGGCATCCGATCCGTCGCACAGGGTGGTGACTGCGCACACCATGGCTGCGGCGGCAGCCTCGGCCGTGGTCGCAGCGATCAGGTCGCGGGCGGCATCCACCCAGGTCGCGGGTGCAGCCTCGGCAGACCCCAATGGCGCGGCCGGCTGCGCGGCGGCAACCCCTTCGTTGCGCTGCCGCTTGGCTCGATACAGATCGGCGTCCGCTACCTCAACGAGCGCGCCGTGCTCGCGGCCGTCGGCAGGCCAATGGGCGGCCCCGATCGAGGCACTGACCTGCACGCCCAGGGTGCCGACGAAGGAGTTGCGCACGCCTTCCCGAACCGCTGCCCGAACTCGAGCTGCAACTTCCTCGGCGTGGGCGCGAGCGGCCCCGGAGAGAAGCAGAGCGAACTCGTCGCCACCGTACCGGTAGGCGCGATCGTTCTGGCGAGTGGCACTGACAATCGCCCTGGCGACCGTCTCGAGCAGAGTGTCGCCGGCCGGATGTCCGTACGTGTCGTTGAACGCCTTGAACGAGTCGAGGTCCATCATCAACAGGGAGAAGGGATCGCCCGCCTCGATCATGTTCGCCAGATCTCTCTGGAAGGTGCCGTGGTTGCGCAGCCCGGTGAGAGCGTCCAGGTCGGCGCGGGTCGAAACCTTGACGTGAGCCTCGGCATTCTGGAGAGCGATCGACGCTTGCCCGGCAAACAGCTTGCTGAGCTCGAACTCGTTCTCGGTGAAGTGCGCTTCCGGGCCGCCGACTCGCGTCAGGTTCAAGCTGCCGACCACCTCGCCGCGGACTCGCAACGGCACGACGATGATGTTGCGCGAGACGCGCGCGTCCTTGCCCTGGGCCGTGTCCGACATCGCCTCGCCGGCCACCGGTCCCGCCGCCAGAACCTCCTCACCCACGTCATTGGCGCAGACGGCATCACCTCGGCCGATGACCCAGCTCGTCAGCCCTTCGTCCAGAGACTGGCCGGATTCCGAGACCTCCCCTGCTTCATCCGAGCGCGTCCTCGAGAGTACCGGTTCGATGCCGCCGGTTGAGGTTTGGCTGGTATAGATTGTCAGGCGGTCGTAGTGGACGACCGTTCCGATCGTCTCGGCGATCTGGTCAAGCACGCGGCGAGGGTCCAGGGTCGAGACCAGCTGCTCGCTCAGGTCCAGGAGCCTCTTGCCTGCGGCGACCTGCTGCTCGAGGAGGGCGTGCTGCTTCTCGAGCTCCTTGATGTTGTCGGCGTTGACGATCACCTGGGCTGCATACCGGCCGAAGATGGATAGGGCCTGCTCGTCGTCCGGCCCATACTGGCCGACACCGTTCTTGGAGACGACAAGGACTCCCTGGACGTTGTCCCCGTAGGACATCGGCACGAGCAGCAGGGACTCCGGTCCAAACGTCGAGCGGAATATCGAGCGCCGCTCGACCGAGGCGTCGGGGATGATGAGGGGCTCGTTGCGCTTTGCCACCCAGCCTGGCAGCGTCTCGGCATGGCCACTTGCGAGCGCTTCGAGCGGCGGCGACTCAATGCCTACGAAGGTGCCGGAGGCGGCAACCGCCCTGAATGTGCCCTCAGGATCGAGGCGGTAGACGCGAACCGTGTCGCAGTCGACCAGCCGGCCGACCTCGGCCACGATAGCCTCGCCGATCGCCTCCACGTCGCGGAGCTGGTTGAGCCGCAAGCTCAGTTCATGGATCGCGGCGAGTCTGTTGGCGAGGGACCTGACGGAGGCGAACAGGCGGGCGTTCTGCATGGCCGTGGCGAGCTGGCCGGCGAGTCCGGTGGCCAGGCCGAGGTCGCGGACGGTCCACGGATGCGGCCGGCGGTGAACGACGAGCAGCATCCCCAGCATCTCGCCTGGAATCCGGCACGGCACGCCTGCCAGTCCCACGATCTCCTCGCGATCCGTTATCTGGCGGATCTCTTCGGCGATCGGGTTGGTCGGGTCGTTGAGCGGGACTGCGACCATCGGGCTCTCCGGCCAGCGCTGCATGATCGACTGCAGCGGCGTCGTCACGTGGCGGTCGAAGGCATCCAGGACATCGCGCGAGATGGACCGGCTGGCAGTAAGAACGAGAGAGTGGTCGGCGTCCTCGCGCCAGAAAGCCGCCCCATCAGCAACCAACACGAGCTCTACCGAGGCGAGCACCTCGTCGAAAAGACGCTGGCGGGCAGATCGCTCCGCCTCGCTATCGAGAAGCTCGGGGCTCCGCCGGCCGGGCTCGACAAATGAGTCAACCTCGGCCTCGCTTTTCGCGGCCTGCGTCGATGGACCGGACGCTTGTCCGGGCTGACGGCTCTCCATGGCAGTCCATTGTGGCGTGTCTGGCTTTTGCCGGCATCGCCCTCTTGTGTGGGGGGCCTCCGCCAACTCGGGGCCGTACGATCGCCGTCGGCCGGCCTCAAGCCAGGCTTGCCTGGCTCGCCTCGGGCCGGCGATCGCAGCGCGTGGCGGTTTGGTCGGCCGGCCGAGGCCTTCGTGGCTATTGGAGGCGTCCGCCGCCGGCGGCGCTCAGGGCGTCGCGGCCCACGCCCGCTTCGTCATGGTGGCCCGCCGCGTCGTCGTGGGGGTGAGAGTGCTCCACGACCCCGTGCTCATGGAGGTGTTCGTGGATCAGGTTCGCCCGCACCAGCAAGTCCCGGTCGGCGAGGATCGCGGCCGGCGCGCCGTCGGCGACCACTCTCCCCTCTTCGCTCAGGACGACGACCCGGTCCGCGATGAGCGGCACGATGTCCAGTTCGTGAGTGGCAACGACGAGGGTCCGTCCGGCGGCCGCAAGCCGCTGCACGAGATCCACGAGAACCCACTTGGTCCGTGGATCCAACGATGCCGTCGGCTCGTCGAGCAGTACGACGTCCGGGCGAAGCGACAGGACGGACGCGATCGCCGCTCTCTTCTTCTCGCCGCCGGATAGCTCGAACGGCGCCCGATCGGCGAGATGGGCGATCCCCATCTCCGCCATCGCCTCGTCGCAGCGCTGCTTGACTTCACCTCGTGAGAGGCCGAGCTGCAACGGACCGAAGGCGACATCGTCCAAAACGGTGGCACTGAACAGCTGGATATCAGGATCCTGGAACACGAGACCTACTTCTCGATGGAAGTGGAAGCCGTCTTCGCCTGAAGCGACCGCGGCGATGTCCAGCCCAAGGGCCCGAATGGTTCCTTGCGTCGGGCCGACTATGCCGTCGAGGAGCTTGAGGAGCGTGGACTTGCCGCTGCCGTTCGCGCCGAGCAGCACCACTCGCTCCCCCGGCCAGATCGTCAGGTTCACGTCGTTGAGGGCGGGCTGCCGGCCGGCGTACCTGTAGCCGACTCCCCGCAGTGCGAATACCGGTTCGCCCGGACCGACCGGCAGGACGTCGGCGGCGCTGAGAACTGCAGCTTGGGTCATGGCAATGCCCTCCCGCCGAAGACCGCCGCGACCGCTATTCCGGCGACACCGGCCAACGCCACAACGTCGGCCGGGCGGACCCGGTAGATGGTGAATGAACGGACCTCGCCGCCAAAGCCGCGGGCAAGCATCGCCGCATAGACGTCGTTGCTCATCTTGAATGCCCTGCTCATCAGGTTGCCCATCGTGCCGGTGATCCAGCGACGCTGCTCGCCGCCGGTCGTCCGGCCCACCACGCGGCTCTTTCGCGCGAGCAGGATGCCGTTGGCGGTGTGCAGGAACAGGAATATGTAGCGGTATGTCATCGACAGGACGAGGACGAAGACCTGCGGCACCTTCAAGGCGCGGAGGCTCTTGAGAACGTCGGCCCACGGTGTGGTCACGACAAGAAGGATCGCGATCGAGACCGACACGCCGACACGGCTGACGAACAAGGCCGCCCCGGCGAGGCCGTTCCACGACGGCGCCAGATGTGCCGGTCCGATCGCCAGGTCGAAGAGACGCGGCCCCGGCACGAAGAAGATGGCCGGCAGGACGACGATGCCCGCGAAGAACGGGATGCCGAGCCAGACGCGCTTGACGAAGAACCCGAACGGAACCTTGCTCGCTCGAGCCGCGGCCAGGGTCGCTCCGTAGAGAAGGGCGAGGCCAAGGATCGAGGCGGTCAAGCTCGCGGCGAGAATGGCGGTCAGTGCGCCGACCATCTTGATTCGCGGGTCTCGCTTCTGGAGCCAGCCGTCAGATCGGGCGTGGTGTTGGGTGAAGACGGCGCGTTCGATGTTCTCGGTTATGCCGCCGAGCGTCTGCTCGAGCCAGCCGATGCGGCCGCCGCGAGTTGGGACGCCAGGCGCCTCGGGCGGCGCATCCTCGGCCGCCTCAGGAGTGAAACCGGAGTCGCGCAGGAGTCGTGCGATTGCGTAGACGGCGCCACCGACTCCCAGCATGCCGACGATGCCCGAGATCTCATAACCCACCGCGGCATGCCAGAGCGGCGCGCTTGCGCCCGAGAAGAAAGGCAGCGGCAAGTTGTAACCGGATAGTGGCGCGCTGAACACGCCGGAGAGGCTCCGCAGACCCGATGGCACGTACCCGAAGGCAGCCTGCACATCCTGCGTCGAGCCCTCGCCGTAGGCAAAGCCTGGGGCGATGAGTCCGAGCGGCGCGATCACCGCCAGAGCGGCGAAGCCGGCCCCGATTCGTCTTATCGCGCGTGGCAGCAGCAGATAAGCGGCCGGCACTAGGATCGCGCCCACCACGGCCGTGATGAGCAGCATCGTGGCCACGGCCGGCCAGTCAACCGCCGACCAGTTCGCGTTGAAGAGGCGGCCGGGATCTCCGCGTCCCTCGACAAGCCCGACGACGGTAAGAAGCGCCAGGCCGGCTGCCACCGCTGCAGCCACCGGCCGCCAGAATGCGCGCCTCTTGACGTCGCCGTCGGCCACGGAGACAGGAGCGAAGATGCCGCGCAGACTCGTCAGATACTCCGGATGGCGGCGCTGGAGATAGGCCACGCCGAGGCCCGTGACGAGGCCCTCGACGATCGACGCCCCCAGTGCGTGCGATAGGACCATCGCGGGAATGGCTTCGTTCAGGCCGTACGGGCTGTAGAGCGCGTGGCCGTTCTGCGAGAACAAGGCCGGCTCGAGGCCCAGCTCGATGCCCACCGCAAGCGCGGCGACGGTCATTCCCGCATACGCTCCGATACCGGCAGCGACCGCGCGCCGAGTCGAGAGCACGGGCGAGCCTGCGGCAAGGAGGCGGTAGGTGCCGTAGCCGACGAACGGCAGGACAATCGCCATGTTGAAGCAGTTGGCGAAGATCGCCAGGATGCCGCCGTCCCCGAAGAACAGGGCCTGCAAGACCAGCGCAGTACTAACCGCGATGGCCGCCGCCCATGGCCCGAGCACAACGGCAATCAGCGTGCCCCCCACAGCATGCGCCGTCGTGCCCCCCGGCACGGGGATGTTGAACATCATCACGGTGAAGCTCAGTGCCGAGAAGATGGCGAGCAGCGGCACGGTCCTGTTGTTGAGGACCTTCTTGACCCTCTGTGTGGCGACCGCCCAGATCGGGATCGTCGGGAGCGCCAGCGCAAGCGAGACGGCAGGAGCGAGGTAGCCGTCCGGAATGTGCATCCGACTCCTCCTTGTGCCGCCTGACGAAACAAGACGCTATTGCAATAGGTTGCGCTAAGCCGCAGTCTACGCTCCTGAGGAATGCGCGACAATCAGACAGCTATGCAGGACCGCCAGGTGCCACGAGCAGCTTCTCGCCAGTCCACGGCCGCGCCGGAGGCCGATCCATGGGATGGAGTCGCCGCCCGGTTGCGCGCCAGCGGTCTGCGGTGGACACCGCAGCGGCGGACGCTGGTAGACGTCCTTCGCGAACACGAAGGCCACGTTACCGCCACGGATCTGATTGCCCGCTGCCGTGAGCGCGACCAGACCACGACCCCTTCGACGGTCTATCGGACGCTCGACGTCCTGGAGGAGTTCGGGCTGGTGGCGCACGGCCACGGGCCGGACGGCCGCGAGGAATACCACGTCCTGCCCGAGCAGGTTCACGGGCATCTCTACTGCGTCGGCTGCGGCGCAACCTGGGAGATCCGGCCGGAAACTGGCGCCGTGATCGTCGATGCCCTGGCTGCGGACCTGGGCTTCGCCGTCGACCTATCGCACGTCACCATCGCGGGACGGTGCCGGGGCTGCCACGACTGACGATCAAGCCAGGAGCACGTGCCCAAAGACGTGGCGGCGGCCGGTGGCTGTGACCGGGTCCTCGAACCGATAGTCGCCCGTCGGTTCACGCTCATAGCCACAGAGAACGATCGTGGGGTCTGCATCGCGATGCTCGAGACCGATGGCGATGGCATCCATGAGGCCTCCCCCTTCCTGGCGCGGGATCAGCGCATCCCAGCACACGGCGCAGGCGCGGATCATGCCGGACCTGGCCTCCAGGCGGAAGGTGGCGTAGAGGGCGTCGACGATCAGCGGGTTCGACGGTTCCTCCAGTGTCGGCGCGACATCGATGAGCGCCAGCTGCCCTCCGGCCGCCAATCGGGCACCGAACGGTCGGAACTCGCCGGCCGACTCCAGCATCGACTCGGCCAGGCCGAGCAGAGGCATGACGAGGTCGTTGAAGTCCGTTCGGATTTCGGGTTGCATCGTCCCTCCGGGGTTGCTCGATGGCCGACGAGCCGAGGTTCGGCGGTTCCAGAACACCCCTGGTGGGAATCGGTCGTGGCCGGTCCGGCCGTGAGAAGACGGAGTTGCGCCCAGCCAACAGCCGGTGTTGCGGTGGTCTGGGCCGCGTGGCCGAGCCTGAGCTCGTTCTGGGCCGAGCCCAAAACCGAGTCGAAGCTCGTGAAGGCGGCGAGGCCGCGATCTTGCCTAATGATCACCAGATTCACATTGGGCGAGGCCTGCCGCCAAGAAGCGTCGCGACCGAAGGCGCTCGGCCGTGATTCCGCAGGGTCGAGAGGGCGCCGGGCCGTGACTAGGCCGTTTCGGGGCCGAATCTGGCCGGCTCGCTGGCTGGATTACTGTTTCTGGCCGCCGAGTTGCCGCCGGGCAGCCCTATTGCGGGCGAGCCGCTTGCCTTATGTAATCGTGGTGAGCAATAGGAAAGAACCTGGTCGCCGCGGGCGTCAGTCGGTAGCGGTGGGCGCCAACCGGCCCGACCGCAGCGACGCGGCTGCGCCCCAGCCGGCCACGATCATGCCGGCAACGAAGAGCGGCCACGGGAACCAACCGGGCATCCGACCGTCGAGCAGAGCCGGAGCGTTGGCCATAAAGGCGGCGATCACGAGGATCCCGCCGGCGGCCGCGCCCGCGCCACGGAGCGGAGTGACGCGCGGAATGTGCCCCGCGATTACCTCGCGGCCGGTCGCGAGTCCGGCAAGGACGAGGGCGACGTCCACGGCGACCGGCGCCCAGACCGGCCCGGACCACGGAGCCGGCAGCAGGAACAGCACGTCCCAGGTTCCAGGTGAATGTGGCCATCCCACAAAGACCCACAGCCACACGTAGTAGAGGATGTCCCAGACCCCGAAGGCGACGGCCGTCCAGCCAAGCCGATCCACCCCGCGGCGGCCCACGAGGCAGCCTACGGCGGCCAGCATTACCAACGTGGCGACCTCACGACCGACCTCGATTCCGCCCAGGTCGCCGACCATGGACTGGCTCTGAAGCGGGAACAGCGTGTCGGGCGTGATCGACAGCGCGCGTTGGAGGTATACGACCACTGCCGATTCCAGGTATGCCATCGCAACCGCGAAGAGAATTACGGTTGTCGCCGCATATCTGAAGCGCATGGGACGCCTCCGGCTGCCCTGGTTGGAGCCCGAGACTACGACAGTTGGGACGGAAGTGCCTTCGTCCGGCGAACGTGGCGCGTCCGGTGGCCGCGGCACGCCCGGTGGCCGGAACCCGTCCGGTGGCGATCCCCTACTCCGGCGCATTGGCTCACGCGGTGCTGCGTTGGCTCGTGGGCTGCCGCGGGCAATTGGCGCCCCCGGCCGGATTCGAACCGACGACGCCCGCCTTAGGACGGCGGCGCTCTATTCCACTGAGCTACGGGGGCTCGGTGGGATGTTACCGCGTCGGGTGGGTTCCGCGGGCTCGGCGCCTTCGTTGGCCGGCCCGCGCCGGCTACTCCTCGGCTACTCCCCCGCTACTCGCCCGCCTCGAACGCGAACCGGTCGCGGTCGCGGGTTATGCGGCCTACGGGATGCACGGGCTCGTGGGAAAGGACGACGGTCCAACCGTCGGCCGCGGCCCGGGCAAAGAGCTCGGTCTTGACGGCCACCGAGTGGAGCGGGAAGTCGTCGAACGCCGTAACCCATTTCGGATTCGCGTTCCACGGTCTCATCGCGAGGTCGCCGAAGAACGCGACCGTTCGGTCGGCGCCGCGGACCAGGACACCCTGATGGCCGGCCGAATGACCGCCGGTTGGGAAGACCGACACGCCCGGCAGGATCTCGGTCTCGCCCTCCGGCGCGGACTGAAGACCAAGGTCGCGGACAAGCGCGAGTTCAGGCTGGTCGTAGCTCGCCACCAGACGCGCGTTCGATCCGTGCGCGACCTCCCACTCGGCCCGCTGAGCAACCAGCCTGGCGCGCGGGAAGGCCAGCGATCCGTCGGACTTCAGGATGCCGCCCGCGTGGTCGTAGTGGAGGTGACTGAGGGCAATCGCATCGACGGTGTCCGCGGCGAAGCCGGCCGCCTCCAGGGCGGGGAGAATCCAGGTCCCCTCGTACTGCCGCATCGCCCGACCCTTCTCTGTGATGCGGTCGCCGATGCCCGTCTCGACCAGAACTCGCCCCGCCGGCGTCTCCACGAGCAGGCAGTTGAGGGCTTGCAGGATTCGATGGTCGTGATCGATCTCGTCCACGACGAGAGAATTCCACATCATCCGCGGCACCACGCCCAGCAGGGCCCCCGCATCGGAACGGAACCGGCCGGCCTGGATCAGGGCCACACGGGTGCCGCCGCCCAGGTCCGCCGACCAGTGGACGGCCTCGTTCATCGTTGTCATCGAGCGCTCCTATCCGGCGCGGCTGTACTGCGGCGTCCACTGTCGAAATCCCGGAAGTAGGCAGAGGCCGTCGGCTCTGACTGGCCCTGGTATTTCGAACCCAGGCCCGCCGAGCCGTACGGCCGATCGACCGGGCTGGACATCTCGAAGAAGCTGATCTGCCCGATCTTCATCCCAAAGTACAGCGCGATCGGCAAGTTGGCGACGTTCGAAAGCTCGAGTGTGAGCTTGCCCTTCCAGCCGGGATCGACATAACCCGCGGTCGAATGGATGAGCAGGCCGAGCCGGCCCAGGGAGGACTTGCCCTCGAGACGGGCGACAAGATCGTCCGGCAACTCCACCCATTCGATCGTCTGGCCCAGCACGAACTCGCCGGGATGCAGAACGAACGGCTCGTCGTCGGTGACGTTGAGGAGCTCCGTCAGGTCCGGCTGCGGGGAGCGGACGTCGATGAACGGGTAGCGGTTGTTGCGGAAGACGCGGAAGCTTCGGTCCAGATGCAGATCGATGGAAGACGGCTGCAGGTCCGCGGGGTCGTACGGATCCACTCGAATCCGGCCGGTGGCCAGGGCGACCCCTATGTCGCGATCTGAGAGAACGCTCATTTGACGGTGGCTCCGCTTTCGCGCTGGGCGTACAGGTTGTCGACCTCCCGCTTCAGCGTCTCGATGTCCTCGAAGCTCTGGTACACGCTGGCGAAACGAATGTAGGCGATCTGATCCAGCGTCCGCAGCTTGTCCATCGCCATCCTGCCGATCTCCGACGAGTCCACCTCGGTGGCGCCGCCGGCCCGCAGCTGAGCCTCGATCTGGTCCGCGGCCTGCTCTGCGGCATCTTCCGGCAGCGGCCGTCGCGTCAGGGCTTTGCGAAAGCCCGAGACGAGCTTCTCGCGGTCGAACTCAACTCGAGAGCCATCGCGCTTGACGACGACCAGCCGCGGGGCCTCGATGCGCTCGTAGGTCGTGAAGCGGGCTCCACACGTCTCGCATTCGCGGCGGCGTCGGATGCTGGCTTCGTCCAGGTCACGCGAGTCCACGACCCGGGTCTCCCGTTCGCCGCATCGCGGACACCGCATCGACAGACCTCCAGACAAATGCCACTCCGGCTCCCGCGAGAATAGCACCGAGGGGCGGGCAGGCCGGTCGTGGCCCGAGGTGTGCTGTCGCCCGCTTCCGCCCTAACGCTTGCGGCTCGGGCCGAGTGGGTCCGTGTTCGGCCGGGCGGAGGGCGGGAGCACGCCGGCTTCGATCTCGGCGCCCCTGGCGCGGATCGCCTCCCGAGCGTGCAATAGGTTGAGGTAGCCGCGCTTGACGGAAGTCTCGCCCTCGCTGGCGTCGGCGTGTGGATCGAGCATCAGCCCGCGGCCGTATTCGATCAGCTCGACGGCTCGCTGGGCGCGTTCTATCTCGGGCAACAGGCCCCCGCCCTCGGCATGCGTTGCGCGCTTGTCGATTGCCTCGGCTTCCACAGCGTACCGACGCAGCGCTTCCTCGGAGGCCGCAAGGCTCGCTGCGCCGGCCTCGGGTCCCGTCTTGTGCCGGCGAATATCGTCCACGATCTCCGAGAGCTCGGCCAGGGACCAGTCCGCTCGATGAGCGAGGTCCTTCGCCGCGCGGCCATGCTGGGCGTCCCGCCGCAGCTCACCGCCCACCACGAAGACGCGCCATAGCAGGGCGAAGATGGGCAGACCCAGAGCCGCGAAGACGAGAAGAGGCAACAGTACGCCGGTCGACACCGCGAACTACCTCAGCGGTTTCCGGCCCGGTGCCGGACGGGATATGGTCACGGGATGACCGCCGGGAGAGCCTCCAGGCGGCGACTTCGTCACTCTAACCCCTGACGACCCGGTCGCGCGAGTCGAAAGGTGTCCCATTGCCGGAACGCGGCGCCTGAGCCTGTGCCGACGGGCCGTCAGCGCAGGACGACTTCCACTCGGACTACCGCGGTCCCGGGCGTCGGCAGCGGCACCGTGTCGCCCGGAACGGCCACTCCGTCGACCATCAGCGAGACCCCATTCCCCTGCCCCTCTCGACTCACGGAGATCTCGTAGGCCGTGCCGCGGAATTCGCGATGGGCCTTGAAGCCGGGCCAGTGCAGTGGCATTGCCGGGGCCACGCGCAGCCCCTCGAAGGTTGGGCGGATGCCGAGGATCCATTGGGTGGCGGCGACGCAGGTCCATGCCGCCGCCCCGGTGAGCCAGGCGTTGCGGGCCATCCCGAAGGATGGGTGAGCCGGCCCGCAGATGTTCTGCGGGTAGACGTACGGCTCCACCTTGTATACGTCCGAGTCGGTCCGGGCGAGGGGCAGGATCTGGCGGTAGTAGCGGTAGGCCTCGTCGCCCCAACCGAGCATCGCGGCGGCCACCATGGACCACGGGTTGGAGTGGCAGAAGATCCCGCCGTTCTCCTTCGCCCCTGGCACGAAGGTCGACGTGCCGCAAATGCGCGGGTCGAAGCCGTCGTAGGGCGGCCAGAGAAGGGCCAGCCCGAACTTCGTATTGAGCTTCTCGTCGGCCGATCGCATCGCCTGCTCGCCTCGCTCGCGCGTGGCAACCTCGCCGATCACCGACCAACTCTGGGGAATCAAGTCGATGGCGTGGTGCGCCGCACCCGAGACCCCGATCGGCAAGCCCTCGTCATCGAACGAACGGGCGTACCAGGCGCCGTCCCAGGCGCAGCCGTTGATCGCCGCGGCCATCTCCGCATGCAGCCTCACGAACCTTGCTGCCGCCTCGGCCTCGATGCCCGCCAGAGCCTCCGACTTGCGATCGGCGTGCCGGCAGATGTCGGCCAGGTCGAGCATCGCCCGGCAGAACTGTGTGCCCGTCCAGACGCTCTCCGCTTTGCCGGAGCCGTGGTCGACGTTGAGCGTGTCGTTCCAGTCGGAGAAGCCGGATCGGGGCAGACCGTGAGGGCCGAGGTTCGCGAGCGTGAACTCGACCGCCCGCAGGATGTGCACCCAGACGGTCTCCTCGCCGCCGTCCACGAAGGGCAGGCGCTGGTCCAGGTAGGCGAAGTCGCCGGTTTCGCGCAAGTAGGCGCAGACCGCGATGACCAGCCAGAGGTGATCGTCGGAGAACCATTGCGGCCACTCCGGGTACTCCGCTGCCAGACCCGGTCCGCCCTCGCCGGTGAGCGGGAAGAACTGGTGCCACGTATGCCCGTCGGTGAACTGCATCTCCCAGATTCGAGTCAACATCCGCCGGGCATGGTCCGGAACGGTATGCATCGTGCCGAGCGTGTCCTGGCCGCTGTCCCGCGTGCCCATGCCGCGCCCCATGCCGGTTTCGTAGCCGGAGACGAATCGGGACCAGTAGAGCGTGGTCCGGCACTGGACCGGGTTCCAGAAGTTGAGCATTGCGTTCGTGTCGGCGTCCGGCGTCTCGACAGTGAAGCGCGAGAGGTAGGCATCCCAATCCTCGCGGAGCCCGGCCAATGCCGCGTCTACCTCGGCAGGGTTCTTGAAACGAGCAACGGTTCGGGCGATCTCGGCCGGTCGTTCCGTGGCGCCCATGACGTACACCATCCGGCGCTCCTCGCCCGGCGCCAGGTCCATTTCATGAGTCAGCGACCCCACGCTGTTGCCTCGTGGGGACGGGGCGTTGCTGGGCTCACCGGTCTCGACGACGATCGGGTCCGAAAGGTCGCGGCTGCGGCCGACGAAATCCTCACGATCGCAGGTGTAGCCGACCGGGCTCTCGCTCGATCCGAAGAAGTAGACAAGCGGATTGAACTTCGTCCTGACTCGAATGACATCGTCTTCGCATGAGCTGAAGACGATGTGCTGGGCCCAGTCGAGGTTGACCATGTCGTTGTGGGCGTCGAAGAAGCTGAACTCGGCGTAGCTGAAGGCGCGCAGGCGCCGTGGGGCCGTGCCCGTGTTGCGAACACGCAGAATCCACAATTCGCAAGGGACGGGCTCATCGGCGGGGCTGGGCGGGACGAAGTACGTGATCTCCGCCTCGATCCCTCTATATGTACTGGCAATGCGCGTATACGCCGTGCCGTGACGGCACTCGTAGGCATCGAGGTCCCGCCGGACCGGCTGCCACGTGGGGCTCCAATACTCACCGGTCTCCTGGTCGCGCAGGTAGACATACCGGCCCGGCTGATCCGCCGGAATGGCGTTGTAGCGGTAGCGGGTAACTCGGCGGTTCCGCGGATCGCGATCGAACGAATAGCCGCCACCGGTGTTGGAGACGATGCCGCCATAGCGGCCCTCGCCGATGTAGTTGATCCAGGGCGTGGGCGTATCCGGCCTGGTGATGACGTACTCTCGGGCGGCCTCGTCGAAGTACCCGTATGGGTTGACGCCGATGGCCGCCGCCTCTTCACTCACCTGACGAACGCCTCCACCTCGATCGTCTTGCCGGGAGTAGCCGGGAGCGGGGCGAGGTTTCCCTGGATCTCACGGCCATCCACAAGCAAAGAGCCCACGCGACCGGTCTTGCCGGCCGCCTTTCGGATCACGATCCGATACGTGGCGTCGCGGAACCGGCGATGGACCGTGAACTCGCCCCAGTCTGCCGGCAGCACCGGGTCTATCCGGAGGCCGTCGTGCTCGGGCCGGATGCCCAGGATCCACTGGCTGATTGCCACGAAGTTCCACGCGGCCGTGCCGCTCAACCAGGAGTTCTTCGCCTCTCCATGAGTCGGCGCATCCTTGCCGGCGATCATCTGGGCGTAGACATAGGGCTCGCAGCGGTGGATCTCGGAGATCCCCTCGCGCGCGGAAGGGTTGATCCGCATGTAGTAGTCCAGGGCGCCCTCGCCGTTGCCGGCCATGGACTCGGCGATCATCAGCCACGGGTTGGTGTGGCAGAAGATGCCCGCGTTCTCCTTGTATCCCTCCGGATATGTGGAGATCTCCCCCAGATTCAGGTAGTAGTGCGTATAGGCCGGGGTCTGCAGGACGATGCCGTGCGGTGTCGCGAGCTTCTCCCGGACCGAGCCGAGCGCCTGCACTGCCTTGCCGTCATCGAGGCCGATGCCGGCCAGGATGCACATGCCCTGCGGCTCTATGAAGATCTGGCCCTCTTCGCTTTGGGCCGAGCCGACGACGTTGCCGAAGTAGTCGTAGGCGCGCCGGAACCAGGCGCCGTCCCAACCGGCCGTCTCGACGGCGCCGGTCATGGCGATGGCCACGTCGTGGCACAAGGCCGCTTCGACCGCATCGCCCCGACGGGTGGCAATTCCCTCCATCTCCCGGGCCGCCAGGACGAACAGGCCGCCGATGAAGACCGACTCCGCGACCCCGCCGGCCTTGTTCTCCGTCGTCTGGAACGACTCACCCGGCGTCTCGGAGAAGCAGTTCAGGTTCAGGCAGTCGTTCCAGTCGGCCCGCCCGATGAGCGGCAGGTAGTGGGGCCCCAGGCGGTCGAGCGTGTACTGGATGGAGCGCTCAAGGTGCTCGTACAGCGGCTTCTCGGAACCGGGCTTGTTGTCGTACGGGACCAGCTCGTCGAGAAGGCTCGTGTCTCCGGTTTCCTTGAGATACGCCGCCACGCCCAGGACCAGCCAGGCCGGGTCGTCGTTGAAGCCGGATCCAACCTCGTTGTTGCCACGTTTGGTCAGTGGCTGGTACTGGTGGTAGGCGCCGCCTGTGGGGAGCTGTGTCGCGGCGATGTCCAGGATCCGTTCCCTCGCCCTTGCCGGGATCATGTGGACGAAGCCGAGCAAGTCCTGATTTGAGTCGCGGAAGCCCATCCCCCGTCCGATGCCGGACTCGAACAACGAGGCCGATCTCGAGAGGTTGAACGTGACCATGCACTGGTATGCGTTCCAGATGTTGACCATCCGATCGACGTGCTCGTTGCCGGTCTCGATCTGGAAGGTGCCGAGTAGATCCGTCCAGTAGGCGCGCAGGGCGTCGAAAGCCTCGGCCACGGCCGCGGGCGCCAGGTACCTGGCGATGACCGGCTTGACGGTCCGCTTGTCGATGCGCTGAGAACCCGGAGGATCGAACTTGCGTTCCGCAGGGTTCTCGCTGTATCCGAGCACGAATTCGACTTCCCTCGTCTCGCCGGCGGCCAGCTCGAGGCGGACGTGGTGAGAGCCCATGGGCTGCCAGCCGTGAGCCATCGAATCTGTCGCCTTGCCCTGCTCTACCACGATCGGGCGATCCCAGCCGCGGTAGGGCCCCAGGAACGCCTCGCGTTGCGTCTCCCAGCCGGCCAGCGGCTCGGAGCAGGCGAAGTACGCGAAGTGGTTGCGCCGCTCGCGGTACTCCGTCTTGTGATAGATGACCCCGTCCTCGACTTCCACCTGGCCGGTCGAGTAATTGCGCTGGAAGTTGGTGTTGTCCTCCAGCGCTTCCCACAGGCAGAACTCAACCGAGCTGAAGAGCGAGACCTTCGCCGGGGCGGAGCGCTCGTTCGTCACCCGGACGCGCCAGATCTCCAGGTTCTCGCCGAGCGGCACGAAGTAGCACGTTTCGGCCCGAATGCCGCGGTAGCGGGAGCCGATGATCGAGTAGCCCAAACCGTGCCGGCAGCTGTAGTCCTCGAGATCGCGCTGAGTCGGCTGCCAGCTCGGGCTCCAGAACTCGCTCGAGTCGTCGTCCCGGAGGTAGATGTAGCGCCCGCCGAGATCCAGCGGTGCGTTGTTGTAGCGGTATCGAGTCAGGCGGCGAAGGCGCGCGTCGCGGTAGAAGGAGTAGCCGCCCGCGGTGTTCGAGATGATCCCGAAGTAGGCCTCGTTGCCCAGGTAGTTGATCCAGGGGAGCGGCGTGTCCGGCCTGGTGATGACGTACTCGCGCGCCTCATCGTCGAAATTGCCGTAGCGCATGAAGCTCCTCCCGGACATGCGGATGCCGCATGTGGCCACCCACTGTAGACCCGCGGCCCCGGGCAGTAGCGAACCGAGGGGATGACTCCCGATCCTCCACGCCCTGGGGCCTTGGTCCCGAACTAGGCCTTGCAGATCCCCTGGCCGAGATCGAAGCAGCCGACGAAGTGATCGTCTTCTACCTTAACCATCGCTGGGCGATCGCCGGGGCCATCGCCGGCCTGGCCAGTCGGCGGATACGCTTCGTGATAGAGGCACACGCCATCGTGGTCTCCGCCGTGAGCCTGGATCTCAGCCTCCACTTCAGCCCATTTCTTATGGAGTTGCGGCACGGAGGAGATCAGGACTTTGGTGTAAGGGTGAGTTGGATTGCCAAACACCTTGTCCGTGGCGCCCATTTCTACGACGACCCCGCGCCGAAGGATCACCGTCTTTTGGCTGATGTAGTTGCCAAGTGAGAGGTCGTGGGTGATGAACAGAATCCCCATCCCACGGTCCTTTAACTCTGCCAACAGGTTCAGGACGTCGATTCTGGTGGAGGCGTCGAGCATGCTGATGATCTCGTCTGCCACGAGGAACTTGAGATCCAGCAAGAGCGCCCGAGCCACGAGCAGCCGCTGCAATTGGCCGCCGCTGAGCTGATGTGGGTACTTGTTGAGCACCTGGTCGGGCTCGAGGCTAACGCCCGCCAGTGCGGTCTCGACCTTGGCGTCCCAATCGGAACGGGACATTTCCGGGTAGTACTCGCTGCGGATCATGGTGAAAACGCGATCCGCCTTGAAGATGGGGTTGTACGAGCTGAATGGGTCCTGGAAGACCCCCTGCACTTCGCGGTAGTAGGACTTCACGGCCCCACCCTTGATGCCCGCCACGTCCGTGCCATCGAAGGTGATGGAGCCCCGGCTGATCTCGATCAGCTTCAGCACCATCTTGCCGATGGTCGTCTTTCCGCTCCCGCTCTCGCCGATTAGCGAGACGACCTCGCCGCGGTTCACGTCGAAGCTGACGTCGCGTACGGCCGCCAGCTCCTTGCCGCCGAAGGTGCCGATCTTGTAGAACTTGGAGACTCTGTTGAGGCTAAGCATCTGATCCGGTGGCCTTCCAGCAGGCGACCTCGTGGTCGTTCGCGATCTTGATGAATGGCGGTTCTTCCGCGCACTTGGCGAACGCAAGCGGGCAGCGCGCTCGGAAGCGGCAGCCCGTCGGCGGGTTCAAGAGCGAAGGAGGACTGCCCGGAATTCCGACGAGCTTCTTCGTCTCATACCGGACGCCCACTTCGGGCAGAGACGAGATCAGCATCCTGGTGTAGGGGTGAAGCGGCTTCTCGATGATGGTCTTCGTGGGGGCCTTCTCGGCCAGTTTGCCCGCGTACATGATCAGGATCGTGTCTGCCGTCTGGTACAGGATCGAGACGTCGTGAGTAATGACGATCATGCTCTTGACGAAACCATGGTCGCGGAAGCTAACGAGAGTCTCCGCAACTGCCCTTTGAGTGGAAACGTCAAGGGCGGACGTGACTTCGTCGGCGATCAGCAGCGATGGGTCCAGCAACGTTGAGATGACCATCACCATGCGCTGCTTCATGCCGCCCGAGAGTTCCATCGGGTAGCGGTTCAGAACATCCTCGTCCAGGCCGACAAGGTCGACCCGACGATCGAGTTCGGACTTGATCTCTTCGTAGCTGATCCCACGCGATTCCACGAGTTCGCCGATCATCTTGCCGATCTTGCGAGTGGGGTTCATCGCGCTCATGGCGTACTGCGGGATCACCGAGACTTGTTTGAAACGGAACTCGTTCATGCCCGTCTGGTCCCAGATGGGCAGCTCATTGCCGTCGAGATTGACACTGCCGCCGATGTACTTCATGCGTCCATCGAGCCGGATCAGGCTGTTGCCAAGTGTTGACTTGCCGCAGCCGGACTCGCCCGCGAGGCCCATGATTTCCTTGTCGGCGATTGAGAAGGTGGCCCCATCGAGGGCCTTGACGTCGCCGGCCAGCGTTCTGTAGTAGACCCGGAGGTCCGTAACTTGAAGGCTCACGGGTTAGATGTCCCTGAGTTTGGGGTTGAAGATNNGATCTCGTCGAGGCCGACGTTCATCACATACAGCGCACCGACGGTAGCCGTTATCCCGATGCCCGGCGGTATGAACCACCACCAGATGCCCAGATTGAGTGCGGCACCGCTCGTGGCGTTGAACATCATCAGACCAAGCGTCATGCCCTCGTGAGGGCCGAGACCGATGAAGTCCAGGCTGGCGCCGATCAGGATCGCTCCGCCGAATAGCAATATGAACGTGAGGAACAGGTACGAGCTCATGTTCGGCGCGATCTCTGTGGCGATGATCTTCCAGCCGCGCCTGCCGCTCAGTTTCGCCAGATCGACGAAGTCTCGGGATCGAAGCGTGAAGGTCTGGGAGCGGATGGCGCGGGCGGCCCAAGGCCATGAGGTCAAGCCGATGAAGATCGCCTCAAAGGGGACGCCACGCCACTCAGAGGGCAAATAGCTCGCGATCACGAGCAAGACGGCGAGGGTAGGGATGACCAGGAAGATGTTCGTAACCATGTTGAGGATCTCATCCACCCAGCCGCCAAGGTAGCCGGCTATGAACCCAATCGCCATTCCAATCACCGCGGCGAGGCCGCCGCCGAGGAGTCCGACGAAGAAGGTGGCGCGAAGCCCGTTCGCGAACTGAGAGAAGACATCCTCTCCCAGATAGGTGGTGCCAAACCAGCTGCCCATATCCGCGGACGGAGGCTGCATGGACATGCCCGCTTCCCCCAACGGGTCTGTCGAATCGATCATTGGTCCGAAGACCGCGAGGAGCACCAGCAGACCGAGAATGCTCATCGCTACGAGAAACTTCTTGGAACGGAGCGCGAAATAGAGAAATTCCCTGGTGGGCTTCTTCACCGGCGCAGCGGGTGCTTCCGTCTGCGTCTGACCCTGAACACTTCCCATATCCTGCTGCGCCGTAATCACGCCGCTCATGCCGTGCCTCCCCGCATTCCGATGCGCGTGCGTGGGTCAACGACCATGTAAACAAGGTCAACGATGAAGTTGGCCATGAGGGTCCCGATGATGATGAATAGGAAGATCCCCTGAAGCAGGAAGTAGTCCTCGCTCTTGATTGCGTTGAAGAGCAAGGAGCCCAGCCCCGGATATGAGAACACGATCTCCGTGACGAGCGAGCCGGCGATCATGACGCCCAGCTGCAGTGCGAGACCGGTTATCTGCGGAAGCATGGCGTTGCGGAAAGCATAGCTTCGGATCAAACCCTGCCGAGCGCCTAGCGCTTCGAGGTAGCGGCTGTAGTCCGAGTCCAACTCGTAAATGATCATGTTTCTCATGCCGATCGCCCAGCCGCCGAACATCACCATGAACAGGGACAGAAACGGCATCATCCAGTGGGCGAGCAGGTCCGTGAAGAAGCGCCAGGAGAGGGTTGGCTCCAGATTGAAACCGTATCCGCCCGATAGCGGGAAGATGCGCAGGCTGAAGCCCAGGATGTAGGCCAACATCAACCCGAGCCACATGTATGGCGTCGCCGTCAAGATGTACCCCAGCGGCAGGATAGTGTTGTCGAGCCACTTGCGGCGGGCCGCGAGGGCGCCGAACGAGTTCCCGGCCCACCAACTCAGCAGGATGGCGGGGATGAGCAGGGCAAGGGTATAGGGGACGGCGCCCATGATCACTTCAGTGACCGGACGGCCGTGCGCATAGACGCTGCGCCCCAGGTCGCCGTGACCGAGCGATACCCAGAAGCCGACGAACTGGTCGATCATCGGTCGATCCAGCCCGAAGAGGTTGTTGTAGTACTGCGCGAGCGCGGCCGCTCCCTCAGGGCTCAGGCCACCCTGCCGTGCCATGAGGCCGGCCACCGGGTTCCCCGGCATGAAGCGCGGGATCAACCAGTCGATCGTGGCAGCTATGAAGAATGTGAGTATGTATGTGAAGAGCTTTCGCCCAAAGTAGCGTCGCACGCGATCTCCCGGTCGCCGAGTGTCGTACTCGAAAAATCGCCCCTCCCCCCGAGAGTGCCCGAGGGGAGGGGCTCAACGTCACATGACGATTACTTGGCCGGCGGGACTGGGGTGATCTGGGTCAGCATGAGCACTGCGCCCATGTTCCAGTAGCCATTCCACGTTGCCGGCAGGACATTGTTGCCCTTGTCGGACGGCCAACCGGTCCAAACGCTGTTGTTCATCTGGGCCCAAACGCCGTTGTACCAAAGCGGGATAACGGGCGTGTCGGTCAGCTGCATCGTCTGGAGCTGGGAAATGATCGACGTCATCGTCGCGGTGTCTTCGACCGGAGTCTTGTCGAGCTTCTGAACGAGCGCCCAACCGGCGTCATTCTTGTAGCCCTCGTAGTTCCGGTTCTCAGAGGTGCCGAACGGAAGCGGTTCGCGGAAGACGTAGTCGTACCATGTCCACGGGGTGTTGCCGACCTGGACGTCGTTGTTGATCTGAAGGTCGAACTTGGCCGCCGAGGTGGCGTCGGTGCGGTTTCGATCAGCGACGACGGTGTTGAAGTCGGGGTGCTGAGGATCGATGTTGATCCCGGCGAGCTTGGCGCTGGCTGCGATCGAATTCTCGGCCTGCATCCAGTCGGACCAACCATCCGGAACTTCCAGGGTGAGCTTGATCGGCGATCCGTCCTTGTTCGTGACCATACCATCGGAACCGGCCACGTAACCGGCGGCGGCGAGCATGGACTTGGCCTTGGCGGTGTCGAACGAGAAGCCGAGGGAGGACACCTGAGTCTTGTCGATGTACTTGCTGAAGTAAGGCAGGAGCCCGGTCGGGTTGGCCGCGGTCACGATGCCACCGTAGACCTTGTTCACGATGTCATCGGTGTTGATCGCCGTCGCGAGGGCCTTGCGGAAGGCCGGGTCGTCGAGAGGCTTCTTGGCGGTGTTCGGGATGAGGGTCGCCGTGTTGCCGGCGAGCATGTACGGGGCGCCGTTGTAGTAGGTGGTGACGCCGTAGCCGCCGTCAACGATGGACTTGACGCCGGGGAAGTAGTTATTGCTCAGGTCAACGCCGCCCTGAAGCAGGCCGCCGAGGGCAACCTGGTTGGAGCTATTGACGATGTCGACGATGTACTTCGGCTTGACATCAAGCTTGAGGGCAGCCTTGGCCCACCAGTTGTCGTTCTTGACCCAGACCATGCGGTCGGCGGCAGCGGTCTTGTACATGTAGGGGCCGGTGCCGACGCCATTGGCGTTGGTGAACTTGAGGATGTCGGCGTTGTTCTTAGCCTCGAAGACGGCCTTCGGGACGATCGGGCTGTTGTACAGCCACTGCGCCCATTCCTGGTAGGCCGGATTCGTGAACTTGACAACGACCGTGGAGGCGTCGGTCGCGGTTGCATCAGTGACGCCACCCGTTGACCAGAGGTTGGAGCTCAGGACGGGGTTCTTGGCGACCTGGATGGTGAATGCGACGTCATTGGCCGTAAGAGCCGAGCCGTCCGACCACTTCACACCCTGGCGGACGTGGATGGTGTAGGTCGTCTTGGCGCTATCCCAGCCGGCAGCAAGGTCGCCGGTGGCAAGCCACGGGGTGTAGACGTCCTTGAGCGGGTCGTACATGTAGAGGGGTTCGTACTGGAGGCCGAACACGCCCATGGCCATGTTGCCCGAGTCGAGCGGGTTCCAGGTGGACGGAGCGCCCCACTGCTTGCCGGTGGTGTAGAGGGTCTCGGCGCGCGGGTATGACTGAACGGTGGCGCCGCTCGCGGTCGCGCCCGAAGATGACGATGATCCACAAGCAGAGACCGAGACAACGATGCTCATGACCGCGAGCAGACTCAGGACTCTGGTTCTTCCTCGTTGCATCCCATTCCTCACTTCCCCATTCGGAGCAGTCCCTAGCGCGAAGGTTGAGATCAACCCTCAACAACGCTGGACGATCCGATGGCCATGAACGAACAGACTCAGGTTCTACCCTTCCGGTCCGGAGATGCGACGGCGTCAGCAGGATGACGGCGGACGACCTTCGGGTTCACCTGGCAACGCCAGTTCGGTCTGGAGTTCCACCACCGAAAGCGCAGTGCCAGGAAACCGCCTCCCATCTGCAACCGTGTTTCTCTCTCTCCTCACCTCCTATGACTTCATCGCCCGGACTACTTCAGTTCGGGACTCTGGGCTCTCCCCAGGCGCACCTCGCTCTCGAGGGTCCTCCGCCCAATTCATTGCAGCATCCAACAAACTACGGCCATTGTCAACAAGTAGCAGCTGTCTGGCAGAAACTGCGCATTGGGGGCTATGGATGGTGGACTGCGCCTGCCGGAGCCTGCTCCTGCAGAAGAGGCGCAATCGCTGGGTCGTCCAACGTCGGGCCGAGGGCAAGTTCGGCCGCACCGAGCAGCAGGGCGTTGCCGCCCAGGCGGCCCGTCACCAGGTCAACCATCGCTCGAGGCGCGGGCATGGCCCGCGCCTCCAACTCCAGCAGGATGGGCGCCCGCACGTATCGGTAGACCCGGCCGTACAGGCCGCCCAGGGCGACCCGATCTGGGTTGAAGATGTTGACGAGACCGGCTATGCCGATGCCAAGGCCGCGACCCGACTCCACGAGCGCAGAGAGCGCCACCTCGTCCCCTCTGTCTGCGGCCGAGACCAGATCTTCTATGGCAGCCGTGCCCCCGAGGGGATCGCGACCGGACCGCCGAAGCAGCGCTTCCTCGCCCACAACGGACTCGAGGCATCCACGAGCACCGCAGTGGCATAGGTCACCGCCGGGCTCGATGGTCATGTGTCCAATTTCCCCCGCATATCCGGCGGCACCGCTGAGCAATCGGCCGTCGACGACAATGCCCGCTCCAAGCCCCACTTCGCCCCATATACATATGAAATTGCCGGTTCCTCTACCAGCTCCTCGCAGATATTCGGCAGATGCGGCCAGATCAGCGTCATTTCCAATGCACACTGAGGCGCCCAGGTCGGCGAACTCCTCCTTGATAAGTTCCCCAATTGCCACGTCGCGCCATCCCAATGCAGGTGCGGCGTGCACACGCCCATCTTCTGCCCGCACCAGGCCCGGGACAGAGACGCCAATTCCGACGAGGCGAGGGGCATTCTCGATGCCTGCCAATAGCGGCCTGACGATGCCTGCCAGATCAGCTACGACCTTCTCTGGCGACGCGTTGCTGAGGGATAGATCCCGCCGGGCAGAGGCAATGATCTTGCCGCCCAGACCGACGACCGCAGCCCCCAGCCAGTCTGTGGCGATGTCGAGGGCTAGTGCGCCCGGACCGGATTGACGCAACTCGACCACCGGAGAGGGACGACCCGGCGACTGAGGAACCAGCCTTGACCGGGGGCGCTCCAGGACGATGCCGCGACCCACGAGCTCGGACACGAGAGAAGCGACCGTGCTGCGGTCAACGTGCAGCCGCGCGGCCAGCTCGGATCTGGACAGCGGCCGGCTAACGTGCAACTCGCGCAGCATCCTGCTGAGGTTCCTCCGTCGGATCTCAGCCTGAGCGCCTTCGATTTCGCCGTGCATTCGCATTCGTGATGCGTTTCCTTTGTCAGTACGAACCCGGCTATGGAACCCTCGTAACCGTGGGGCATATTCCCTGTTTCGCGAAGGGTACAACATACGGCGGCGTTTGGTGCCTGCTCCTGCAAATCTAGGCTGGTAATATCTGGGCTGCCGAAGTGGCGTGTGAACGCTCGCGGCCGACCCGCAAACGCATACACGAAGGGCCCGCGATGGAATCCTCCAACCAACCAGCAATGCCGGCTGACGGCACCACGCCGTCTGTTCCGGCGGTCGCGGGCGCTCTCCCGCACATCCCGTGGGAGGATCGTCCTGCCGAGTCCAGGGCGGTCATATGGAGATCGAGCCTCAATCCGATCATCAAGCGTGACCAGATCGAACGCTCGAACAGCATCTTCAACTCTGCGGTGGTGCCGTTCGGCGATGGGTACGCCGGCGTCTTCAGGGTGGACGACACGACGCGAGTCATGAACCTCCATGCCGGGTTCAGTCGGGACGGCGTCGATTGGAAGATCGAGCAGCCAACGATCGAGTGGGCCGCGACAGATTCTCGCGTCGGTGAGATCCAGGAGCGCTTCGAACACGCCTACGATCCCCGGGTAACCTGGCTGGAAGACCGCTACTACGTGACCTGGTGCAACGGCTACCACGGCCCGACGATCGGCGTGGGCTATACGCACGACTTCAAGGCGTTCCACCAGCTCGACAACGCGTTCCTGCCCTTCAACCGGAACGGCGTGCTATTCCCCCGCCGCATCAACGGCATGTACGTGATGCTGTCGCGCCCCAGCGACAACGGCCACACGCCGTTCGGCGACATGTTCCTGTCTGAGAGCCCCGACTTGATCCACTGGGGACGGCACCGCCACGTCATGGGCACTATCCCCTGGACCTGGCAATCGACCAAGGTCGGCGCCGGCCCTACTCCGATCGAGACGCCCGAGGGCTGGCTCCTGATCTACCACGGCGTTCTGACGAGTTGCAACGGTTTCGTCTATTCGATGGGCGCGGCCCTGCTGGACCTTGACGAGCCGTGGAAGGTCATCGCCCGAAGTCGCGACTACCTTCTATCGCCGCAGGTGCCGTACGAGCAGATCGGCGACGTCCAGAACGTCGTCTTCCCCTGCGCCGCCCTGGTTGACCAGCCGACCGGTCGCCTGACCGTGTACTACGGCGGCGCCGACACCGTGGTCTGCCTTGCGCACGGCTACCTCCCGGAGATCGTGGACTTCGTTCGAGCCCGGAGCTAGGCGGCCTCGACCTGTTGACTAAGGATTGCGCCTTCGCGAACCAGGCCCAAACGGGACTCCGCCACGTGGCGCCGGGATGATGCGTCCGGCCGTTCGCGCACCCTTCGGTGCGCGCTGCGCCTCGATCGGCTCGCCCGGCCGGCGCCACTCCTCGGCCTCGCCGGCGGAACTCGAGACGAGCCGCACCGACCGGACGACCGCGCCCGGCTCGATCTCGCGGATCATGTCGTATACGGTCAGGGCGGTGACTGCCGCGGCGGTCACCGCTTCCATCTCCACGCCGGTGGGTCCGATGGCGGCGGTTTCCACGCGGATCTTCACGGCGCCGGCTGCCCGGTCGGGCACGGCGTTGACGAGGAGCTGCGTCAGGCCCGCCGGATGAACGAGCGGGATCAGATCCGCCGCCCGCTTCCCGGCCATGACGCCGGCCAGTTCCGCAATGCTGAGGACGTCGCCCTTGGGGATTGCGCCGTCGATGATTGCGCTCAGCGTTTCCTGAGCCATTCCCACCTCTGCCTCGGCGATGGCGTGGTGAGCGGTCATCGGTGTCTCGGTGACATCGGCCATGCGGGGCCTCCTGGTTCGTTCAAAGTGGCTGGATCGGCGCAACGCGGCCCGGCTGCCTTCATCGAAGACTCCGGATTCGCCCGGCTTGCGATTGGACGGCACGGCTAATCCTCCCGCCCCACGTCAGCGGCCACGAAAGCGGCTCTTCTTGATGAGGCTGATGGCAACGATCTGGCGCTGCCTTTCCTCGGCCTTCTGGTGGACCAGCCGGGCGGCGGAACGGCGGGTGACGAGGATCGGGGCCGGCGGCTCGCCCGGGGCGTCCGGGGCCGGCGTCGCTTCGGTTGAAGCCCCTTGGCCGCTTGGCACGACCGCATCCGGCGTCACGATCAGGGCGTCCAGACCGCTCCGCTCGAGCGTCTCCAGAGCAGACCACAGATCCGTATCGCCGCTCACTCTCGGGACTGCATCGATGCGGACCATTGCGTCCTCGGTCCGGGTCTTGGTCCACGAGCGGCTCGGTATGCGCCTGATCTGAGCCGCTCCGATGATCCCCACCAGTTCATTGGCGTGCTCAACGAGCGCGGCACCGCCGAGACGCTCTCCCATGAACGCCGCAGCGAATGCATCCAGGGTCAACTGCGGCGGGACGCGCGCCACGTCTGTGTCCTCCGCGTCGCGTACGCGCAGCCCGGCGATCAATTCCTGCAGCACGCTCCGGCGGTCCAGGAATCGGCTCGAACTGATCACGAGCCAGCCTGCCACGACGAGCGACATGCCCAGCACGAGATCGGCCAGGGTCACGATCAGCGCGCCAACCACGATCAGTCCGGCGCCCACGTTCCGACCCACTCGAATTGCGGTGGCGGTGGCGGCAGCCTCGTCTCCGGTCCGGCGCCACACGACGGCGTGGAGGATGCGTGCGCCGTCCATCGGGTATCCGGGAACAAGATTGATCACGCACAGCAGGGCGTTGAATGCGGCGGCCATCGTCGTCACGAACGCGACGGCCTGCAGCCCGGGCGGCGCCGCGTCGAACGGCCCAAGAACCAGAAGGCCGCCCACGGCGCCGAGGGCCAGCGCGACCATCAGGCTGAAGGCCGGGCCGGCAATCGCAATTCGGAGCTCCTCGCCGGCGCTCTTGGGCTTCACTTCCATGATGTACGGCCCGCCCAGGAGCTGCACTACCACCGTCGGGACCAGCTGCCCGTTCTGACGAGCCACCCTCACGTGGGCGAGTTCGTGGCCGGTGACCGACGCGAACGCGAGGATCGCGGTGGCGATTGAAGCGCCCCAGGCAAGACCAGCGGGCCAAACGGCCGCCGTCCCATCGGTCAGATCCATGCCGAAGATGACCGCGATGAATGCAGCGATGGGAACCCACGTCCAGTGGGCCCGAACCTCGGTGCCAAAGACGCGGCCCAGCGTCAGGCCGATCACGGCGCCCACGCTGCTGGACTACCAAAGGAGGCCGGTCCGGGTTCGCGCCCCAATCGCCCCGCCAGCATCGCTACGACAACCGCCAGCGCAAGAACCGCCGCCGCGATGGCAACACTCGTCTCCGACCAGAACTGGTCGGGGAAGAGCTGGACGAGCTTCTCGGTGCGCGGATCGAACGAGTATGTCCCGGGCCCGAAGAAGATCTCATGGAAGGCCTCGAATGCCTGTTCGAAGAAGACCACAAAGGCGGCTCCAACGACGATGACGCCGGCCACGGTCACGCGCGCTCCAATCGACACGGCCCGCCAGAACCAGCGCCGACCACGGCTGACCACGCCCACGAGCAGCAACAGAAGCAGAGCAGCCAGGGCCGCAAACCCGAGGCCCATCAGGACCTTCCGGACGTCGGCCATGTGGCTTCGCTCGCCCGCGTCCAGGACCTGCGCGCCGCCCGCGGTCGCCGCCACATCGAAGTTGGGCGGCCCGAAGACCAGGTCGGACAGGATGCTGCCGGTCACTGCCCGGACTTGCGTCGGCGTGTAGCCCGTCAGGCCGGCAACGTCGCTGCGGTCCTGATCGAAACCCACCCAGATGGGGTTGAGGAAGAGAAGCACGGCGACGAGGACGACAACCCACGGCGTGGCGACGGCGGCGACAATCGATCCAAGAAGTTGAAGGGGCGAGGTCTTCACGCCGCAATCGTACTGCCTGGGGCGTGCGAGACCCGGCCTGCTCGGTCTGGGGTCGTGAAGGGCTTCGCTTCAGGCCGGATCCTGGAGGGCGGCGGCTTCGCTCCGGACCACATCCCAGACCAGTTCCAGGTCCGGGTCTTCCGTGCGCAGGTTCGAGATCGCCACTCGGATCGTCATCCGCTCGTTGATCCTGGTATGCGACAGGAAGGCCTGGCCACCACGGTTCACCGCGTCCATGAGGCGGACATTCATGTTGTCTATCTTCTCCGCGACGGCGGGGTCGGTCTCTCGCGCAGCCAGCCCCGCCGGGCGGTACCGGAAGCAGACCGTCGAGAATGGGACAGGCGCCATCAGCTGGAAGTCAGGATCGGCCTCGACCCAACCGGCGAAGCGGTTGGCCATCTCGATGTGGTTCAGGATGCGCCTGCGCAGCCCCTCGAGACCGAAGTAGCGCAGATGCATCCACAGCTTCAGCGATCGCAGGCGGCGACCGAGCGTCGGTGTGTATTCGTTGTAGTCCCGCATCGGGCCCTGGCGGTCCAACGTGCGCAGGTACTCCGGAACGAGGCTGAAGGCGTCGCGCAGGACGGGCATCCGCCGGGTCAGCAGAATCGACGCGTCCACCGGCGCGAACCACCACTTGTGGGCGTTGGTGACGATCGAGTCGGCCTGCTCCCAGCCCTCAAACGGGCCGCGCCGCTCCGGAATGATTGCCACGACACCGGCATATGCGGCGTCGACATGCAGCCAGAGTCCCTCGCGTTGGGCGATCTTCGCCATTCCGGCGATTGGGTCGACAGATGTCGTGGAGGTCGTGCCGATCGTGCCCACGATGGCGATCGGGCGAATGCCGGCGGCCTTGTCGGCGGCGATGGCTTCCTCGAGCGCATCCAGCCGCAGTTCGAACCTCTCGTTCGTCGGGATCTTCGAAACGCCGGCGCGGCCCAACCCCAGCGTCATGGCGGCCTTCGAGATGGACGAGTGGGCCTCGTCCGAACAGTAGATGCGCAGTTGTGGGACGTCGTCGCGGGCCGGCAGACCCTGAGCTGCGGCATCGAAGCCGGCCGCCTGCCGCGCTGCGGCGAGGGCAAGCAGCGAGGAGGTGGAGGCAGTGTCGGTGATGAGGCCGTCGAAACCGACCGGCAGGCCGAGCGCCTGGCGGATCCAATCGATGACCACCTGTTCAAGCTCGGTCCCGACCGGGCTCGTTCGCCACAACATCGGGTTCGAATTGAGGACGGAAGTCAGCATCTCGCCGATGATCCCCGGCCCGGACGCCGAGCTGGCGAAGTACGCCAGGAAGCGAGGGTGCTGCCAGTGCGTGACATTGGGTTCGAACAGCCGCTGGTAGTCGGCCAGGATCGTCCCCATCGCCTCGGGCGACTCGGGCGGCGTCTGCGCAAAGAGGGGCCGCAATGTGCCCGGCTCGACATTCGGCATTACAGGTCTGTCGCGGATCGTCTCCAGGTAGTCCGCCATGATGTCGACTGCGGCATGAGCCGAGGCTCGGAAGCTGTCGGGGTCCATGTCGTTCAGCCCGAACCGCTGCTGGGGATCGAGGTCCGTGCGTCCGCCAGTGTTCGCGGTCGGTTCTTTCGAGAGTTCGCGCGTCATCTGTCACTCATCCGGGAGGTCTGGATCCGGCCCTAGCCCTGCGCCACGAATACCAGTGCCGCGGCAGCAACAATGAGGCCTGCGCCGAGCAGTCCGAGAGCGAACGCCAGCCGGGGGACCTTCGTGGAAGCGGTCGGTGCGGCGGCGGTGTAGGCCGTGCTGTTGTCGAAGCCGCAGTTGGCGCAGTGCGAGTAGCCCGGGTGAAGAGGGGCGTAGCAGCGGAGGCAGACGCTCGGGGCCGTCTGGGGCTGCCATGCGGACGATTGGTCCGGAGTCGCCTGGTCCGTGGCGGGCGTGACGGGCGCAGTCTCAGCCGACAGGTCCGAAGCCGTGGGCGGCGTTTGCGCAGGCGCCTGGAGGGCCGGAGGCGGCGTGACGGGCGCCTGTGGAGCCTGCCAGGGCGAACCCCACTGGTTGGGCGGTTGGTATGCCGGAGCCTGCTGAGGCGGGTACTGGGGCTGGTAGTAGTAGGGAGACGGCGGCACTCCGTAGGGCTGTTGCGGCGGGGCGCCGTATAGCGGCTGCTGGGGAGTCCCGTAGAGCGGCTGCTGCGGCGGGAGCGACTGCTGCGGCGGCATTGCAGGCCCGCCTGAATAGCGGAAGTCGAACCCGCACTGGTGACAGAAGGGGTTGTCGCCCAGACGAGGCGCCGCGCAACGCGGGCACTGGCTTGTCATCGCATCTCCTGGCTCATGCCCGGATTATGGCGGTTGGCGCGAGGAAGTGGCGAAAGGGCTGTCCATCGAGTCGCGAGTCCCGCCCCTGGTCGGCCGAGTCGCCGCCGACCTGCGCGAATCGAAAGCCCCCGGAGTCGCCTCCGAGGGCCGTTCTACGTTCAGAGATTTGGTCGGGGCGGAGCGATTCGAACGCTCGGCCTCCTGAACCCCATTCAGGTGCGCTACCAGGCTGCGCCACGCCCCGATCGAGAGGAAGGATACCAGACGCGTCGACGGGCACTTGCCGGTCGACAGGGCACTTGCCGGCGATGCGGCCGCTCCCCTACGCCTGCCTTGGGTTCCGCTTGCCTACGATGCTCCGCTTGGAGCCGCTCGTGCCCTTGCGTTCGGGCGCCTTGGCCACGGAGGGGCGGACTGCGGGCTTGTCGGGACCGGATGGATGCGGCCTCGGAGCCGCGCGCCCTCCCCTGCCCCGGCCCTCGAGTTGAGGGGTCCGGCCGCTGGCTCGCTCGCGGAAGACCAGCTTCAGAGGCGTGCCGTCGAAGCCGAACTCGGCTCGAATCTGATTCTCGAGGAATCGCTTGTAGCTGAAGTGGATCTGCGAGGCGTGGCGGGCGAAGAAGACAAATGTCGGCGGCGCCACTGCGACCTGCGTCGCGTAGAAGATCTTGGGCGGCCCGAGCTTCCCGGCTGGCGGAGCCTGCCGCAGCGACGCGGCGCGGATGATGCGGTTGAGCTCAGGTGTCGGGATGCGCTTGCGGCGCTCGCCCCAGACGTCGACGGCGAGCTCCAGAACGCGCCCAACGCGCTGGCCGGTCTTGGCGCTGATCGACACGAACGGCGCAAAGTCCAGGAACGGAACCTGGCGCCGCATCGAGTCGACATACTCGTCGAAGGTCTTGCCGGTCTTCTCCTCGAGCAGGTCCCACTTGTTGAGGGCGATGACGAGGCCGCGGCCTTCTTCGGAAACGAAGCCCGCGACATGCGCGTCCTGAGCGGTGAGGCCTTCGAAGGCGTCGATGACGAGAACTGCGACGTCGGCCCGCTCGACTGCGCGAAGAGCCCGAAGGGTGGAGTAGCGCTCCGCCGCGGCACCTCGCGAAACCTTGCCCGGCCGCTTGATGCCGGCCGTGTCGATGATCACGATCTCGCTTCTGCCCCACGTGAGGTGAGTATCGATAGCGTCGCGCGTCGTGCCCGGAATGTCGCTGACGATCGAGCGATCCTCGCCGAGCAGCGCATTCAGCAGGCTCGACTTGCCCACGTTCGGTCGGCCGACCAGGGCGATCGATACCGACTGTTCCTCGTCGTCGAAGTCGAGGTCGGTCTCGCCCTCCGCTGCCATTTCGATCGCCGCGTCGTCGCCGTCGAGGATCTGCGACAGCCTGCCGGCGGCCATGTCCTTGGCCCACTCGTCGGCTTCCGCGGCACGCCGCTTGCGGGCGATCTCTTTCTCGCTCTCGGGCGGAAGGGCCCACACGATCGCGTCGAGCAGATCCGCCACGCCGCGGCCGTGCGCGGCGCTGATCGGATAGGTTTCCTCCCAGCCGAGGGAGAAGAACTCGGCGGCTTCGAGCTCTCGCTTGTCGTTGTCCGACTTGTTGGCCGCCACAAGCACCGGCGCCTTCGCCGTTCTGAGCAGGTCCGCGGCTTCGTGATCCGACGGGGTCAGGCCGGCGATCGAGTCGACGACGAAGACGATCAGATCCGCTTCGCGGATGGCCAGCCGGGCCTGTTCCTGGACCTTTTCTTCGATGGGATCGCCGGGATGGACTTCCAGTCCGCCCGTGTCC
>PMIE01000084.1 GCA_003156975.1 Chloroflexota bacterium | reverse complement strand
CGCCGTGTCGAAAAAGTTGCAGCCCAGCTCGACGGCCAGATCGAGCGAGGCGGCGGACTGGCGATCGTCCGAGCCGCTCCAGCCGCCCATGCCCCACATGCCATAGCCGAGCTGTCCGATTTGCCAGCCGGTACGCCCGAACGTCCGATACCGCATCTTCGATCACCTCCCCACAATCATCGATGTCGCCGCAGCCCGGCGAGCGCCGGCAGAGTGCATCGTACCGCCCCAGACCGCTCCGAATTGGGTCTGTGGGCCCGGTCGTGCCTGACGGTCCGCGTCGCGGCTGTTCCGCCAGGCGGGACGCGCAGTCGCCCGCCCCTTCCGGGCAGATCCGTCTGTAACGCCAGACCGCCGCCTCCGTTTCAACCTTCGACCGGTGCCCAAAGCGCCGTGTTCCAAGTAATCGGAGGACATCTCATGACAGATCGGACAAGCGGCACAGGCATCGGCAAGTTGGTCGTCGGCCTCGTCGGAATGCTCGCGATGGCGACCATCGTTACCGGAGCCGTAGCCGCCTCGTCGGCGCCTTCTCGGCTCGCTCAAAGCAAGCCGGCGGTTGCCACCGACCCGACCTCCACATACGCGCCGACGGCGCGACTGACCTCGGCCCCAACGGTCAAGGACACTGACAAGCCCACGCATGCGCCGACGAGCGCGCCGACAACGGCCCCGACAACGGCCCCGACGTCCGCGCCGACCACGCAGCCGACAGCCGGCTCGACGTGCGACCCGACCCTCGACAAGGTCGAGGACCAGGCCGAACGAGCGGCCCGCGCGTCGGCCGAGGCGGCCGAAGGCCTGAGTGAGAGCGCCGAGCATCAGCCGGGCGCCAGCCTCGTGCCCGAACCGTCCAAGTGCAAGCCGGCCACCGGCGACACCGACGTCGACGGAAACGGCCAGGGAACCGGAAAGCCGGGCGAGCACGGTGGGACGAAGCCGCCTGCGCCGTCGGCCAGCGTCCAAGCCGGGTTCGGCAGCCTGCTTTCCGGCGTCATCGGTAAGGTCCACAACAAGTAGGACCGCCCGGACAGCCGGGGCGGTGGACGTAGGTCCAGGGGTCTCAACCCATGATTTGCCGGTTCACCGCCTCGACTCTCCCGGAACACGACGCCTGGGTTCCTGCCCGATCCCAGGCAACCGTCGATCATCTGCGACACCGCGCCACGCTGGTGGCCACGTCACTGCCATCTAAGGCTCAGGCCTTCGGATCGTCAGCCCGGGAAACATGCGCATGGTCAACGACGAAATCGAACAGCTCGTGGAACGCGCCCGGAGCGGCGACCGCGCCGCCTTCGCCGCGCTCTACGACGTATTCGCACCGCGGATCTACCGCTATTTCCGCTTCAGAGTCTCGGCCGCCGACGTGGCCGAGGACCTCACCCAGAAAGTGTTCCTGAAGATGGTCGAGCATCTGCCCAAGTACGAATCTCGCGGCCTGCCCTTCGCCGCCTGGGTCTTCCGGGTCGCCCGAAATGCCTGGATCGACGCCGATCGGTCGAACAGACCCGCCGTCGATCTCGATGAGTTGATCGGCCACGCTTCCGACGCGCTCGGACCCGATGAGCTCGCTGCGACCTCCCACGAGCACGAGGCACTGCGACGAGCCGTCGCCGGGCTGCCGTCCGACCAGCGGGACGTGATCGCCTACCGCTTCTTCGCCGACCTGACGCCGGGCGAGACGGCGGCCCAGATGCGCCGGACGGAGGGAAGTGTCCGAGTCCTGCAGCACCGAGCGCTGGCGGCACTGAGGCTTCGCATCGGATTCCGCGACGGCGCGGCAATAACAACCGAAGAGGCGGCAGCACGATGAGACTCCTTCGCCGGTTCGGCCGGTCGAGTTCCGACGCGGGGATCGTCGAGGACGCGCTGGGGTTCGATTGGGATGACGAGGGCAGCGAACTCGAGATGCAGTTGCGCCGGTTCGCGGCCGACGATCTCTCGGCCGACGAGGCCGCCCTTTCAAGAATGAAGCTGCGAGCCGTGGCCGCCTTCGTCGAATCGGCGGCGCCGCCTCGACGAGCGGTGTGGAATCGTCGACGGGCGCTGGCGACTATCGGCGCGGTCGCGGTCCTTACTCTGAGCACCGTCGGTCTGGCGACCGCGGAGAGCGGCCCGGGGCAGCCGTTCTATCGACTCCGTCTGGGCATAGAGTCCGTGAACCTGCCCGCCGCAGGGTCCCAGAGCCGCCTCAATGCCGACCTTGATCGTGGCGACGCACGCCTTGGCGACGTCGCGCGCGAAGCCGCGAATTCCATGTGGAGCGGCGCGGCCGACGCCGCGGGTGCCTACGTAGACGCTGTGTCCGGGATCACCCTGCCTCTCGACGCCACCGGTGGTGCAGCCGCCGCGCGCCTGCAGACGCAACTCGCCCGCCTCGTTCAGCTCCGAGCGACGGCTCATGATCCGGAAACGGCTCAACTCGACCGAGCCATCGAACTCGTCGCCGGAATCCTCGGCGTTCCGGTGCCCGCGCCGGCCCAGTCCGCGACGCCGGCCGCGGAGCCCAACTCAACGAGCCGCGAACCCACGACCGAATCGGAAGCCCCTNNGTCCGAGCCCCAGGAATCAGACCGGCCGCACCCTGATGCGAGCGGCACTCCGCCGGCCGGTCCGGGTGACGGCGGCTACGGCGGATCGGGCGGTCACGGGGATAACGGCGATCACGGCGATCACGGCAACGCGACCGCAAGCCCGGCCCCGAGCCAATCGCCAGACCCGAGTGCGTCACCAACGCCGTCCGGCCGCAGCTGGAGCACGCCGCGGCCCACCGGCTGGCAATCCAACTAGCCGCGGCTCGCGCTACTTGCCGAGCAGTTCCTCCATCGCGAATACCCGGACTCGGGCCGAGGCCAGGG
>PMIE01000086.1 GCA_003156975.1 Chloroflexota bacterium | reverse complement strand
GCCCATGAGGGCAACCCGAAGCACCTGGTCATGACCTTGACCAGGGCCAAGCTGGAAGACCTCGTCGCGGATCTGATCGACAAGACCCGCGGCCCGGTCAGCCAGGCCCTCCGCGACGCCGGGCTAAAGCCGGGCGAGATCGACGAGGTCGTCCTCGTCGGCGGCATGACCCGCATGCCCGCGGTCATCGAGGCCGTGAAGCAGATGTTCGGCGGCAAGGAGCCCCATCGCGGCGTGAACCCGGACGAAGTCGTGGCCATCGGCGCCGCGATCCAGGCCGGCGTGCTCGCGGGCGAGGTCAAGGACGTCCTGCTCCTCGACGTCACTCCGCTCTCTCTCGGCATCGAGACGATGGGCGGCGTGATGACCCGGCTGATCGATCGCAATACGACGATCCCGACGAGCAAGAGCCAGGTCTTCTCCACCGCCTCGGACAACCAGACGCAGGTCGAAGTCCACGTCCTTCAGGGCGAGCGCGACTTCGCCGGCGACAACAAGACCCTCGGCAAGTTCATCCTGGACGGCATTCCGCCCGCCCCGCGAGGCATCCCGCAGGTCGAGGTCACATTCGACATCGACGCCAACGGAATCCTCGATGTCAAGGCCAAGGACCGAGCCACCAGCCGAGAGACCCAGGTCCGCATCACGGCCAGCTCGATGCTTTCCAAGACGGACGTGGATCGGATGGTCAACGAGGCCGCCACTCACGCCGACGAGGACAAGAAGCGCAAGGAAGAGGTCGAGACTCGGAACCAGTCCGACGCTCTGGCCTACCAGGCCGACCGTACCCTGCGCGACCTTGGCGACAAGGTTTCGCCGGAGGACAAGGCCGAGACCGAGCGGCGCGTCGAAGCGGTCAGGACGGCGCTCAAGGGCAGCGATCTGGCCGCGATCAAGTCAACCTCCGACGCGCTTGTCGAGCAGCTCCAGAAGGTCAGCACGGCGGCCTATCAGGCGGCCTCCGCGGACGGTGAAGCGACCGGCGGTCCCGTGGATGGCGAGGAAGATCAGTCCGGCTCGACCGGCGGATCTCCGGACCAGGGGAACGAAGAGGTCGTCGAAGGCGAGTACAAGGAGGCTTGACCCGGGCCTCCCTGGTTCGGTCCGCCGAAGCCCGGGCCTCCAAGGCCCGGGCTTCTCGGACCGCTCGGCGCGCCGAAACCCGGCCCGCCGATGAGCGGCTCGTCGAAGTCGGGCCCGCCGATGAGCGGGCCGCCGAAACCCGGCCCGCCGATGAGCGGGCCGTTGGGCCTGCCGATGAGCGGCGCGCCTAAACCCGGCCTGCTGAACGTCGAATTGCCCGCACCGGGACCACTCTCGTTGCGATTCCCTGATGGCTCGGGGGAGAAGGTGGGGACTCGCTCTACGATCCGATCTTCGTCGTAGGGGCCAAATTGACCCGCCTCAAACTGCGGGGTCGTGGCTGCCGGTCCGCCGGGGCGGGCGACCCACGATCGTGCCCGCCCGACGCGGACCAGCGTCCTGCGGGTTCGCTGGCGTCGCACGAACCCAAACGTGATGGGCGCCAGGAGGGCGACGGAAATCGCCGTCCATCCAACCAGGCTCGCGACAAGCAGAGCGACCGCAATCTGGCCGGCTCCCAGCCCGGCCGACTGCCAGCCCAGGATCTGGTCACGACCCGCTATCGCCGCCGCGACGAAGAGAACGAATGCGAGCAGCGGAATGGCGCAGACCACGATCAACATCGCGTTGGCGACGCGGAAGCAACCCGACCAGATCCAGGCCAGGGGGGACGAAATCGAGCCCTCCATCCCGAGCTTGGCATAGAGGTCCGGCAGATGGCGGCAGGGTCGTGAGAGCCAACCGCTGCCGGCGTCCAGGTGGTGATGGGCGATCTCGAGGGCAACGATCGCGGCAATGAGGCCCGGGATCTCATAGCCGCGCCACAGCAGCGCTGCGGGAACCAGCAGCCCTACCGCGATGCGAGCCTGGGCCCACAGGACGCCCGTCCAGCACATTCCTGCTTGATAAGGGGTCAGCAGCGGCTGCTCGGCGCCCAGGCCGGTGGCGTTGTGCGTCGTTAGGCCGAGGAAGACCGAGAAGCACAGCAGAGTCAAGGCTCCGCATGCCACGAAGGCTATCGAGAGAGTCCGCAGGAGCTCATGCTGTCTGCCGGTCAGCTGGGCCCAAGCTGCGCTTGTGTCGCCGTGCTGAAGGAGATTGGCGGCGGCCGGCATGACCGTCAGCATGATCATCGCCGCGATGGCGAGGACCAGCACGATCAACGCCGTTGTGACGTAGCCGAGCCAGCCCACCGAAACGGACGGCCGCATTGCCAGCGAGTCGGCAACGCGGCGGCGCACGAACGAGACCGGGTTGGGGAAATGGGGGCCCCGGGCGGCCGCGATTGCCGCCGCATTTGGCCTGCTCACCGGCGCGAGCGCGACGGGCCTGGAGTAATGGGGCGACGGAGCAGCCGAGCCGCTGAAGTCGGGCATGAGGCCGGCAGGAGGTGTCGAAGGCGCGGCGGCCTTGGCGGCGTTGGCGGCCCTGGCCGCGTCGTCATCCTTGGGCTTGGAGCCGTACTTTTCGCGGCAGCTGTAGCACTTGCCGGTGCCCGCTCGGTTCAACGACCGGCAGTGTGCACATACCCAGAATTCGTCCACGCCTCACCTTTGCTCGTATACGACGATGATAGGCGCGCCGGAGGGCCTGTGGGCCACCGCCAGATCGTCCCATGACCCATGGCGACCTGCCGAGCGCCGCCGGGAGCGGCCCGAGCGCCGCCGGGAGCGGCCCGAGCGCCGCCGGGAGCGGCCCGAGCGCCGCCGGGTCGCCTCGGGAGTCCAAACCGGTCGTCGGCGGTACCATCGCAATGTGGCAGACACCCCCGAACTCCAGGCTCCGTTGATCCACGCTCGCGGACTTACGAAGTGCTTCGGCACGTTCACGGCCGTCGATGGGATCGACTTCGACGTCGCCCCTGGCGAGGCATTCGGCTTCCTCGGGCCAAACGGCGCCGGCAAGACATCGACGATGCGGATGATCGGCACCGTTTCGCCCGTCACCTCCGGCGAGTTGACGGTCTTCGGACTGGATCCGGCTCGTGACGGAGCGCGGATCCGGGCACGTCTGGGTGTCGTGCCCCAGGCAGACACTCTCGACAACGAGTTGAGTGTCCTCGAGAACCTGCTGATCTACGGCCGCTACTTCGGGCTGTCCTGGTCCGAGTCGCGCCGCCGAGCCAAGGAGCTGCTCGAATTCGTCCAGCTGACCGAGCGATCCAACGACAAGGTTGAGCCGCTGTCGGGCGGGATGAAGCGCCGCCTGGTGATCGCGCGGTCGCTCATCAACGAGCCGTCACTCCTTCTCCTCGATGAGCCGACCACCGGCCTGGACCCCCAGGCTCGGCACCTGCTCTGGGATCGGTTGTACCGGCTCAAGCAGCGCGGCGTGACGCTGTGTCTGACGACCCATTACATGGACGAAGCCGAGCAGCTGTGCGATCGCCTTGTGGTCATGGACCAGGCGAAGATCGTGGCCGAGGGATCGCCGCGTCAGCTCATCGACAAATACGTCACGAAGGAAGTGCTGGAACTGCGCTTCAACAGGGCCGACAACGAGACCGACGATTCTGCGCACCTCGGCAATCGGCTCGAGGGCCTCGCGGAGCGGGTAGAGCAGCTCCCCGATCGAGTCCTGGCCTACACCGCGGACGGCGAGGCCGCGTCCGCGAAGGCGCACGAGCGTGGGCTTCGGCCGGCGAGCGTCCTCGTCCGTCGCAGCTCGTTGGAGGACGTCTTCCTGCGGTTGACCGGCCGCAGCCTGGTGGAATAACGATGGTCCTCGGCGTGCGCCTCGGCCGGCCCGGCGCGGTCGCGTCACGGCGCTCCCTGCGATTCCTCGAGCACAACCTGCTGGTCTTCCGCCGCGGCTGGTTCAACTACCTTCTGGCCGGAATCTCGCAGCCGTTCCTGTACCTGATCGCCATGGGCATCGGACTGGGGCTGTACGTGAACCGCAACGGCGGCCTTCCCGGCGGAGTGCCATATCTCGACTACATCGCGCCGGCCCTGCTCGTGACTCAGGCCATGATGGCGGCCGCGTTCGAGTCGGCCTGGCCGATCATGGCCAAGATCCGCTGGGACAAGACCTACGAGGCCGCCCTCAACACGCCGCTCGAAACGATGGATCTGCTCCTGGGCGATCTGATGTGGATCGCCTTCCGGACCACGCTCCTCTCGGTCCTGTTCCTGGCGGTCATCGTCGCGCTCGGCGCCGCAGCCTCGCCGCTCGTCGTGCTGGCGGTTCCGGTCGCCGTCCTGACCGCCCTCGCCTTCGCCGCCCCGATCATGGCCTTCACCGCGACCCAGGACGGGGACGGCGGCCTCAACGCGGTCTTCCGGTTCGGCATCACGCCGCTCTTCCTCTTCTCCGGCACCTTCTTCCCGATCGAGAAGCTGCCGCCATTTCTGCAGCCGGTCGCCTGGGTCACGCCCCTTTACCACGGCGTCGCCGCGGCCAGGGCGTTGGCGCTCGGGCAGGTGGAGCCGGTCGGCATGACGGTCCATCTCGCCGCCATCGCCTTTGTCTTCCTTGTGGGGATCGTGGCCGGCCGGATCGCGCTCACACGCAGGTTGGTGGTCTGATGCTGGCCGTCAGGATCTCCCCGCCGCGCATCCTCAGCCGGCCCGCGCTGATCGTCCAACGCAACATGCTCGTCTATCGCCATAGCTCCATGGTCATCATCTCCGGCTTCTTCGAGCCGCTCTTCTACCTCTTCTCGATGGGGTTTGGAGTCGGCTCGCTGATCGGCAACGTCTCGCTCGGCAACGGCACCAGCGTTTCGTATGCCGTCTTCGTGGCGCCGGCCTTGCTGGCATCGGCCGCGATGAACGGCGCCATATACGAGACCTCGAACAACTTCTTCTACAAACTCAAGTACGCCAAGCTCTACGACGCCATCATCTCCACTCCCATGTCGCTCACAGACGTGGCCAGAGGTGAGGTCATGTGGGCTCTCCTGCGCGGCAGCCTGTATGCGATCGGCTTCCTCGCCGTGATCGCGATACTCGGTCTGGCCGGCACCGGCCTGATGAGTTCGCCTCTCGGATTGCTCGCCTTCCCGGCCTCGATGATCGTGGGCTACGGGTTCGCCGGAGCCGGCCTGGCCGCCACGACCTTCGTCCGCAAGTGGCGTGACTTCGACTATCTGCAACTCGCGATCATGCCGATGTTCCTCTTCTCCGGCACCTTCTATCCGATCGACGCCTACCCGCCGGCGCTCCAGGTCTTCGTCCAGTGCACGCCGCTCTATCGGGGCGTGCACCTGATCCGGGCTCTGACCACCGGCACGCCCGACCCAGTGCTGCTGATCGACGTCGTCTACCTGCTGGCGATGGGGACGATCGGCCTGGCAATCACCTCGCGCCGGCTGGGCAAGCTGCTCCTGTCGTAGGGGACAAGGGACGTGGGAACGTGCCGAACCCGGCCGTCTCGTATCCTTCTCACCAGATGGCTACCGAACGAAGCTACTACGAGCTACTCGGCGTGGAGCGCGATGCATCCGACGCCGACATCAAGCGCGCCTTCCGCAAGCTCGCCCAGCAGTGGCACCCCGATGTCAACACCGAGACCGAGGCGGTGGAGCGGTTCAAGGAGATCAACGAGGCCTATCAGGTCCTGTCCGATCCGAAGCGGCGCCAGGTCTACGACATGGTCGGGAAAGCCGGATTGGGCGACATGGGAGGCGCGGGATCGCCCTTCGGCGAGGGGTTCGGCGGCTTCGGAGACCTGTTCGATGCCTTCTTCGCCGGAATGGGCGGCAACCAGCCCGGAGCCCGGCGCAACCGTCGCCAGTCCGGCTCGGACCTGCGCTACGACCTGCGCATCTCCTTTGACGAGGCCGTTCGCGGCATAGAGAAGGAGATCGAGTTCGATCTGCTGGACAAGTGCGGTACGTGCGCCGGGAGCGGGGCCACGCCTGGGAGCGTGCCGCAGACGTGCGCCGCATGCGCAGGCCGGGGCGAGGTCCGCAGCGTCCGACAGACCATCCTCGGGCAGATGGTCAACGTCACGGCCTGCACGCGCTGCAACGGCGAAGGCCGCGTCATCGACTCGCCCTGCCGGGCGTGCAAGGGCGATGGACGCCTTTCGCGACGCAAGAAGATCCGCGTTACCGTGCCGGCCGGCATCGACGAGGGTCATCAGATCAGGCTCTCCGGCGAGGGTGAGGCCGGGCCGCGCGGCGGTCCCACGGGCAATCTGTACGTTGCAGTCCACGTCACGCCGCACCCGCTCTTGCGCCGCGACGGAACCGAGATCTACTTCGACCTGCAGCTCTCCATCGTCCAGGCCGCCCTGGGTACTCGGCTTCGCATCCCAACCATCGAAGGCGACGAAGATCTCGAGATCCGGCCGGGAACCCAGCCCGGCACGGAGATCCGGCTGCGGAGTCGCGGCGTCCCGCACCTGCGCCGGTCGGGAGTGCGCGGCGACCTCCACGTACTGGCCCACGTGAACGTTCCGACCAAGCTCTCCAAACGGCAGCGCCAGCTGCTCGAGGAGCTAGCGGCCGAGAGCGGTGAGGTTGTCCTGGGTGCCGGATTCCTCGATCGGATGAAAGATGCCCTCGAATAGCGGGGCCGAAGTCACAGCGGGCGCGCCGAACGACCTGGGGCCGCTCGGGCCGCTTGGGCCGCTCGGGCCGCTCGGGCCGCTTGGGCCGCTCGGCCCCGGCATCTGGGTCGAGTTGTCCGTCGCGGCCGACATTGAGGCCGTCGAGGCCGTGAGCGAGATACTCACCCGCTTCGCCCCCGGCGGGACGAGCGTCGAACCCGGCTTCGGGCTTACCGACGAAGGTCTCGGTGCCGTCATCGATCCAACCAAGCCGGCGATCGTGCGGGCCTACCTCCCGGGGATCGACCCGGCCGCGGTCGAAACCGCAATCGCCGACGCCACCGCCGCGCTGGGCCATCTCCAGGCATTTGGGTTGCGGCCCATCGGTGATCTCCAGATCCGCACCGTCCGCGAGGATGACTGGGCCGAGGCGTGGAAGAGCCACTTCCCGGTGCTCAGGGTCGGGCGCCGGCTCGTCATCCGCCCCACGTGGCGACGCCACCATCACCAGCCGGGGGACGTGGTTCTGTCGCTCGATCCGGGCATGGCCTTCGGGACGGGGCTGCATCCCACCACGCGCCTGTGTCTTGCGGCCCTCGAGACCCTCGCAGATGAGGGGCGCCTGGCAACGGGCTCGGGGCGCGGTGGCGCCGCTCGAGTCATCGACGTTGGCTGTGGGTCCGGCATCCTGGCGATTGCCGCAGCAAAGCTGGGTGCCGGTGATCTCCTCGGAGTGGACACGGACCCGATCGCGGTCGAGTCCACCACGGCAAATGCCCGTCTCAACAGCCAGACCCGCCGGCTTCGAGTTCGCCAGGGCAGCGTTCCCTCCGGCGAGGGCCCGTTCGATCTGGTTCTGGCCAACCTGATCGCCTCGCTGCTGGTCCAGCTGGCCGGGCCGCTCCGCGGCGAGCTCGCGCTCGGTGGTCGGATCCTCGCGTCGGGGATCTTCCGCGACCGCGAAGGCGACGTGCGGGCCGCCTTCGAAGGCGCCGGTCTGCAACTCGGCCGTCGCTGGGCCGAGGAAGACTGGGTCGCGCTGGAGGCGATCGCGGTCTAGGTTTCGGGCTCCGCTGATCTCCGGTCGCCCGCCACCGACCCAAACCTCACGGCCGTATCTGAGCCATATACACGCCCGTGCCGGACCTGTAGTCGCCGTACGTGTAGTAGATCATTCCGTTGGCGAAGTCGGCATTCTCGCGCAGGCCGACGCCGTTCATCGCGGCGTTGTCGGCGGCCCTCAGGCTCCACCACGCCTTGTTCACGAGGGCGGGCGGCAGGAAGGTCTCGCCACCGTCGTAGCTGAGCGTGTAGTAGGTGTAGACGTGGCCGGAATTGTCTCGAGCGTGCCAGCCGACGAAGATGGTCCGTCCGCTCAGGGCAACCGATGGCTTGAAGCTGTACTTGCCCGGAACCGAGATGTCGCGCCATGCGCCGCCAACCTGCCCCAGGCGGACCTTGCCGCGGGTCTCCACCGCCAACCATGCGTGTCCGGCGTCGTCGACAGCCAGCCCCGATTGCCACCGGGCCGTGTCATGGTCGACGTCCGCCGCCCACAACGGCCGGTCTGCCGTCAGCTTCTTCCCATCGAAGTGGACGAGTGAAGTCTCGTAGCCTCGACGCCCTATGTTGTTGCCGGAACCCTCGTCGAATATGTGGGCGGTGCTCCAGTACTTGAGGGTTGCCTGATAGAAGGAGACGACTGCCGTGCCGTCTGGGGCGGCCTCGATGCGATAACCAATGCGCCAGGCGTACGGATAGGTGGCCGTCCCGGGATCCAGGGGAACCTCGGTATGAACCCAGTTGGAGCCATCCTTCGAGGCCATCAGGCTTACGCCTGGACCGTATTTGTTGCGGAGCCAGTTGTAGGCCACGTAGACCGTTCCGTAGTTGGGGCTGTTGGGCCAATCGTCCACGGTGATCGCCGGGAAGCAGCCGACCCAGGGTGGGTTGAAGTGCTCCAGGAAGCGCTTCGACCAGCTTTTCCCGAGGTCGTCGCTGTAGGTCATGGACATTGCGACTCCGCCGCCTGAGCCGACCGCGTTGCCTGCCCAAAGGCGTCCGTTTGGGCCCCATGCCAGAACCGCATGGATGTCCTGGCATTGCCATCCCCAGGGGAAGGAAGCCGCTCCCCAGTTGGCGCCGTTGTCGCGAGAAATGCGAACGACAGGTCGGCTGCAGCCGGAGGTCACCGAATGCCACGTGATGTTCTCGGAAGCCACGGCCACCACCCCCGGGTGGAAAGGATCGGCGGCCGTGGCGGGCTCGGTCCCATTTGCCACGAAGTACTCGTGCACGCTCGGCGCAGGCTTCGCAGTGGGAGACGCAGAAGGGGAGGGAGGGGCCGGGGTGGGCGTGTCCGACGGCGTTGGGATCGGTGTATCCGACGGCGTCGAGATCGGCGTATCCGACGGCGCGGCCGTAGGCGTATCGGAAGGTTCCGACGTGGTCGCAGCTCCGGCCCGCGCAGTCCTGAGCGTCGCCACAGCGACCGAACCAACCGCCGCGCTGCCCAATATGGCAACCAAACCGATGGCTGCCAGAAGCCGGATCCGTCTATTCGGCTTCGCGGCTGCCGAGTTCATCTTCGTGGCTCTCCCTCGTTGCGCTCTTCCGCCATGGCCCACCCAGTAATCTTACTGGCGAAATCGGCCGGCAAGTTGCAAGATCGACGCGGCTACCATCGCCGACTCAGATCACCGGGGAGCGCCATGTCGTCCGACTGTCTGTTCTGCCGCATCGTCGCCGGCGAGCTGCCTTCCAGCCAGGTCTATGCCGATGACTCGGTGTTTGCGATCCGAGACATCTCGCCCCAGGCTCCTACCCACATCCTCCTGCTGGCGCGGAAGCACGTTGCTTCGCCCGCCGACCTTACAAAGGCAGATCACGATCTGATGGGCAAGATCTTCGCGGTCGGCGCGGAGGTGGCGAAGCGCGAAGGGATCGCCGAGGACGGCTACAGGCTCGTCGTCAACGTCGGCCGCAACGGCGGTCAGACCGTGGATCACCTGCACGTCCACATGCTCGGTGGCCGGCGCATGGCCTGGCCTCCCGGCTGATCAGGCCCCTACGACTTGCCAATCCGGTCGTCGCCCGCAAGAGAGTGGCCTTCCTCGCGAACGGGGAGCGGTTCCTCGATGACCGCCCAGGCACGGACGCGGTCCCGCTGCACCTTGTAGGTGTGAGTGCGCGGGAAATCGGCGTCCGACCACAGCCGCCAGGCAGCCACTCGCTGATGCACGGCCAGCGTCTGGTTTGCGGCCTTGATCGCGGCGTCGATCTCGCCTCGCACTCGGAGCGGATCCTCCAGCTCGGGGGCGCGCGTTGCGTCGGCCGGCTCGTTCGGCTGAGGCAGAACCGGCGCTCCGGGGGCCAGGACCACGGCTTCGATCCGACCGGGAATCGTTTCAACGACGACGGCATCGCGCAGGCCGGCAGTTCTGATCGCGTTCTCGACGTCCTCCGGGTAGACGTTGAGGCCGTTGGGCAGGACGATGATGTCCTTCTTGCGGCCCATCAGAATCAGGTGGCCCTCGTCGTCGTGCCGCCCGATGTCGCCCGTCCGGTACCACCCGTCCGGCGTGAATGCGGCGGCCGTCCCGACCGGGTCGCGCCAGTAGCCACTGAAGACCGTAGGCCCCGAAACGAGGACCTCCCCATCGCCGGCGAGTTTCACGTTGATGGGCGGAATGGTTCGCCCGACCGTGCCCAGACCGTGATCCTCCCGGCTCGTCACGGAAGTGACACCGCATTCCGTCGCTCCGTAGCCCTGCATGACGACCACACCGAGGTCTTCCCAGGACTGCTGCAGAGCGGGCGGCAGGAAAGCGGCCGCGGACACGATCAGACCCAGAGAGCCACCGAGCTGGCGATGGACCTGGGTGAAGAGCCGCCGCCGAAGCGGGTAGGGCAGCCGCCGTCCCAGCTGGCGCGATCGAGCGAAGAGGCCCTGCTTCCCGCCGGATGCCACCTCCCGTTCGATGGCCGCCCAGAAGAGATCGATTATCTGAGGCACGACAACCAGCGTCGTCGTGCGGTGGTCGCGGATCGCCTCGAATATGACTCTCGGATTGCGGCTCCGCACATAGAGGACATGGGCGCCGACGGTCATGGCATAGAAGATCAGGGTCACCTGCTCGAGCAGGTGTGACAGCGGAAGGAGCGATACGGCGCGATGCTCTTGTTCCGGCAGCACGGCATGAGCAACATCGACGGTGCCGATGAAGTTGGCGTGAGTCAGGACGACGCCCTTTGGCTCGCCGGTCGTCCCCGACGTGAAGATGATCTCCGCTACATCGCTACCCTGAGGCCGGGGCCAGGCATTCACCTGAGCCTCCCAGTCGACGGGGAAGGTCTCATCCGGATCTTCGGCGAGGCGCTCGACCACCGACGACGGGAAGTGCTCCAGGCCGGCATCGGCAGGGTCCGGCGTGTCGCGGCCGGTGCCGAGGATCAAGTGGCCCGCATCTGCCCGAGCCACGATCCGCACGATCGCCCCGGGTGACATCCGCAGATCCAGAGGCACCAGCGCCACGCCCGCCCGCATTGCGCCGAAGTAGAGGGCGGGCACGGCCGGGCTGGACGGCGCCCAGACCAGCAGCCGATCACCGGCGTTCAGCCCGAGCTGTCGCAGACGCCAGGCGATGATCCGGCTGCGCCGGTTGAGCTCCCGGTACGTCCAGCGTTCTGTCGATCCGCTGTTGCCGCGCATGCTGTAGGCAAAGCGATCGCCGTAGCGGCTCTCGCCCTGGTCGATGATGTCGAGCAGGCTGTTCAATCGTTCCATCGGCACAATCGTAGCGAATGCCCGAGCCGAGGTCCTTCCTGGGCCAAGATCGGATGAACGAACGGCGAGTCCCGGTACTCGTATATGTCATGGAGCGAACAACCGCACCCGCAGTGATTGAGTGGAGGAGATTAGTGGCGACCGAAACCGGCGACGACTCGTTTGCCGCGCTGACTCGGCGCCACATCGACTCCGCCTACCGGCTCGCTTGGGCGATTCTCGGCGACTCAGGAGATGCCGACGACGCCACACAGGAAGCCTTCGCGTCGGCCTGGCGCAATCGCCGGAGCTTGCGCGACCCGGACCGCTTCGATGCCTGGTTCGGTCGAATCCTCGTCAACGAATGTCGCTTGCGGCTGCGGAGGCGTGCTCGTGAGCGCATACGGCCGTTGACGGAATTGGGCGAGCCGGCGGTCGCCGACGCCAGCGGACATGTCTCCGCCAGCGACGCTATCTCACGCGCCGTCACTCGCCTCGACGCCGACCACAGGATCGTGGTGATCCTGCGCTACTGGGCGGATCTCAGCGTGGATGAGATCGCTGCCCGGCTTGACGTGCCCTCGGGCACCGTCAAGTCCCGCCTCCACTATGCGCTTCGGTCCATGCGGCCGCGGCTGGAGGATGCCCGATGAAAGACATCGATTTCGATCGCGACCTGGAAACCGAACTCCGCGCGGAGCTGCACCGAACCATCGTGCCGCCGGTCGCCCCTGAGTACTTGCGCGAGAGGGTGGAGCGAATGTCGGAGCAAGCGAGCGTCGGGAGCAGCCGGCGGCCCAGCTTCCGATTTCTGAGCGGCCTTGGCGGTCTTGCCTTGGGACTGGGATCGACGGCGTTGGTCGTCGCGCTGGTCGCCGCTACATTCGTATGGATGAGCCGGAGCAGTGGCGCCGGAACGGGATCGGCACCGACCGTAGGGCCGGTCCGGGCCGTGGACCCGGCGGTTACGTCCGGACCCACGTTCCCGCTTCGTCCGGCGTCCGCGGGTGCCGCAGATGTCGATTTGCTGGACGTCACCGCCGACGGAGGCATCTTCACCTACGCCAAGAACGAGGGCCTACGGGTCTCGCTCGACAGCGGTGTCACGTGGTCGGAACCGCGCCAGATGCCGTACGAGGCCCCGTATTACCAGGCCGACTTCGCTGATGCCTCGCACGGCTGGGCGTTGAGAATCACCGAGGGAGCCGCGACCGAGATCGGCGTCTATCGGACGAGCGACGGCGGGGGTACATGGAACCCTGCATCGGTTGGTTCGGTTACGCCAGGTGTGGGCGAGTTCGCGAACGCATCGTTCCACTTCCTCGACACGAGCCACGGCCAGGTCTGGGTTTCCATCTCCGATGGAGGCATCAGTGGAACAGAGACATGCGAGATGTCGATGACGGACGATGGCGGCGCCACCTGGTCCGAACTCACTCCCAGTTCCTGCATTGGATCGTTTGAGCCTCCGACGAAGTGGATGAGCAACGCGGTTGGGTACGCCTTCAGCTTCGACTCGACTGCCGACTCGGCCCCGACATCGGAGCTGCACCTCGGTGAGGTCAAGACATGGCTGACTCTGGACGGCGGCCGAACATGGAAGATCGCCAGCCTGCCGACAGACCCGTCCGAGGTGAGCCTTGACGCGACGACCCTTGTGACTGTGCCAGGTCAGATGCGGCTCTTCGTGGAGTTCGTTCCGAAGAACGGTGGCGACCGGACACAAAGGGCGGCCGTGTTCGAAAGCACGGACGACGGCACGACGTGGTCGCTGGCCTACTCCCTCAACTTGCCTGATCGTCTGACGGCGATGTCTGCCGTCGGGCTCGACCACTGGATCGCCCAGATGGACAACTCGGCGGCGGGCGCCACCGAAGGCCGGCTGGTCGAGACGTTCGACGGCGGCCAGACCTGGAATGCCATGCCCGGCCCCGGCTTCTCAAACGTGACCGCGATGCGATGGTGGGACGGTCAGCGCGGCGTCCTGCGGGTCTACGAACCCGCTTCTTGCCAGATCAGCGGATCCGCCGCCGCCCGCTCCGGCGAACCACAGGTCCAGCAGACGAGTCCCGACTCGTGTGCCGGCCGAACCACCGTATTCGTGACGAACGACGGCGGCCGGACCTGGCACCAGGTGCCCTTCTAGGTTGCGCGCCGGAGCCGCGCCGAGCCGCCGCTTCTTCGGCGCGTCGGGCCGACGCGCCGAACTGTTTCGCCTCTGTGGGCTGCCCCAGCGAATGCCGGTTCGACCCTAGGGTTCGTGGATCATGACCGTAGGCGACTTGCCCGCCTTGTTGTAGGCGCACAGGAAGACGCGATACGTGCCGTTCTGGACCCCTTCCTGATGGGTCGTCACGGAGGCCGCCAGCTTCTTCCAGCTGGACTTGCACGGTGAGAGCGCCGGACCCGGGTCCTCATCGAACCACACCGCATTGAGGTAGTAGCCGTCGACCTGCCCTGCGGGTTTCGTCCACGAGTAGTGGAGGGCCACGTATCCGCCAATCGGATCGCCGGCCACGTTGACCGCCCATGACTTCAAGTTGGTGGGAGCGGCAGGCGGCTTCAACGGCGTTGGGGAAGGCGTTGGAGAGGGCGTCGGCGTCGGAGTAGGCGCCGGAGTCGGCGTCGGCGTCGGAGTCGGCGTCGGGGTTGGAGCGGGCGTGGACGTCGCCGTGGCGACGGTCGTCGGCGTGGCAGTTGACTGCGAACCGGTGCAACCGGCGAGCGTCGCTACGATCAGGAAGCCGGCGAGGCCGATGGCCGGTGCCGGCGAGAATCGACTGCCAGATGAGCGGGTCATGCTGGTTCCCCTTTGCTGCTACGGGCCGAACAGGGTAGCGAAGCGGCACCTCTCGAGTGCGCCCACAGCATCGCCGATCCCAGGGCCGGCCGAGCCAGTCTAGGCCCTTGGGCGCCGGGTGCGAGGCTGAATTGCGGCCTGCGCCATCGGGTCGGTAGACAACCCGGCGGGACCCGGGCTACACTCCGCGAGCCCTGATCGTGGGTGGTTCTGTGCGCGCTCTGGGCGTGGCATTCGGACCGCGATCGCGATCCAGGTCCGAAGGAGGTGATTTCCGGATTGGCAGAAGTTCGTGTGGGTGAGAACGAGAGCTTCGAGAGTGCTCTGCGCCGGTTCAACAAGAAGATTCAGCAGAGCGGCATCCTGGCCGAGGCCCGTCGCCGCGAGCACTACGAGAAGCCGAGCGTGAAGCGCAAGCGCAAGGAAGCGAAGCGCAAGAAGGTCGCTCGTCAGCAGGCGAGCTAGACAGACCGTCACGCCGTCGATTGGGTGCGCGTTCACACGCTGAGCGCGCAACCCGCCCCGAGGTGCCACACCGGTGTCCCTCCGCGATCGACTCGACGAAGAGTTGAAGGCCGCAATGAGGTCCAGTGACGCCACGCGTCGCGATGCGCTGCGCATGGTGCTGGCGGCCGTCCAGAAAGCCGAAAAGGAAACGACGCACGGGCGTGCGCTCACGGACGATGAGATGCTCGGCGTCCTGACCAAAGAGCTCAAAGTCCGGAACGAATCCGTTGAGACGTTCCGGGCCGGTGGTCGGGCCGACCTCGTCGAGAAGGAAGATGCCGCAATCGCGGTCGTCTCCGAGTTCATGCCTTTGCCTCTCTCGGAAGCTGAGTTGCGGGCGCTGGTCGAAGAGGCTATTGCCGAGACCGGCGCCGCGTCGCCGCGCGACATGGGCAAGGTCATGGGCTGGCTCTCCCCAAAGACTCGCGGCCGCGCGGACGGGAAGGTTGTCAGCCAACTGGTGACGCAGCTGCTGGCGGCCAACCCCGCCGGATCGTGACGGCGCTCCCGTGATGAGGGAGCCGCACGAACGTCCCGGTTCGTTCGGCCGCAGGGACGTCGTCAGACTGATTCTCGCAGCCGTCCCAATCATCGTCGCTCTCGCCGCCGGCACTGCCGGCGACCTGACGCCGACGAGCCCCGGCTACGCGGCGGGCGCGGTCGCAGGCTCGGCAATCAAGGCTCCGCGAGACGCCACGATCGCCAATCCGGTTGAGACCAAGGCAGCCCAGGATGCTGCCGCGGCCCTGGTCACGGAGCGGTACGACTACACGCCGGACAAGGCATCCTCGATCGCGGCAACGCAGGTGGCCACATTGCAGAGCGCGTTGCGGCCTCTTGACGTCGCGTTCGCAGCATCCAATTCCGCGGCGGCCAGGCAGACAGCCCTGCAGACCGCCCTCCCCACGGCCCTGCCCTTCCTGCCGTTTGGGGACCGGACCACTCTTCTGGGCCTCGAACCGGCGCGCTGGACTGCTGTTGAGGCGGCAGCCATGACCGTGCTCGGTGCGGGCGAGGCGCTCGAGATACGAGATGCGGACCTGGCAAGGAAGCAGTCCACTCTTGCCGGCGAAAACATGCCCACCGGCCTCAGTTCGACGGAGCAACATCTCGTGGCAGCCATCGCTGCCCCGATGTTCGTGACGAATTCCGTCTACAGCGCCGCGCTGACTCAACAGGCGCGGGACCAGGCCGCCGCGGACCCGGCCAACAACCGCAAGGACACGCTGAGGGCCGGCCAGGTGCTCGTCGATCAGGGCCACGTCATCTCCGAATCGGACATGGTCCAGATCCGCTACTTCGGTCTCGACAAATCGGGTGTCGATTGGGGCAAGTCGGGGGCGTGGATGTTGCTCGGCGCCGTCGTCGCCGGTCTTCTGCTGGGCTGGCTGTGGCGGTTCCGGCCTGAGTACTGGGCTCGCAGCCGAACGCTGATCTTGATCGGGATGATCTTCGTGCTGGCGGTTCTAGCAGTGAAGCTGCCCGGTGGCCGAGCCTGGCTGCCATATGTGATGCCAACCGCCGCCGCCGGCATGCTCCTGACCCTCTTGCTCGACTCGGACGTGGGTATCGTCACGATCGCCTTGCTGGCGGTCCTTGCGGGCCCCGTGAGCGGTTCGTCGGTCGAGATGACCGCGTATGTCTTCCTGGGTGGCTTCGCGGGGATTCTGGCCGTCCGCAAGGGCGAGCGGCAGCATTTCTTTGTCGAAGCGGGACTGGCCGTGGCGGTCACCGGCATCTCCGTGATCGGCGTTTTCGCCATGCTGGGCCAGCACGACATGACGGGCATGCTTCAGCTGGCTGCGGCCGCCGCGGCCGGAGCCCTGATTGCCACGGTGGTCACGCTCGGCAGCTTCTCGCTGTTGGGAAACCTGTTTGGGATCCTCACCGGCTCACAGCTGCTCGAACTCGCCAATCCGTCCCAGCCGCTCCTCCGCCGCCTGCTCACCGAGACTCCCGGCACGTACCACCATTCACTAATGGTCGGCAACCTGGGCGAGCGGGCCGCGTCGGCAATCGGGGCGGATCCACTCCTGGTCCGTGCCGCAGCCTACTATCACGACATTGGCAAGCTCGCCAACCCGATCGCCTTCATCGAGAACCAGGCTAGCGGCGACAACCTTCACGATCAGCTCGACCCCAAGGACTCGGCGACGATCCTGCGCCAGCACGTCAGCGATGGTGTGGATCTGGCGAACAGGGCTCGATTGCCCAAGCCGCTGATCGCGTTCATCCCTCAGCACCACGGCACGGCGATCCTCGGCTACGTATACGGCAAGGCCCGCGAAGATGCGGCACGGCCGTTCGGCGGCGAGAAGACCGCCGCCGGTCGGGCCGCCGCCGACTCGGTCGATCAGCGACGCTTCCGCCACAGCGGCCCCAAGCCGCAATCGCGCGAGGCTGCGATCCTTATGCTGGCAGACGGCGTTGAGGCTTCGGTGCGCTCACTCTCGAGTCGCGATGAGGCCACAATACGAGCCATGGTCAGCCAGATCATTCAGGAGCGATTGGGCGACGGTCAGCTGAGCGAGTGCGACCTCACCATTCGCGATCTCGAGAAGATCCACGAAGCATTCGTCGGGCAGCTCTTGGGCATGTATCACCAGCGGATCGCATATCCGCAGAACAAGGTGGTCGAGCTCGAGTCGCGGCGCGAAAAAGGTCAGCGCTAGCAGAGGAGGCACTCGGAGATGGCGGAACACGAGGACAGCCTGCCTCGGCAGAGCGCCAACACATGACCCGTGCCGATGAGCGCGTGGATCTGACCGGCGATTCGGCGGAGGCGCCGATGGTCGGCAATGCCGGGACTCCGGCCGATGCCGGCGAGGGAGCCAGCTCCTCCATCTATCTGCCGCCTTTCCGGATCGACGTGACAATCCGGCCGGGCGTGTCCCACGTCGCCTCGCGGAATCGAGTCGCTGCGGCCGTCCGGGCAACCCTCGAGATCGCCGGAGCTCCCGGCCCGGCCTCGATTGGTGTGGTTCTGTCGGCCGACAGCGAACTCGCCCAGCTGAACGCGATGCATATGGGATCGTCCGGCGCCACGGACGTCCTTTCGTTCCCGTTCTTCCCGCCCGAAGCATTCCCGGCTCATGAGCGAGGCGTAGTTCTCCAGCGCGACCCGTGGGTGGCTGCGGCTCTCAGGCAGGCATTCGCCCTCCCGCCCGGCCTGCGGGCCCATCTGGGCGACATCATCGTCTCCGTCGAGCGGGCGGTGGCCCAGGCCGAAGAAGGTCGCGGCGGGCAGACGGGAGACGTGCGATGGAGCGCCGTGGACGAACTGCTACTCCTTGCGGTTCACGGCACATTGCACATCTGTGGCTGGGATCACGCCGAACCCGTGGAGGAAGCCGGGATGAGGGCGATGGAGCGGCACGTTCTCGCGGGGCTGGGGCACGGCGAAGGCCGCGACGGCACACACACCGTATAGGCTCGATCTCGGGTTGGGCCTTGCATCGAGGGCGGCGCGATTCTCGGACTGCCGAGACTGCCTGCGCTACCGCGTTGGGGCGAGGATCTCTGCCAGTGCAGTGTCGAGTCCTGTGACCGAGGCCGTCGCGAAGGCCAGCTCGATGGTCAGCTGCTGCGCCAGACCCAGATCTCCGGAGGTCTTGTCGTCCAGAGAGAGCGTGAGATCCTTGCCGGCGATGGACCACCTGGTCACACCGCCGTAGACCGCCACGCCAGCTTCGTTGGTGATGCAGTACGTGTCCTGGCCGGCCTTGCGATCCGCATCGGTGAAGGCCAGCGCCCGCTCGAAGACGAGGTTCCAGCCGTAGGAGTCGTCGCGTTCCGCGAGTGCCACTCCTGCCAGTGAGTCGTCTCGCCAGACGGACACCATGTGGGCCGTGAGCTTCGAAGGGCTTGTTGTACTCATGGCCGCCAGGATCGGGCATTGGGCCGCGGCGGTCAATCGGTGAAACGCTTATGCGATGCGCGCCCGCACCCGAAAGGCCATCTAGCCGGCGCCTGATACCATCCGTGCAGGCCCTCGGGAGTCCGACAAGGGCTAGTTTTGCGTGTCGCGCGTGAGCGCGGCGGACCATCGGAGCAGCCGTGAAGATCGTCGTTGGCCTTGGCAATCCCGGCGCTCAGTACGAGAAGACGCGCCACAACATTGGTTGGATGGTCCTCGATCGGCTGGCCGATCGTGCCGGCTGGAACGGGAAGGGCCGGACGCGCGACGCATCCGCCATTGTCCAGGGCCGATTCCGTGGCCTGGACCTGGTTCTGGTCAAGCCGCTGACGTTCATGAACGAGTCGGGGCTGGCGGTGCGCAAGGTGCTGGCCCGCGAGCACGCTCCACTGGTCGAGATGCTGGTCGTGTGCGACGACTTCGCCCTGCCCTTCGGCAAGCTTCGGTTCCGCGAGGGCGGTAGTGCCGGCGGTCACAACGGCCTGCGCTCTATCATCGAGGAGCTGGGCAACGAGCAGTTCAGCCGGCTTCGGGTTGGGATAGGGGAACCTGGTCGCGACGCGATCGATCACGTCCTGAGCCAGTTCGCCAGAGGCGAGAAGACCCGGCTCTCGGAGTTGCTGGACGCCGCCGCCGACGCCGTCGAAGCGTGGGCTCGCGACGGCACGAACAAGGCCGCGAACCATTTCAACGCCTTCGAGCTGCGTCCCGCCGATGACGATCGGTCGGCGCCTCCGGGTGCCATCGATGGCCCGCCCGGGTCCGATGGGATTCGGCGCACCAGGACGGGCTGGCGCAAGTCCAAGCCACCGGAAGGCGGCGAGTGAACGTTCGCGGAGGCCGCTCTCTGCGTCGCCAGATCGAAGCGGCCCTGAGTGGAGATGCCGACCCGCTGGGCGAAGACGGGTTGGGGCGGCCCGACAAACCGGAAGATGCAGACGGCGACGGGGAGTTCGCGGTTGACGGCGAGCCGGGCGAGGCACCGATCCGGCGCGGCAATCCGCCTGCCGCGCCGGAATTGCGCGGCCGGCGGGGTAAGGAACGCCACGTCGACGAGGAGATCAAGGCCGCCTACCAGGCCGCTCAAACGGCCCGCGCGGCCGCAAGCAGCGCGGCCGCTGCCGCCGGTACCGGATCGGGATCCACGGCCCGCAAGCTACCGGATCTGCATGTGCTGCCGAGGCTGCTTCACGCCAGTGGCGCCTTCGGGTCGTTGCGGTCTTGGCTCGGGGCGGAAGGCGGGCCACTCCCTGCCGGAGGGAGGCACGCGGCTCTTGCCGCGGTCCCGCACGGAGCCAAGTCATACCTGGCAGCGGCCCTGGCAATCGGCGATGCACCGGCAGTGGACGCGGCCGGTGCCGTCGCTCGCCCCGTCGCTCCGGCCGTCATGGGGGAGCGGCTCGTCTGGATAGCTCGCGATGCCGAGATAGGCGACCGTGTCGCCGAGGAGCTGCAGGCGTGGCTCGGCGACCCCGAGGCGGTCGCAGTCCTCGAGCCCCGGACCGCCCTGGCCTACGAGCGCAGCGAGCTGGTCAGGGACGAGACCGCGGCCCGCGTCGCCGCTTTGGCCGCATGGCGGTCCGGTAGTGCCCGCGTTCTCGTGGCGAGTGTCCAGGCGCTTCTACAGCACACCCTGGACCCAGAGGAGCTGCCCGCCGAGCCACGCCGGCTTCGCATGGGCGCCCGAATCCACCAGGACCAGCTGCTCCACGAGCTCCTCGCCCTCGGCTACGAACCGGTGCTGGAAGTTGCCGGTCGCGGCGAGTTTGCCCGGCGCGGCGGACTCGTGGACGTCTTTCCTTCTGCCGCCCCCCTGCCAATCCGCATCGAGTTGTTCGGCGACGAGATCGACTCGATGCGCGTCTTCGACCCAACGGATCAGCGCAGCCTCCGCCCGGTGGATGAAGTGGTCCTGCTCCCCGCCAGTGAGTTCCTCGTCCCCCCCGGCGGAGTGGCCGAGATCCGAGCCCATGTCTCCCGTCTCCCAGGCCGGGCCAAATTGCCCGAGCGGCTCGTCGCGGACCTGGCCCGCTTCGAGGAGGGAGTCCACGCCGGCACCGGCGAACTCGGCGCTCACTCCGGCCACACCCACGATCTCGGTGCGGCGGCGCGCGTTCTCGAGACCGGCGATGCTGCCGAGATCTGGGCGGCCGTCCTGTGCCCATCCACCGGCCTGGACCACATTCCGGCCGGAACGCTCCTGGTACTGGACGAACCCGGCGACATCGCAGATTCGGCCGATTTCCTGTGGCGCCAGGCGCAGGAGCGCCGTGACGAACTGGCCGCCGCCGGCGACCTTCCCGCGCAGTGGCCCGAGGCCTACCTGAGTCCCCGTGATTGGAAGTCCAGGCTCTTGCGGGGCCGCACGCTGGAACTCACCTGGGAGTCGGAGGCGGCAGCACCGACCGGCGGCGGGACGCCGATGGGCGATCTGTTCGGCTGGCGTGAGCCCTCGTTGCCGCCGGCCCGTACGGGGCGGCTGGCCGAGACCGTAAAAGCCTGGGCCGCCGAAGGCAGTCGCGTGGTGCTTGCTTCGGATCAGGCGCCTCGGCTGGCGGATCTGCTGAACGAGCAGGGTCTGCCGACCGCCGTCGTGGAGCGGATCGTGGACGCGCCGCCGCCGGGCACTCGCACCCTCATCGGGCGAAGCCTCAACGGCGGTTTCTCCGAAGGTCCGGATGGTCTGACTCTCGTGACGGACCGCGAGCTATTCGGTTCCGTCCGAGTCCGGCGCCCCAAGGCACTCCGACGCGTCGTCCCGCGGGACGTGCTGGAGCGGCTGACCCAGGGCGACCTCGTCGTCCACGTCGACCACGGCATCGCCCGATACGAGCGGATGCTTCGCCGCGGCGCCGCCGGCGACGAGCGCGACTACCTCGAGTTGAGTTTCTCCGGCACGGACAAGATCTTCCTTCCGGTCGAACAGATCAACCGCATCAGCCGCTACTCGGGCGGGGAGAACCCGGCCCTGTCGAAGCTCGGCGGCGCGGAGTGGCTTCGGACCAAGCAGCGGGTCAAGCGGGCCGTCACGGACCTCGCCAAAGAGCTGCTCGAGATCTACGCCGCTCGCGCCTCCGCGCCCGGCTTCGCCTACCCGGCCGATACGCCCTGGCAGCAGGAACTCGAAATGTCTTTCCCGTATGAGGAGACGCTCGACCAGCTTCGAGCCGTGGCCGAGGTCAAGCTCGACATGGAGGCCGGCCGGCCGATGGACCGGCTCGTCGTCGGTGACGTCGGCTACGGCAAGACGGAGGTGGCGCTGCGCGGCATCTTCAAGGCTATCCAGGGCGGCAAGCAGGTAGCCGTGCTCGTTCCCACGACCGTGCTCGCGGCCCAGCACTTTTCCACCTTCAGCCAGCGATTTGCTGCGTATCCGGTCACGGTCCGGCTGCTGTCGCGCTACGTTCCGGCCAAGGAGCAGGATTCGACGATCGCCGGTCTTGCGGCCGGTTCCGTGGATCTCGTCATCGGGACGCATCGCCTGCTCAGCAAGGATGTCCGGTTTCGCGACCTGGGGATGGTCGTGGTGGATGAGGAGCAGCGCTTCGGCGTGGCGGCAAAGGAGCGGCTCAAGAAGCTGCGCCGCGAAGTGGATGTCCTGACTCTCTCCGCCACGCCGATCCCGCGCACCCTCAATCTGGCTCTCGCCGGCGTCCGCGACCTGTCGCTGATCGAGACGCCGCCGGAGGACCGCCTGCCGATCCAGACACGTGTCGCGGAAGCTTCAACCGGGCTCGTCCGCGACGCCATCCTGCGCGAACTGGACCGCGGCGGTCAGGTCTTCTTCGTCCACAACCGCGTCGAGACCATCGAGGCCCAGGCCGAACAGCTCCGCCAGCTTTTGCCCGGAACTCGAATTGCGGTCGGCCACGGCCAGATGCCGGAGGGCAGCCTCGAGAAGGTGATGATCGGGTTCGCCGACGGCGAGACCGAGGTTCTGGTCTGCACCACGATCATCGAGTCCGGCCTGGACATCCCGAATGCCAACACGATCGTCATCGATCGCGCCGACACCCTCGGTCTGGCCCAGCTCTATCAGCTTCGCGGCCGAGTCGGCCGGTCGTCGCGCCGCGCCTATGCGTATCTGCTCTATCGACGTCGCGAGAAGCTGTCGGATGTGGCCCGTAAGCGGCTGCAGGCCATTTTCAACGCCTCGGAGCTGGGCGCCGGCTTCCAGATCGCCCTGTCCGACCTCGAGATCCGCGGCGCCGGCAACATCCTCGGGGCCGAGCAGCACGGCCATGTCGCCGCCGTCGGCTTCGACCTGTACACGCGCCTCCTGGCCGAAGCGGTCGAAGAGCAGAAGGCCGAGTTCGAAGGCCGCCCGGCCGAGATCGAACGGCCGGGCGCGACGGTCGATTTGCCGGTCGACGCCCACCTTCCGGATGAGTACGTGCCGGAGACCTCGCAGAAGCTGGAACTGTACCGGCGCCTCGGGCGTGTCCGGACCGCCGGCGAGCTGGCCTCGTTCCGACAGGAACTCGTGGACCGGTTCGGGCCGCTGCCGCAGCCCGTTCTTCGGCTGCTCGAAGTCGTGGAGTTGCGAATGGCCGCCGAGACCGCCGGCATCGCATCGATTTCGCGGGAGGAAGGAGATCTCGTGGTCCGGCTCGGCACGCTGTCGAGAGCGGCGGCAATGCGCGCTCTCGCCTCCATGGGCCGCGACGTCGTCCGTTTCGGCTCGAATCAGGCTCGTATCCGACTGCCACGAGATGCGGCGCGTTCCTGGAGTGTGGCCCAGACGGTGGTCGCGCGTCTGCTCCCGGCGGCAGAGGAGCAGCGTCTGCAGCGCGAGCGGGCCGCCGCCGCGCAAGGGCGTCCGGAGTAGCGCGGCCCGGACTCGACCCCAAACACCCCTTGATCGCGTAACCTATGCGCGGCCCCGCCTGGCAAAGGATCGCGGGCCGGGCCCCGGCGAGGGGTCCGTCACCGGAAGCCGGTCCGTTCCGTCGCACCCGGGCCACGGCGACACCGGAAGGACGTTGGATGCAAAGAACGGAAAAGGCGATATCGGGCGTCGCGCATCAGAAGTCGAAGCGCGGTGCGGGCGAGAAGGAGGGCTTCCGCCCGGACATCGAGGGCCTCCGCGGCATTGCCGTCACGCTCGTCGTGCTGTTTCATGCCGGGTTGCTGTCCCAGGCCTCTCATCAGCTGACCGGCGGCTTCATCGGCGTCGACCTGTTCTTCGTCGTTTCGGGCTTCCTCATTACAGGCCTCTTGATCCGCGAACGGGAACGGACCGGGAAGATCAGCTTCTCCAAGTTCTACGCCCGGCGCGTCCGGCGCATCCTGCCTGCAGCCGCCGTGGTCCTGCTGATCACGATCCCGTTGTCCTATCTGCTGGTCACCCTCGTGGATCGGTCGGCGGTGATGGAGGACGGGGCATCTGCGGCCCTGTCGATCGCGAACATCCGGTTCGCGATGACCATCGACTACTTCAATCCCGTCAGCTTCTCGCCCTTCCTCCATTTCTGGTCGCTCGGCGTGGAGGAGCAGTTCTACTTCGTCTGGCCCGCCGTACTCGCGATCGTGGCCTGGAAGTTCCCTCGCGCCGGCGCGACCGTGGCCTTGGTGGTCATCGCCGTGGCGTCGTTCATCGCCAGCCTGGTCATCACTAACTCCTCGCCATCGACGGCTTTCTACCTGCTCCCGACTCGCGCCTGGCAGCTGGCCGCGGGCGGGTTGCTCGCGATCGGCGCCGGTTCGCTTGACAGGTTGCCGGGCGCCATCCGGGGCGCCTTTGGGTACGTCCTCGCCTTCGCCGGTTGGGGCGCCCTGGCGGGCCTCATCACGGCGGCCTTCGTCATCGATTCGACAACAACCCTCTACCCGGGCATGGCGGCACTCGTCCCGACGGTCGCCGGCGTCCTTCTGATCGCTTCCGGCGCCCAGAGGACCGGACCCGGCGTTCTGCTGCGTCTGCCGCCGGTCAGGTTCCTCGGCAAGATCAGCTACTCCTTGTACCTGTGGCATTGGCCGCTTCTGATCCTCGGCGGTCTGTACCTGAATGGGTCGCCCTGGCAGCCGCTCTCGCAGAATCAGGCGATTGTCCTCGCGCTTCTCGCCATTCCCGTCGCTACCGCGAGCTGGCTGCTGGTCGAAGAGCCGTTCCGACGAGGCATCATCCCGCTTCCGCGGCCGAGCAGGGTCGTCGCGGCGGGAGTCGCCGTGATGCTGATCGTCGCTGCCATCGGAACCACTCTCGACTTTGGAGCGCAATCTGCGCTGGCGAACCTGAATGGCTCCGATGATTCGTCGCCAACGCCAATCGCGGCGGCCACGGACATTCCTGTGACGCCGACTCCGTCACCAACCGTGACGCTTGCCCCGGGCGACACGCCAAGCCCGACTCCCGCGGCGACTCCCACTCCGCAGTGGACCACGGCCCTTGCCCCGACCCCGACTCCGGGCCAGCCCACGTCGTTTGCCGTGACCAACGCGCTGCGACCCACACTCGGCAAGGCCGCCACGGATTATGAAGCGCCGTGGAACGGTCACTGCCTTGGGTTCGCCTCGGCGACCACGCCAAGCAGCAAGTGCGTCTACGGCAAGACGAGCGGGACCTACACCGTTGCCCTGATCGGGGACTCCCACGCCTCGGCCCTGTTCCCCGGAGTAAATGCGGTGGCCATGGCCCATGGTTGGAAACTGATCCCGTACCTCAAGATCGATTGCTCGTTCCTGGACATGGCACTCGACATTCCGGTGCCGGCTCCGAGGCGCCTCTACCCTGAATGCACCACCTGGAACAACACCGTCATCAGCAGACTCCAGAAGAACCCGCCGAACCTGGTGCTCATCTCGATGAGCCGTTGGATCTACCCGGCCAACGGAGCCCGCGACAATCTGGCCGCGGACGGAGCGGCCCTGACCAGGCAGATCCAGAAGATCCCGGCTCAGACGAAGGTCGTGATCATTCAGGATCCGCCCCTCCCCACCAACGTCAATGTGCCCAGTTGCCTCTCTTCCCACTTGTCCGACTACAGGAAGTGCTCCTTTGCGCGCTCTGTCGGTTTCGGATCGTCGATGGGGTCGCGTGAGAGGACGGCCGCAAAGGCTACAGGTGCCGGGCTGATCATCCTCAACGATGCCATCTGCCCTGGAACGGGCAGCTGCCCCGCCGTGATCAACAACATGATCGTGTGGCGCGACGCGCACCACCTGACCGCCACATTCGCGGCCACCCTGGGTCCCGCCATCGATGCCCAGCTGGTCGCGATACTCAATGGAACTGCCCCGCCCGCGACATCTCCATCCAGGAGCGCCAGCCCGTCCGCGAGCTGACCGTCTGGCCGCTCGGACTGGTCTGGCGCTGCGGTAGACTTCGCCTGCCGAACCCAGCCGCCCTTGCCGGAGGACCGCCGCGACATGTCAGCCGAGGAGCTGCGCGCCAAGATCCGCGAGATTCCCGACTTCCCCAAGCCGGGCATTCTCTTCTACGACATCACAACCCTGCTCAAGGATGCGGCGGCCTACAAGAACGCCATAGACCTGATGATCGAACCGTACCGCAATCTGGAGGTCGATCTGGTCGTGGGGATGGAGTCGCGCGGTTTCATCTTCAGCGGTCCCATTGCCTATCAGCTTCACGCGGGACTCATCCCCGTGCGGAAGCTCGGCAAGCTGCCCGGCGAGACGGTCTCGGTGGAGTACGCCCTCGAGTACGGGTCCAACACCCTCGAGATTCACAAGGACGCCATCCAGCCCGGCCAGCGAGTGCTGATCGTCGACGATCTGCTCGCCACGGGAGGAACGGTTCGCGGCACGATAGAACTCGTCGAGCGCCTGCAGGGCAAGATCGTTGGGCTGGCATTCCTGGTTGAGCTGTTGTCGCTCAAGGGCCGCGATCGGCTCCAGGAGTACAAGACCACGAGCGTCATCCAGTACTGATCCACGGATGGTTTGGTGAGAGACTCGGGTTGCGGCGACTCTGATTCCCCGAGGTTCGGGAAGTGACATCGATCACGCTGACTCGCCGTGACCGGACGATCGTGGTCCAGGAGACGGCCGATCGGTCGATGCTGCGAGCCTTCCTCGAGACGGACCGGCTGTATTCGGCCTACGCCCTGTGCGACCTTGACGATCGGGAGTTCCTGCGGACTCGCTGGGGAATTGCGCTTGTCGCCGGCAAGCCGATTGCGGTCGTCTTGCAGTACGCGGGCTACTCGCCCCAGCCCATCTTCGTCATGGGCGAGAACGCCGGCATAGAGGCGATCCTGGCCGACGTCATCAAGCCCCGGACCGCATATGTGGCTGCCAGACAGGAGAATCTGGCAGCGATAGCGGCCAGCTACCGCGTGGACCCAGGGCCTGCAATGGTCCGCATGTGGGTCGACTCCGAACATTTTCGGCCCTTCCCGGCGGACGTCCAGCGGCTCCTTCCGGTGGAGATCGGCGAACTCAACCGCCTCTATCAACTGGGTTTCGCATCGTGGCTCCCGGCGACGGCGATCAGCGACGGGATCTACTACGGCTTTCGGGTCAACGGCCGCCTCGTTTCGGCGGCGGGAACCCACGTCATCAGCCCGGCCGCGAAGCTGGCGGTCGTCGGAAACGTGATGACCCACGCCGATTTTCGCGGACGCGGGTACGCTACCGGCGTCACCGGAGCGGTCACCGCGGAGCTGCTGAAGCACTGCGACCAGGTCGCGCTGAACGTGCGGGCGGATAATCCGCCGGCGTTGGCCGCCTATCGGCGGCTTGGATACCAGGTAAACGTGACATTTGAAGAGCGGCTGATTCATCGTTCCGAGTTGCCGTGGACCGGCTGGACGGGAGCGATTCGCCGCATATTCGCTCGTAAGGAGTCTTGAACGGCATGGCCATTCCGAACCCGCAAACAGCTCCCGCGCCCGGCTCGGGCGGCAACTCGAACCTGCCCCGCCATGACGTCGCCGACCTGAGCCTTGCTGCCGAGGGCAAGCGGCGCATCGAATGGGCCGAGCGAGAGATGCCGGTCCTCCGGTTGATCCGCCAGCGATTCGAGAAGGAGAAGCCGCTCAAGGGCCTGCGCCTGGCGGCCTGCCTCCATGTCACCACCGAAACCGCGAACCTTGTCCGAACGCTCAAGGCCGGCGGCGCGGAAGTGGTCCTGTGCGCCTCGAACCCGCTCTCGACTCAGGACGAGACGGCCGCGGCGCTCGTCGTCGAGTACGGCATCTCGACTTTCGCCCGCCACGGCGCCGACCGCGACATGTACTACAGGCATCTGAACGCTGCAGCGGACATCCGGCCACACATGACCATGGACGATGGCTGCGACCTCGTGACTCTCATCCATCAGGAGCGCCGCGACCAGCTCGCCGAGATCTTCGCCGGAACGGAAGAAACGACCACCGGCGTCATCCGCCTCAAGGCGATGGCCGCCGACGACGCCCTCGGCTACCCGGTCGTGGCCGTGAATGAGGCGCTGACCAAGCATCTCTTCGATAACCGCTACGGCACCGGCCAGTCCACTGTGGACGGCATCATCCGGGCTACGAACCTCCTGATCGCCGGTCGCCACGTCGTCGTTGCCGGCTACGGCTGGTGCGGCAAGGGCATCGCGTCCCGGTTCCGTGGCATGGGCGCTCAGGTCGCGGTGGTCGAGGTCGACCAGGTCCGCGCCCTCGAGGCGCTGATGGACGGCAACCTCGTCATGACGATCGGCGACGCCGCGTCGTGGGGGGATATCTTCGTGACCGCCACCGGCGACATCCACGTCATCCGGCCGGAGCACATGACCAAGATGCGCGATGGCGTGATCATGGCCAACTCCGGCCACTTCGATTGTGAGATCGATCTGCCCGGGCTTACCAAGCTCGCCGGCGACAAGATCCGCGAAGTCCGCGAGAACGTGGTCGAGTACACCGTCGGCGGCAAACGGCTGCACGTCCTGGCCGAGGGCCGGCTCGTGAACCTGAGCTGCGCCGCCGGACACCCGGCTTCGGTCATGGATATGAGCTTCGCCAATCAGGCTCTCGCCGGCGAGTACCTGGCCAGGAAGCACGCGGATCTGCCGAAGGGCGTCTACGACGTGCCGCAGGAGATAGACGTCGAAGTGGCTCGCCTCAAACTGGCGGCGCTGGACATCGTCCTGGATCCGCTCACTCCGGAGCAGGTGAAGTACCTTGCCTCCTGGCAGCACGGGACGTGATCTGACACAAGGAGGGGCCGATGGACGACGCTACTTTCTGGGGCCTAATCTCGAAGCTCAACTGGAAGTACGAGGGCAACGACGAGAAGGTTGTTGCCCCAGTCGTGAAGGCATTGGCCGCTCTGCCCGAAGCGGAGATAGCTGAGTTTCAGAATGCCTTGACTCTCAAGCTCTATGCCATCGACGGACGTGCATGGGCTCGCGAAAGCGGTGAGACCGTGTGGTGGGGCGAGCCCGACTCACTCTCGGAAGACGGCTTCCTTTACTCTCGCTGCGCCGTTGTTGCGAACGGCCCTGAGTTCTTCGACTCCGTTCTTGGGGATTGCAAGCAGATGCCGAAGGACATCGAATTCGAGGCTCTTCTCTACGTCGCTCCAACCGCTTTCGAACGCAAGACCGGCCGGGACGGTGACGAGGTCCGAGACAAGGCCGGAGTCTCGTACGAGACGTACTCTAACAAGGCGTGTTGGCAGCACGGAACGTGAGCTGAACTCGACGGGGGACAACATGTCGCGGCTGCGCAATCACCACCGGCCTGAAGCGAAGGCTCGTGCGCAAGCCGTTGTTCTGGGTCGGTATCGCGGTGATCCGAAGGCGCGCACCAGGCCTGTCTCGCACTCATCTTCAGTGGCGGTGATGCTAGGGAGCGGGATGGCGCCGTCTGTTTGTCCACCGTGCAAGTAGGTCTCTTCGCGAGCGTGGGATACCCGGCGGATTGGCGTCGGCTTCCGTCGACGGTCGCTTGGGCATGCCTTGCATCACCCGCGGTGAAGATGAGCAGTTCGCTGAGGAGCCACGCGCCGGGGGCGCAAGGGCAGGGTTCCCGCGGACGGCGGCCGCTCTCATGCTAACCTTCGCCCAACACCCGACGAACAAACATCCGCGCGCCGGCTAGGCGCCCTGGGAGAACGATGACCAGCATTCTCGACGACCCGCAATACCTGTTCACGTCCGAGTCGGTGACCGAAGGCCATCCCGACAAGATGTGCGACCAGATGTCCGACGCGATCCTGGACGCCATTCTGGCCAAGGACCCCTACGCTCGAGTGGCTTGCGAGACCGCCACGACCACGGGTCTGGTTCTGGTGCTCGGCGAGATCAGCACGTCGACGTATGTGGACTTCCAGGCCATCGTTCGCGACACGGTCAAAGAGATCGGCTACACCAACGCCGAGTGGGGCTTCGACTACCTGACCTGCGGAACGCTCGTGTCGGTCAAGGAGCAGTCACCGGACATCGCCCAGGGCGTGGACGATGCACTCGAGGATCGTGGCCACGGCAAGGCCGAACTCGGTGCCGGCGACCAGGGAATGATGGTCGGTTTCGCCTGCCGCGAGACGCCGGAACTCATGCCGCTCCCGATCGCGCTGGCCCATCGCCTGGCCCGCCGTCTGGCGGAAGTCCGCAAGAGCGGTCAGCTGCCGTACCTCCGTCCCGACGGCAAGACCCAGGTCACCGTTGAGTACGACCACGGCGTGCCCAAGCGAGTCGCCAATGTGGTGGTTGCCGCCCAGCACGACCCCGACATCCTGATCGAGAAACTCCGCGCGGACATCATGGAATCGGTGATCCTGCCGATCATCCCGGCCGAGCTACGGGTCAAGGACCCGGTCACTCATATCAATGCCACGGGCCGCTTCGTCATCGGTGGTCCAATGGGCGATGCCGGTCTGACGGGCCGCAAGATCATCGTCGACACGTACGGCGGCATGGCCCGCCACGGCGGCGGTGCCTTCTCGGGCAAGGATCCGACGAAGGTCGATCGCTCGGCCGCCTACGCCGCTCGCTGGGTCGCGAAGAACGTCGTCGCCGCCGGCCTCGCCGATCGGTTCGAGATCGAGCTTGCCTACACCATCGGCGTAGCTCATCCGGTCTCCGTGTCGATCGAGACCTACGGCACCGAGAAGGTCTCCGACGAGAAGATCCTGGCGGCGATCAACAAGCACTTCGACCTGCGCCCCTCGCGCATCATCGAGGCGCTGGACCTGCGGCGGCCTATCTACCAGGCGACCGCCGCGTACGGCCACTTCGGGCGCACCGACCACGATTTCCCGTGGGAGCGGACCAACAAGGCAGCGGCTCTGGCCGACGAATGCGGGGTCGTTCTGGCGGAAGCGGTCGGGCGCTAGGACTCCGTGTACGCCGTCGTTCTTGCCGGCGGAGGCGGAACAAGACTCTGGCCACTCAGCCGGCCCGAGTGCCCCAAGCCGTTCCTGAAGCTTCTCGGCGATGACACGCTCATCCAGCGGACCGTGGCGCGGCTTGCGCCCCTGGTGCTGCCGGAGGATGTCTACGTCGTCGCCGAGCGGCGCCACCTCGGGCTCGTTGCGGAGCAGCTGCCGGCCGTTCCGGCTGCTAATCGCATAGGCGAACCTGTCGGGCGCAATACCGCGGCGGCCGTTGCACTGGCGGCCGAGCTGATCGGCCGTCCTGACGACGAGGTGATGCTCGTTCTGCCGGCCGACGCTCACATCGCCGACGAGGCCGGTTTTCGCGAGGTCCTCGTGGCGGCGGCGGAAGTGGCTCGGGGCGGGTCCCTTGTTACTCTCGGCGTCACTCCCACCAGTCCGGAGACGGGCTACGGCTACGTGCTCGCCAGCCCGCCGAAACGGGAAGTGGCCGGGTGCCCAACCTTCGCCGTCGATCGGTTCGTGGAGAAGCCCACGGCGGACAGGGCGGCCGATCTCATCGTCACGGGCCTGGCCAGCTGGAACGCCGGCATCTTCGCCTGGACTCGAGCAACCATCCGCGATCAGCTCGAGCGGCACGCGGCCGACATCCTGAACGCGGTTCGGACCATCGTGGAGGATGGAACGGCGGAAAAGATGCTCGAGGCCTATCCGGCGATCCGGTCGACGTCGATCGACTACGCCGTCATGGAGCCGGCCTCGCTGGAAGGCGCCGTTTCCGTCGTGCCGATGAGCGTCGGCTGGAGCGACCTCGGCAGTTGGTCCTCCCTGAAGGACACGTGGCGAGATGCCGCGGGACCTCGGGCGCCCGGCGTCGTGGGTCTGGGAACTCGCCGCGACCTGGGTTCCGTCGACAGCATGGTCCTGGCGGGCAACCGTCTGGTGGTGACTATCGGACTCCGCGATGTCATCGTCATCGACACGCCCGAGGCGTTGCTGGTCTGCTCGGCCGAGCATGCCCAGGATGTCAAGACCATCGCCCAGGAATACCCGAATCTCGGTCAGGGATCCAAGGCGAAGCATGAGGAGAAGTCTTGAGCGGCAGCTCGACCGACTACGAGCCGACCAGGATCGCCTTCGGTACGGACGGCTGGCGGGCGAAGATCGCCGACGACTACACCTTTGTCAACGTGCGCCGGTGCGCCAAGGCCGTCGCGGAATGGGTGGTCGCGCGCAGCGAGCAGAGCAAGGGCATCGTCTTCGCCTACGACCGGCGCTTCGCCAGCGAGCATTTCGCCGCCGCCGCCGCTGAAGTCGTTCTGGCCCACGACATTCCGATCGTCTTCGCACAGCGCGCGCTGCCGACGCAAATGTCCTCGTTCGAGGTGGTCCAGCGAGGTGCGGCCGCCGGAATCGTCATCACCGCGAGCCACAATCCCTGGACCGACAACGGCTTCAAGATCAAGTCGCCTGCGGGCTCCGCGGCCGGGCCAGAGATGCTGACTGAGATCGAGCGTCTGATAGCCGCCGGTGCCGGCAACAAGATCGATAGCAGACCCTTCGCCGATGCCGAGGCGGCCGGTCTCGTCGACCGCTACGACTCCTTCGAGGCCTATCAGAAGTTCATAGGCACGAACCTCGATCTGGACCGCCTCCGCGCCGCGGACGTGGATCTGCTGGTCGATCCGCTCTACGGCTCGGGCGCAACCTGGATGCCTCGTCTCCTGGCAGGCGGCAAGATCCGCGTCATGGAATTGCATTCCGAACGCAATCCGTACTTCGGCGGCGTGAACCCGGAGCCGATCCCACCCAACGTGAACGAGGCTCTGGCGACGATCGCCGGCGGCCGATTCGACCTCGGCCTGCTTCTCGATGGCGATGCGGATCGCTCGGGCATGGCTGATGAGCGCGGCACGTTCATCAGCACCCTGCAGATCTACGCCCTGCTCATGTACTACCTGGCCGAGCATCGCGGTCTGCGGGCACCTGTCGTCAAGACCGTCAACGAGACCTCCATGGCCGACCGGCTCGGCGAGCGCTATGGAGTGGCGGTCTACGAGGTCCCAGTCGGCTTCAAGTACGTCGGGCCCAAGATGATCGAGACGGGCGCGATGATGGGCGGCGAGGAGTCGGGTGGGTTTGGTTTCGGCATGCACCTGCCCGAGCGAGACGGCATCTTCACCGACCTGATGCTGCTCGACCTCTTCCTGCGCGAGAGGGACGCCGGACGATGGCCCGTGTCGCGCGCGATCGCCCACCTCCACGAGATCGCCGGGCCCTCCAGCTATCGCCGCGTGGACGTGCATTTCGATCGGACGGTCTATCCCGCGCTGAAGGATCGCCTCCTGGTCGAGTTGCCGCAGAGAGCTCCGCGAGAGCTTGCCGGGCGGCCGGTCGTGCGCACTCAGACCCTCTCCACCAACGACGGCTTCAAGTTCTTCGCCAACGACGGATCATGGCTACTGATCAGGTTCAGCGGCACCGAGCCCCTCGTGCGCGTCTACACGGAGGCGGTTTCGGACGCCGCCGTTGATGCGAATCTGATGGCCGGCGAGGCGATCGTTCGAGCTGGATGAGCTCCCTTTCGCGCGCCCTACTGCACCGCAGCGAGACCGGCCAGAAAGTACCAGCAGCTCAGCCGATCGCCAGGCGGAATGCCCCCCCCGGATCTTTGCTCGCAGCTGTACAGTGATGGCCTAGCTGCCCACCGCCGCGACCCCGCGGCAGGGCAGTGACCTCTTCGGGGCAATGCAGGGCGACGGAGGGTTACAGGCGATGCACAGCTCTCTAATTGGAAAAGTCGAGAAGGCGAACCGCTACTCTCGCGAGCTGGATCGGATCTCATTCGAACAGCTCGCGGTCACATTTAAGGGCGACAACGATACTCATACGGTTCGTCTCGAAAGCGAAGCCTGGCACTGCACTTGCCACTTCTTCGAGAGCTGGGGGTCATGCGTTCACGTCCTCGCCCTGCAAAAGATACTGGGCGTGATGCTCCCCGAGACGGCTCAGGAGTCCATCTTCACCGCCCAGCCGGCCGTCCCTGTCTGAGGCCGGCCTTCTAATCGAGATATCCGTTCCGGTCGAGCATGGCTCCTCTTGGCGTTTGACTGCGAGACTGGGGGAAAACGGCACCAGGGAGGAGTGATCGTGAACAATCCGCGCAGGCGCGCCCCTTCGATCATTGCCGCGGTCGCGGGCCTCGCTCTGATAGTGACCGCGTGTACGGCTGCGCACCCGACACCCATTTACCTCTACACGACGGTCCCGTCTCCGTCGGACTCGGCGACCCCAGACGACACCGCGACGCTGACGCCGCAGTCCGGTGCGCCCACAGACACTCTGGCAGCCCAATCGGGGCTGCCAACCCCGGTGGTTTCAGTTCCTCCGACTGCATCCCCATCGCCGAGCCCCACCAATCTCGGCAGCGGCTGCTCCGGTTCAGCCAGCACCCAGGCCTGGTTTGTAACCGAGTCCAAGGTTCTCAAGTTCGCGGTCTATTGTGGACATGTGCCCTCGGGCTGGCACTTCAAGAACGTCAAAGACACCTATCCGCACGGCGGCACTTTGACGGCCACCTACTCCGGGCCCTCGGGCGGGCTGATCACGATCAAGGAAGGCGCCTTCTGCACGAGCGGCGGCAGCGCCTGCACGCCTCATGACAAATACGTGGGTGGAGCCAATTTTGGCAACCTGAGTGGCGGCCTCTATACGCTTGGCCCCGGGCTGGGGTATGCGATCTACGTGAATGCGGGAACGACCAAGGGCTATACGGCGACCGGTACAAGCAGCGTGAGTCAGGCAACGTTCGCCAAGATCGTGGCAGCGCTCTATCTGGTCCCCAAGTCCGCTACGTGATGACGGGTCATCGCACCACGTGTCGATTCCGGCCAGGCACGTTGGAATCGGCGAATGCGTCTTCTGCACGAGCTACACCGAAACATGTCCGCCTCCACCAAACGTCGTAGGTATGGCGGTCAAGGCTGCTTGGTCCTGAGGCGCGACGGACCCGATCTCGGGTCGGCACTCAATCCGATTACATCGGGGGAAAGGGAAAAGTTCGATGAGCATTTCCGTACGGCGCGTTGCCGTGGCTCTGGCAATAGGCCTGACCGTCGCCGGTTGCGGCGCATCTCAGACGCCGGCACCGTTTGTGCCGGCAGCAACGCCGTCTCCACTCGAGACGCCACTGGAAACGCCAGCAGAGACGCCGACTGCGTCTGAGACGCCGGCTGCAAGTGCGCTCGTAGCGCCGACGGTCGCGCCGACGGTCGCCCCGACCGATACGCCGGCTCCGACCCTGCCTCCGGTCGCTGCCGGGAACCCGACGAAGTGCCTGGGCTGGGCCGCGTATGGCGCCGAGTTCACCAAGGCCGCGAAGAGCCTCAAGTTCAATGTGAACGTGTATTGCGCAGTTCTTCCATCAGGCTGGTACGTGTCCTCCTTCAAATGGTCACAGCCCCACGGCGTTGCGGGCTCGCTGGTAGCCACGTACAAGAAGAAGACGGCGGTCATCACAATCAGTGAGGGCAACTTCTGCCCCGGATGCGCCTATGTTGCCGACTCGGATCTGGGTTCGGCATATTTCGGCGACATGACGGGTAGCCTCAGGCTGACGGCCGGCGAGTACGCTCTCTACGTCAATCCGGGGGCGGTCGTGCAATACCAAATGGTTGGCAAGGGAGTGACTCAGGCCGCCTTCACATCGATGGCTGCGGCCCTGGTGAAGGTCCCCAAGTCCTAGCTCGCAACCGGCCCGTGGCGACCTCGGGCCAAGGAACGACGAACTGCAAATGCCACCGCCGCCTCATCGCGGCGGTGGCCTTGTGTTTGGCGGGCCGTCCTTCAGGAATCGTCGCGTCGCGAGTGCTGCCCGGGCGGCGCGGCCCACTCGGGTCCTGACTCAAATAGCGGGACCGACCTCTTCGCCCTCGGCCTGCCGAACCGTGCGGCGCCTTCTCTCGAGGTTCGGCTGACCCTCGATCGGTTCGACCGCCTCCACCTCCTCGTCCTCTCCGGCCTGAGGCAGCTTCGGCACGCGGACCGCCCTGCCCTCACGCTCCTCTACGCGGCGCGCTGCCCGCAGCGCCACAGATTCCGTGTCGCGGTGGCGGCCGAGGTAGTAGAAGAAGAACGAAGCGATGACGGCCGCAACCGGCACACCGAAGACGGCGCCGGGGATGCCCGCCATCTTGGACCCAACCAGGACCGAGCCGAGCACAATCACGGGGTGGAGACCGACTGCGTCTGCCATGAGCCGCGGCTGGATGATGTTCATCAACACGAACCAGCCCGCGACCATGATGATCAGGGTTGGAAGCGCAGCCTCGGGCTTGAAGATGACGGCCACCAGGACCGGCGGAACCCAGGAGATGAAGGGCCCGAAGAAGGGGATCGCCTGAAGGATGCCGGACGACGTGGCCGTGACCGGCATGTATGGCAAGCCCAGGAGCGTGCTTGCGACCATCGAGATGATCCCGTAGATGACGCCCAGCAACGCCTGGCCACGCAGGAATCCGCCAAACGACCGCGAGACGCTGTGCTCGAGGAGCTGAGCCTCCTCCGTGTAAGAGGGCGGGACGAGTCGGAATAGGAAGCGGACGATTCGATCTCGGTCTACCGCCATGTACAGCGACAGGAAGAATATGAACAGCAGATTGCCGAAGATTCCCAGGCTGGCTATGGCGATGTCGCCGAGGGGATGTAGCAACTGGTCGGCGCCGGTCTTGAGGCTGTCGAGGGCGTTGGCCGTCTGCTCGGCCAGGTGGACCTGACCGAGGCCAAGAGAGTCGAGCCGATCCTGCCAGGGCTGCAAGATCGTTCCAAGATGCTCGGGAGTCGGCCAGTTGTGGACGAGCGTACTGATCGAGCCGTAGAGCTGCTGGGCGAGCAAGAGCAAACCGCCGACCAGGATCACGATGAGCAGGCCGTAGACGATGATCACGGCCAGGGCTCGCGGCAGACGCGGGAAGAGGTGCAGGAGGCCGTTGGCCACAGGGCTGAGGATGAACGCCAGCAGCCACGCCAGGAAGAAGACCATGATCACGTCGTTGAAATAGGCGAGCAGCCCGGTCACGAAGTACAGGATCACGAAGGCCACGGCGACGCTGCCCAGAATCAGTAACGCGGTCAGCCAGCGATGCTCACGCGGGGTCAGCTGGCTAAGCGGCGCGGCGGGTTGCTCGCTCATCGTCCCTCCTCAACGCAGGCTGTCGAAACGCTGGCTGTCGATCTTGATGGTACGCCTGGGCCGCGGCCGGGATCCGGCGACGTGCGGCGCACGGCCGGGTCCGAAGCCTAGCGCAGACCCATCCGCTCACGCACCTCGGCCATGGTGGCTTCGGCGATCGGCCGGATGCGCTCGGCGCCTTCTTCCAGCGTGCGGCGCAGGCGTGGCAGATCGGCCATGAGTTCACGATACGTCTCTCGGGCTGGCGCGTAGTGGGCGATGATGCGCTCGGCCAGTAGCTTCTTCGTGTCGACGCAACCGGTGCGGGCGGTTCGCTCGCCCTCCCAGACTTCCTCGTAGTCGGCGCCGAAGTGACGGTGCATCTGGCAGACGTTGCAGACCTGCGGCCGTCCAGGGTCGGATCTCATGATGCGCTGCGTGTCCGTAACCATCGACATGACCTGCTTGCGGATGACATCCGGCTCGCCAAGGATTTCGATGGTGTTCCCCACCGACTTGCTCATCTTCTTGACGCCGTCCGTGCCGAGAACGACCGGCGCTTCGGTGTAGACGGCCTTGGGCTCCGGGAAGGTCTCGCCGTATCGGGCGTTGAAGGCGCGAACGATCTCGCGGCTCAGCTCCAGATGCGGGGCCTGGTCCTTGCCGATCGGCACCAGAGACGCCTTCCAGAGGACGATGTCCGCGGCCTGCAGGACGGGGTAGGTGAGCAGACCGTGGTTGATGTCATCGGGCTGGTTGGCGCGCTTCTCCTTGTAAGTTGGCGTGCGCAGCAGCCAGCCGACCGGAGTGACGGTGTTGAACAGCCAGCACAGTTCGGTGACTTCCGGCCGGTGCGACTGGACGAACAGGGTGCACTTGTCCGGATCCAGACCCAGGGCGATCAGCGACGCGGCCATTTCGAGAGTGCGGAGCCGCAGGATCTCCGGATCGTGGCTGCTCGTGAGGGCGTGGTAGTCCACGATGCAGTAGATCGTCTCGAAGCCTTCCGCGACGCCCCGGTTCTGGAGCGCGACGAAGTTGCGGATGGCGCCCAGATCGTTGCCCAGGTGCGTGATCCCGCTGGGCTGGATGCCGCTGAACGCGCGCGGCTTGGCGGGAAGGGTGGATGGGCGAGCGGCGGGCTTGGCGGCGGCTTCAGTCATGGTGGCGAGTTTAGCGGACGGGGCGGGGCGTGGCGGGTAATCCGGCCGGGCCACTCGCCCTCGCGAGCCCGACATTGCCCAGTGGGGTACAGTCGTGGGAGGCGTTGGGCGGGATGCCCGAACCAGGAGGGGCTCGAATGAATTTGGTCGCTAGGGCGTTTCGAGTTCTGGCTGTGGCGGGCTTGGCTGTCGGCGCCGCGGCGGGATGTTCAGCGCCCAACTCAACCCCGTCGCACGCTGCCGAACCGAGCTCTACGGCCGCTCCGACAGCCACCGCGTCGGCATCGGCGACGGCGCCGGCATCCGCAACTCCGACCGTGAAATTCCTTTGGACGGCCCGTGCATTGCCGGGCGGAGTCGCGGTCAGTACCGAAGGGGTGTTGGAGATGCCTTCCGACTCGTTGTTCGCGTGGAGCGGCGGGTACGTCGTCTTCAGGGAGACTGAGGATATGAGCGACGGCAAGAGCGACGGCCAGATCACAATCACGCCCTGGGTTTCGCGCGATGGCTCGTCATGGCAGAAGGGCCAGCCGCTCGACGTGACGGGTTTCTGGGACACAACCGGGATAGCATCCCTCATCGAGGGTCCGGGGGGTCTGATGGCGGTCAGCGATGGGCCTTACTCAAATGACGACGACTCGGTCGACGTGCCTCACGCAGTGGCCGGACTGTGGACGTCAACGGACGGCAAGGCATGGAAACGGGTGAATCTCGCTAAGGCGTTTGGGGTCCAGGCTCTGGGTTACGTCGCGGCCGGTCCGGGCGGGTACATCGCATGCGGCCTCTCGGATGCTCCGGCCGTGTGGCTTTCCTCCGATGGCATCAAGTGGCGATCCGCCACGCTCGCCAAAGGGTCGCTCGCCGGCGCGCATCTCGGCAGCGCCTATGTCGTCCAGGGCGGCTACCTGCTGGCAGGCTGGACGGGCACCCCGGCCGTCGACGCATCCGATACGCCACCCGCTACGACACCTGCCATCTGGTCATCCCACGACGGCGTCTCCTGGAGCGAGGCGACTCTCCCGGGAGTCGTTGCCTCTTCCACAAAGCAAGCGTTTGTCACGACAATAGCTCTCGGACACTACACGGCCGCCGTCGAGACTTGGTCATGCGGATGCGAGACAACCCGCGACGACCAGACCTGGAGCTCCACCGACGGCTCGGACTGGCGGACAGCTCCTCCGGGCTCGTGGGACGGTCCGGTCGTCTCGGATGGGCACCAGGGATTTCGGATGGTCACATACGGCGGCAGCCTCGATAACGTGGAGTCGTCGCCGGACGGGCTCGTCTGGTCGCGACTCGCTGTTTCTGGTTCCGGACCCGCCGATGACCTGTCGGCGGCATGCGGGCCGTTGGGATTGATGGTCGAGGCCGAGAACGGGACGTTCTGGTTGTTGGCCAAGGGGTAGAGCGCGCAATCCGGCCGGTGTAGCCGGGAGCCAGGAGCGACAGCGCCTCAGTCGCCAGCGACTGGAGCGCAGAGCGAGTGGACTCCCGGCGAGAGCCGGCCGGGCCCCTCCCCGCCGGACGCACGCTGCCGCCTCGGTTACCATTCGGGCACGACGCCCTACACGTCCGTCACCGTCGGCTGCGGCGCCATCTCGGCTCCGCTGGCCCCAGTCCATCGAGCCTATGCCTTCCGAGCAACGACCGCATGTCGCGCAACCGCGACTCCGTGTCGCCATTCTCGGCGTGGGCACCGTCGGCGCGGAGGTGGCCCGCGGCTTCCTTCGCAATCCCGATAGGCAGATCGGGCCGGCCGGCGGCCGGATGCTGGAGCTGGTGGCCATTGCGGACATGAACGTCCAGGGCGCCGTGGATCGCGGCATGCCGCGCGAGCTCATGGTTGCGGACGCCTTTGAAGTAGCGCGACGCGACGATGTGGACGTTGTCGTGGAACTGCTTGGCGGCAACGAGCCCGCCCGCTCCCTGATCGCCGAGGCGCTGAAAGCGGGCAAGCCCGTCGTCACCGCAAACAAGCATGTCCTCGCCCATCACGGCCTCGAGCTGGAAGCGATAGCCCGCGGCAAAGGCGTCGCCCTTCGCTATGAGGCGTCCGTCTGCGGCGGCACCCCGGTTCTGGACACGATTGCCCGCGGCCTCGCCGCGAACCAGATCCGCCGCGTCCGGGGCATCGTCAACGGCAGCACCAACTTCATCCTGACGGAGATGATGCAGGCCAAGCGGACCTACGAAGAAGTGCTGGCAGCGGCCCAGGCCCAGGGCTACGTCGAGCGCGACCCCAGCGCGGACGTTGAAGGCCACGATGCCGCAAACAAGCTGGCCGTCCTCACGAGGCTCGCCTTCGGAGCGTGGCCGCGCATCGACTCGATCGTCGCCAGCCCGCCGTCGCTGCGCGGCGATGGCAAGCCCGGCATCACGGGTGTCTCGGCCATCGACATCGCCGGGGCTGTCGGCTTGGGCCTCGCCATCCGGCTCGTGGCCACGGTCAGCGCCCCCGGCACGGCAGAGCCGGCATTCGGACTGGCCGGTTCCGTCATGACGTGCGCGGTGCCCGTGACCGCGCCACTCGGCCGAACGGACGGGGTTCTGAACCGCCTGGAAGTGGACGCGGATCCTGTGGGCCGCGTCTCGATGGAGGGACCCGGCGCAGGCGGCCCGGCCACAAGCAGTGCCGTCCTCGCGGACCTTCTTGAGATCGCCCGCAGCGGCTTGAGCACGTGGGCGGACCTGCCCCCGGCCGCGCCGCAACTCGTCACGCTCGCCGACGACAGGGACACCGTTCGGCGGCCCTGGTTCGTATGCCTCCCCGGCGTCCTGCCGGAAGAAGTTCCGGGCCGGCTCGCCGAGGGGTTTGTGGGGCCGCCGCCCAGCAGCGTCCCGCGCCATCGCAGCCGAACGTGGGTTGCGATCCAGACACGGCCGGTGCCACTCGGTGACGTCCGCGAGGCCATCGCCCCGCTCATCTCCGACGATCGCGACATCCCGATCTATCCAATCCTGACCTCGTAAGCCGGAGGCTGTTTCGTGTCCGCATCACCCGCCAGCAGTTTCGCCCCGGCCGCGCGTCTGGGCGCTCGCCCGCGCCTCCTCGAGCGCTACGCTGAGTTCCTGCCCGTCACGGACAAGACGCCGATCATCAGCCTGGGCGAGGGCAACACGCCGCTCGTCCACCTGAACCACATCGGCAAGCGGATCGGTGTGCAGAACCTCTTCGTCAAGTACGAGGGGTTGAACCCGACCGGTTCCTTCAAGGACCGTGGCATGGTGATGGCCATCTCCAAGGCGGTCGAGGCAGGGGACAAGGCCATCATCTGCGCGTCGACCGGAAACACATCCGCCTCTGCGGCCGCGTACGGTGCCGTGGCGGGGCTTGAGACGATCATCGTTCTGCCCAAGGGCAAGATCGCCCTGGGCAAGATGATCCAGGGAATCGCGGCCGGAGCGAAGGTTCTTGCGGTTGACGGCAACTTCGACGACGCGTTCCGGGTCGTCCGTGAGATGGCCGAGCAGAAGGACCATCCAGTCACGCTCGTGAACCACGTCAACCCGAACCGCGTCGAGGGTCAGACGACGGCCGCGTACGAAGTCTGCGACGACCTGGGCCGCGCGCCGGACATCCTGGCACTGCCGGTCGGGAACGCCGGCAACATCACGGCCTACTGGCTCGGCTTCAATCGCTACCAGGCCGCCGGCCGAATAGCGGCAAAGCCGAAGATGTACGGCTTCCAGGCTGCGGGCGCGGCGCCGATCGTGTTGGGCCATCCGATCGAGAAACCGGAAACCATCGCCACGGCCATCCGGATCGGCAACCCGGCGAGTTGGAAGCGAGCCGAGGCGGCGCGAGACGAGTCGGGCGGTCTGATCGACATGGTCACCGACGACGAGATCCTGGCCGCCTATGCCGAGCTGGCCTCCACCCAGGGCATCTTCTGCGAGCCGGCGTCGGCAGCCAGCGTGGCCGGCGTCATCAAGATGGCTGCCCTCGGACGCGTGCCCACGGACGCCACAGTGGTCTGCGTCCTGACGGGCCACGGTCTCAAGGACCCGGAGCGGGCCGAGAAGGTCTTCGCCCGACCCGACTCGATCATCGAGGCCGCCCCGACCACCGCCGCGGTGATGAAGGCGCTGGGCTGGTAGGGTACGCGGCCATAGGACGGCGCCATTCTCCTCGAGGGAAGCTCGCCCGATTCGGGCCAGTGCGTGACGAGTTTCCGACGCCGTGAGATGTGCTCGGGTGCCCAATCGAGAACGCATGCGATTGATATGCTTCCGCTTCGTGCGAAGGCTGGAGGCAGGGGTGGATAGGCCCCCCGATCCCGAACGGAGTTGGAAGACGTGGGGTTCCTTATGGGGTATCGACTGGGCAAGCGGCCAATCTGGCGGACGGCATTCTTCGTCATCGCCCTGGTCGCAGTCGCGGCCCTGCTGCCCCTGACGAGTTCGGCCCCGGCTGGCGGCCGCGGCAGCGGCGCGTCGGCTGCCAGCCCGATAGAAACGTACTTTGTGGGGTCCAACGGCACCGTCACCCCGATCGACCGCACTCAGGCGCCGGTTGAACCCGACCCTGTTTCGTCTCCCGACCCGACCTCGTCTTCCAGCCCGACATCGTCTCCCGACCCGACCTCGTCTCCCGACCCGACCTCGTCTTCCAGCCCGACATCGTCTTCCAGCCCGACATCGTCTCCCGACCCGGCTTCGTCTCCCAACCCGGCTTCGTCTCCTGCCGCCTCCGGAACCATTCCCCAGGAGGCATACATCGACACGAGCGTCGTCGGGCTGTTCCGCGAGCCGAGCGGTTCCACGGATCACAACAACTGGAAGATCTGCGGCGCCGGAGCGCTGAGGGTCCTCCTGGCTTTCGTGGGCAAGAACCCTCGATGGGCCGTGGCCTATCAGACTGTTTCCCCCGACGAGACAGAAGTGCTGCATCTCTGGCCGAGGATGGAGTACACGGACACGTATTCCCCGCCGGGCCGGCAGCCTTCCACCTTTGCCGGGGGAGTCGATCCCACCGGTAAGGGCTACATGCTGTACATCGCCTACTCAGTCCACCCCCCGTCCTGGTCCTGGAACCGCGTTGGAATGTGGGACGGCAAGAGCGAAGCGGGTTACTCGCTGGTCGATGTAGCCAACTGGGAATACGCCGGAGAGCCGGCCTACATGCCGACGGGCCCGTTCACTCAGGGTCCGCCCACGGCCAGCTTCAAGACGTTCGATTCGAGTGTGAAGAGTCAGATCGCTTTGAAGCGGGTGCCCGTGGTCGTGTCGGTCAAGACCGGCTCGAATCCGCCTGACGGCAATGGGAAGCGGGGCCTTCCGAATTGGAAGGCCAAGTCCTGCACCATTCCCCAGGCGACGATCGGTATGCCGTGCCCGGGAAAGTGGGTCAGGTACAAAGACGTGGCCGATTGGCTGGTGATCACTGGCTATGACCGGAACTACTACTACTACGTCTGCACGTGTTGGAGCGCGCCGGAGAGATGCCGATACGGCCCTACGACGCAGGTGTTCAACTACCCCGGCAGCACGCATCCGTATACGTGGCGGGTCGACAAGGCCACCTTCTACTGGGAGATGGGGCGGCAGGACGTCGGTGGCTGGCTCATCTATTCGGGGCCGCCGGCGGACCGAGTCACCGGGTACTAGGGCCGGCGAGATTCGCGGTTGTTTCTGCGTGAGTCACCGAACTCGCCGAGCGGCGTCTCGGGCGTCTACGCCATGCCCCGCTTGATCAGCCCCATGAAATCGGCGTAGGTCTCCACGGCCGCGAACTGGGGGAACTGCTGCACCACGTTGCCCGGCGCACGGAAGAGGATGCCTTTGTCGGCCTCGCCGAGCATTGCGGTGTCGTTGAACGAGTCGCCGCCGGCAATCACGTTGTAGTTCATCCGCTTGAACGCCGCGACGGCTTCGCGCTTCTGCTCCCGGATGCGTAGCTGGTAGCCGGTGATGCGGTCGTCCTCGACGATCAGCCGGTGGCACAGGAGCGTGGGCCAGTTGAGCTGGCGGAGCAGGGGAGTGGCGAACTGCTCGAACGTGTCGGACAGGATCACGACCTGCACGAGCGATCGCAGCTCGTCGAGAAATTCCCTGGCGCCGGGCAGAGGCGCGAGCGTGCCGATGACAGCCTGGATGTCCGACAGCTTGAGCCCGTGCTGGTCCAGGATGGCCAGGCGCCCGCACATGAGCTTGTCGTAGTCCGGCTCATCGCGCGTGGTGCGGCGCAGATCCGGGATGCCCGTCTTTTCGGACACGGCAATCCAGATTTCGGGCGTGAGGACGCCTTCCATATCCAGGGTGACGATCGATTGCTTCATCGCTCGTCGTCCTCGTAGGTCGGCAGCGCCGGTTCACCTACCACTGCCGCCCACGGCGCATACAGGATCTGGGCCTCCTCGGGCTCGAGGATATCGGCCAATACGAGGGCGGCTGTGGCATCGGCGATCGCGGGCCCGGCCAGTTCTCGGGCACGGCTGTCGTCCCGCGTGGTCCGGCCGTACTCGAAGAACGCGGTGGACCGGTTCTCCATCCAGGCGAAGATCTCTTCCTGGGCGAGCCGCAACTGCTCCCGCCAGGTCTCATCCTCATCGGCGAGGGCTTGCATCGCGCGGTGGGCGACCTTGAGATCCTCTTTCGGTTGCTCTCGCCATGCGGCGATGAGTGCAGTTACGAGCGAGGTATCGAGTGCGCCGAGCCGCGTCAGGAGCTGCATGACCAGCTCGCTGTTCGGCCCGAACGGTCCCTCTTCGGCGGCCTCGGCCTTCTCGGCGGACCCAGGCTCACCTGCTGCAGAGGTGCCAACTTCGGACTCGCCTTCCGCCCCGGCTTCGTCGTCCTCTTCGTCCATCACCTCGGACCAGGCTCCGTAGAGAGTGTCGAAGTCCGAGTCGGAGAGGTCGTCTTCCAGGACGAGAGCGTCCACGGCATCCGTTGCCGCTTTGGCCACGATCGAGAAAAGGGCCGCATCGTCTCTGTCGGTGAGCTTCAGCGACGAAACCCAGTCCGCGACGGACCGTTCCGCAAGGCTGAGTTCGTACTGCCACTTGCCGTTGCGGTGATGCCGCCGCATCTCGGTCTGGACGACCTGCCGATCGGCGTCTGGGATGGCCTCATATGCGTCCGCGATCGCCTCGGCTGTCTCGTCGTCTATGTCGCCCAGCGAATCGAGCAACGCGGCGATCTCCTCGCCGTTCGGACCGTAGAGGCCGATTGGGTTGTCGCCGGTCAGGCCGAATTCCTCGGCCTGGCGCTGGAGCTCCGCCTCGAGCGCAGCGCGTCGCTCCTCGAGAGTTCGGCCGTCCGACTCGTTGCCCTCGTCGTCGAGCTCGTCTTCTGTCTCGAATTCGGCGTCTTCGGACTCGAGGTCGGCGGTTATCCCGGCCGCAGTCCACTCCAGCTCATTCGCCTGGTCCTTGGACGTTCCGCCCGACTTGAGGACGTTCGGCTCGTTCGTGATCCGCAGCTGATTGGCTACCGGCTCGTCGCCCGCGCGCTTGATCCGCCTGTACATCGACCCTCCGAACCCGGGGCGACGCCCGGGCTGCAATCACTTCTTCTTGGATACCTTGGGCTTGGCCTTGCCGCTCGGATGTTCGGCGGCCGCAGGCTTGCCCTTGGCCTTGCCGGGCTTGGCGACTTGCTTGTTGCCGTTGGCCGGCTTGGACGGCTCGTCCTCGCTCTCCTCGGGCAGCGGCGGTGCGCCGATCAGATTGAACCACGCTCCGTAGAGTGCCTCCGCGTCCGCACGGTCGAGCAGATCGCCGAGCACGAGGGCGGCCACGGCGTCGGCGAGAGCGGGCCCGGCCATCTTGCGGGACTCGCCCTGCCCGGCCTGGCCGAGGAACCCGGCCGTCTCTTCGACGCGGCCGGCGTTCAGCCACGGCGCCAGCTTCTCCTGGGCACGGCGGACCTGCTCGCGCCACTCGGCATCCTCATCCACGAGGCCGCGAAGGCCCTCATGGGCTGCGGCCAGGGCATCGCGATCGGCATTCTGCCAGATGCTCACGATCCGGCCGACTTGCTCCGGCGCGAGCAGCCAGAGGCGATTGAGGAAGTCCGTGATCGCATCCGAGTTCGGCCCGAACTCGCCTTCTTCCTCTTCTTCGCCCTCCTCGTCCTCTTCGTCCGGATCGAGTTCCTCGTCGTCGCCACGCTGGAGTCTTGTCGCCTCGGCGGCCTCCTCTATCTGGGCGATCGTCTCGGACCACGGATCGAGCAGGGCCACGTACAGGCTCTCTTCGAGTGAGCCCTCGAGGATCACGGCCGTGGCCGCGTCCAGTGCCGCTTCAGCGGTCTTCGCGCAGTTGCGGCCCCAGTCCGGGTCCGCGGCAACGTATTCGGGGTACGGGCCCGTCACCGCCAGCCAGCTGCCGACGGCTTCTCGCGCGAGCTGCAAGTGGCGGTATATCTCCTCGTCGTTTTCGGCGAGCTTCCGGGCCGCTTTCCTGGCTTGGTCGCGGTCCGACTTGGGGATCGCCTGCCACGCTTCTGCGAGCGGCCGAGCCTCGTCCGGCGTGATCTCCTCGAGCCGGTCGATGATCTCCAGGACGGCCTCCGCGTTGGGGCCGTACATCCAGACGTCGTTGCCGGCGAGATAGTCCGCGGCCTGCGACTCCAGGTCTGCCGTCATGTCCTCGGGCTGATCCTCGGCGGCCTCGTCCTCGGCCTCGTCGGTCGGCTCGACGTCGGTCGGCTCGGCGTCGAGCTCGCCGTCGGTCACGGCGTCGTCGATCTCGTCCGGGGCGTCCGCCTTGTCGCGCCGATTTCGTCCTCTGAACATCGAGTCCTCCGGTTCCGGCGCGAGATCGCGCGCTCGGGAATGGTCGCACAGCCGAGACAGTGGCGCAGTCGCCCGCGTCCGTCGACCGTTGCGCCGCGCAAACTCGTTGACGTTCGCAGGCGCGGCACGTACGATCCGCCGCAAGGTTCAGAACGTCCCTTCTGACCGCGGGGTAGCAGCTTTCGGGTAGCCACGGCTTCAGGGGTAGGGGATGTCCAGCGGCGCCACAATTGGCTCGGTCGGTGAGGGCCCGGCGCGAACTCGCAGCGCCCAGATCAAGGCCGGGCTGCTGATCTTCGTGAACCCCGGCGGGGCGCTCAAAGGCGCCCTCTCCCAGCTTCCGATACACGTCGCCCTCGGCGTCTCGGGCATCGCCTTTGGGCTCTTCTTCCTCCAGACCGGACTCGATCTCCTGCGCGTCGGCCACCAGACGCTGCCGCGCTTCGCCATGACCGGCAATGTCGGTGTCGTGGTGCTGTGCCTGCTCGGCGTCCTGTACGGGACGCTCGGGGTTGTGTTCCTCGGCGCGATCGCGTGGGTCGCCACGCGCGCGTTGGGTGCGACGCTCACCCTCGAAGCCACGGTTCGCGCCCTGGCTCTCGGCTATTGCCCGGCCCTTGTATACGCGGTCTTCGGCCTCGTCATGAACGTCGCCTTTGGCTGGAACACCGCCCTTGCCTTCGGCGTGACCGGTGTGCTGTGGGCTATTGGGCCGATGATCGCGACTCTGCGCGAGATGCTCGGCGGGCGGATCGAGCCGAGCGTGGTCCTCGCGACGATCCTCGGCGGCCTGACTCTGTTCGGATGGGCGTTCCTTGGAACCTAACGATGGTGCAGTTGTGAACGCATCGGTGGAGACGATGCCAGTGGCATCGCCCCCGCCTTCGTCCGCGCCGGTGCCTGCGCCCGCGTCTGCGGTCGCAGCCTTGCCGCACTGGACCGTCCCGGTGCTGGCCTTTGCCGCGTTCGGTGGCCTCATCGGCTGGCGAGTCGGCGCGAGCCCGGTTTCGACGGTATTGGGCGTCGCGATCGGCGCCGCATTCGCGTTCGCTGGAGCCTTCGTGTTGACCACGGCGCTCAGCATGGCGAACCCTCATCTGGAGCGGCCCGCCGTGCGTGAGGCCGCGGCGAAGGGCTTCCTGCTGATCCTGCCCTTCGCGATCCTGGCCCTGGCAGCCGAGATCCTTCTCGGCTGGAAGGCCTCGCAGGTCTTCTCCTCCGCCGGCCTCATGACCGCCTTTGGGGCCGTCGGGGTCGAGGTGTCGCGGCGCGGCGGCGGCAAGCTGCGCAGCATGCTGGTGCCGACCGCCACTGCCTTCCTGCTCTCCACGGCCTGGGTGATGCTGAGCACCATCGCAGCCGCGAACTGGAAGCGGTGACGTGATGCTGACGTCACGGCTCCGGGCGAATCGGACTCCGCGGCTGCTGGGCGCGCTGGTTGCCGCCCTTGTCATGGCGGCGTTCGTCGGCACCGGACTCGTCGCCGCGGATGGCCCCTATCCGCCTGTGCCGACCGACGCCGAACTTCAGTCGATGATACCGGCCGTCACCGCCTACTACGACGCTCTGGACCAGTCGGTTCCCAAGCTGGCCTCGACATATTCGGAATTCCACTTCACCAAGTGGCATTCGGAGACGGACGCCACGGCGGCCGAGCGGAGGAACGCGGTCATCCTGGATTTCAAGCAGGTCAAAGGTCCGTGGGACGGGTCGTACTTCGTGACATATGCGCTGATGATTGCCAAGATCGGACCGACCCAGCCCTACACGTTCCAGCAGCAGCTGGGAGCGAAGTCATACGACGAGGCTTGGACCCTCTTCAACACCAAGAGCGACCCAGGCCACTATTGGTTGCCCGGCTGGGACCTCCGGCCGCCGGGATCGTCCGCCAGCCAGACAGCACCGATCGCCGCCGCCTCGTCCACCCCCGAACTCCCTCTCTGCGCGGCAACGATCTACGTCCCCTCCCACCTCAAGGCCGGCGACACTCTCTCCCCCAGCGCGGATGTCACCAGCGAAGACGGCAAGCCGATCCAGGGGACCATCTCCGAGGTTTGGACCATCGGCGGCGTCCAGGCCAATTCGGTGACGTGGGACGGTAAGCCCGCGCAGATCTCTTTGCAGCTCAGCTGCCAGGGGCACGCACAGGAATTCAGTGCCAATTACAACGGGGTCCTGGGCTCAACCGCCGCGGGCGGAACGTCACCCGTTCCCGCACCGGGCAGCGATACCGAAGGAACGCAGGCCGACGGCGACACGCCCGGCCTGGATGGCGTCGGTGAAGTACCCGGCCCGGCCGATGAGACGCAGGGTGTGGTCGGAATGGTCGGACCGGCCGTGCTCGGGATCCTCGGCGGCCTGCTGGCCGGTGCCCTGGGCGGCGGCGGAGCCGGTGGCGGCGGCGGAGCCGGTGGCGGCACCACAGCCCCGGCGGCGCCCGACAAGTCGGGTGGCGCCGATGGCGAGGACGCCGACGGCGAAGACGGCGAGGACGGAGAGGACGGAGAGGACGGCGAAGGCCCCGACGGCAAGGGTGCCGGCGGCAAGGAAGGGACGCCGCCCGGCGGCAAGGGCACCGGCGGCAAGGAGGCCGGCGGAACGACCCCCCCGGCACCCGGTGCGGTCTCACCCGAGACGCAGGCTGCCAAGGATAGGCTTGGCTTGATGGCGAACTGGGCGGTCGGGAAGGATAACAAGGCCGCCTTGATGGCTGCGGTCAATGATGCCAAGGCCAACGCCTTCGATGCCGACGGCAACCTCATTCCAGACAAGTACGCGGCGGCCATGAAGGCCATCCGCGACTTGGTCAACCCCAATCAGGCCAACATCAATGCGATGCCGGGCGACCTGTCGGTCGCCGCTTCGTCCGCTCCGAGCTTCGTCTCCAAGACCTCGGTCAAGGTTGCGGTGGGGGTGAAGGACTTCGCCGTTGGAACGCTCGAAGGAATCGTCACGACGAACAATGCGCTCGCCGGTGCCATCGCGAGGGTCGGCATGGCAGCCGTCGACATGCAGAACGCGATCGGAAGGACGATCGTCGACTTGGCGGCGGACGGTGCGCGGCAGTTCGGGTCGCCCGGGACTATTGGTCTCAGCGGGAGCGCCGACTCACAGGGCGCCAAATCGATCGCGGATTCGTTCACGCGGCTGCGCGATTCGCTGCCCAGCCTGCCCTCGATGCACGACATCGGAGCTCGCGTGAAAGGTGCCCTTCCAGGTGATGAGTACGAAGCGCTCCACGACGCATACCAGAAGGGAGAGGTAACCGAGGATGCCCTCTGGGCCGTCCCGTCGGCGGCGTGCAAGATCGCCCAGATCCTGACGGCCCTCGAGGCGCCGACCCCGGCAGGCGCGGGCGCAGCGGCCGGCGCGGAAGCCGCCGCGGCTGCGCGAGCCGCGTCGACGGCAGATGCGGCCGCCGCAGTCGCCGCCCATCCGGAGGTCGCCACGGCTGTCAGCAAAGTCGAACAGGCCGCCTCGGAAGCCCTGCAGGGCGGCAAGCTGCCCAACACCCATCAAGCCGTCCGGCAGGTGCTGGCGGAGCATCCGGAGCTGGCCCAGCTCTGCGACGACGCCCTTGTGGCGAACGGAGGGAGCGGTGCGCTCGGCAATCTTCGCGGGGCCGGCGCTTTGGGCGACGATGCCCACACGCTGCTGACCGCCCGGCTCCTCGGTCACCAGGAAGCGGTGTTGAACGAAGCGGGCAAGCGGCTGCTCCAGGAGGTGGTGGACAAGATTCCGCCCGGACAGCCCGTCCCGACACGTTTCACCACTCTCGAGACCACCGAGGGAAGCCGGACGGTGGTCGGCGCCGCCGGCACCGGAACAGACCTCGACCGCGCGATCCATGGACTGGCCGGAAAGGATGCGTCGGCTGCGGACACTGCGGCCCTCCAGCAGCGCCACGCGGAAATAATCGACCAGGTCTGCGCCGAGAAGAAACTCGGTCTGGACCACGAGTCGCTGGGAACGAACATCTATGCCCCGCCTCCCGGACGCCTCTCGGCCCCGAGCGCTGCCGGAACGAATCCGGAGGGGTGGGTCCGAAACAACGCGGTGGGAAACACGTCAAGAGGGGGCTTTCACCCGGTCGCCCATATCGACGGAAAGGCCGTCGTCGGCGACCACGTGGGCGGGTATTCGGGCCGGAGCGCGCTCACGCCGGAGCAGGAGTTCGCGGCCCCGGGCCTTTCGGAGGGCGAGGCCCAGGCGGCGACGGCGGAGGCGAGAGCGCACCTCCAGGAGGCCGTGGCGAGCGGTAACGTGAAAGACGCGGTCAAGTCCGCGGCGCGGATTGCCAAGATCGAGCGATTGGCCGACAGGACGAACCCCGCGACCGTTCCCAACGCGACTCTCATGAGGGCCGCCGCGACGCGCGACGAGTTGCTACAGCGGCAGATCCTGCGCGACGCCGGGATCACTGACGTGAAGGATATTGAAGGGCTATTGGACCAGTGAGCGGACGACAAGCGAGGTGGAGGCGATGACGGGCACGACCGCGGCAATGGCGGCGCGCGAGATCCGGATCTCGAAGCAGGCTCTCAAGGCATTTGGCGAGCTGCCGGATCTGCGTGTGAACGCGCTGTCTACGCTCGCCCGAATGCAGCCGCCTGACGGGCCGGCGGACAGGGCCGCGCTCATCACCGCGCTGGCCGGCATGGACGGCCCGTGGCTGGCGGCGCCGCCGGCGCTCCTGGGCCCCGGCCGCACGGTGGAGCTCCTGTTCGGCGACGGCGATACCGCCCGCATCGGGCAGTACCTGTGGGCCGATCCCGATGGCCGTGGACCTGGCTTCCGAGCCACGATCGGCAAGGACGTTCTGCGTCTGGCCGGTCCGATCGAGCGCGACGATGTGCTCCTCGCGGCCCTGGACCTGGCAGCGATGCCTGGAATGGGGGAGCCCGAGCCCGCCGCGATCACGTTCTCCCTCGAGCAGTTCTGGGCCACACTCGCGCTGTTCGACGCCTATCGGATGACCCTCCTGCGCAACCGGCTGGCGCGTGGGATCGGATATCCGACCGGCGTGACGCAACAGACACTCGCCGAAGCGTGGCGGGCCGGGATCGGGCGGCCGGACCCGGGCTGGTGCGTGTCGTTGTTCGCGCTCCTGCGGCCGGACCTCGTGCCGGCCGGCTTCGAGGCCCTGGCTATTCCGGCGATCGACGAAATGGATGCGGCGGAGCTTCTCGCGCGGTTGCCCGGCGACGCGGACGATCCGGTGGGTGACGTCTACATCCTGGGTCCGGGCCTCGATGATCTGTGCAATGCGATCCTCGACGGCGTCGTGCAGTTCGGCCTCTCGGTCCAGCGCCTGCGGGCCGCCAACGAGATAGACCTGGCCACGGTCGGCGGATGGCGAACCCCCGTTGGGTTCTGGCTGGCGGACATGAGCGCCATACCGTTCGGTGGCACCGGCAGCGTAGTGTTGAGCCTTCTTGGGTCGAGTTCCTTCACCAACCTGATCGACCATGTGCTCGGCGGCAACGCTCAGGCCACAGACGCGCCGTTCGCGATGAAGACGTCGTATTCCCGCGACGCCGTGTTGGCTGCGGTCCGGAAGGCTAAGCCGGCCGCGACCCAGCCTCCCGTGGCCGCGCCTGCGTCCGCTCAGGTTGCGCCCGCCCCTGCGCCCGCGGTACCCGTTGCGCCCGCGCCGGTTGCGCCCGCCCCCGTGCCCGCACAGGTCGCCCCCGCGCCCGCTCCGGTTGCCCCCGCCCCCGTCGCACCCGCGCCCATACCCGCCGCCCCAGCCCCCGCCTGGGTACCCACTCACACCATCCCGCCCGAAGGTATGACGGCCTGGCCGACGCCGGATCCGCAGAAACCCGGCACTCAGCTGGGCGGCGGACTTCCGGTGGCGGTCGCGGAACGGAGCGGAGATTGGGCGCACGTCGTTACGTCGAACGGCTGGTCCGGCTGGGTGGACGGTCGGCGCCTCGTCTGAGGAACGGCGGGGNNCAGAAGTTCGGTGGCTCCTCCGTAGCCAACGCCGACCGAATCAGGCGCGTCGCCGCGCGAATCGCCCGTGAGCGGGCGACCGGCTGCGACCTGGTGGTCGTCGTTTCGGCGATGGGCGATACCACCGATGAGCTCCTCGCCCTTGCCGGCGCCATCACAGATGACCCGGATCCGCGCGAGCTGGACATGCTCCTCGCGACCGGCGAGCACCAGAGCGCCACTCTCCTGTCGATGGCGCTTCACGCGCTGGGAGTGCCGGCGATCGCGCTCTCGGGCGCTCAGGCCGGGATAACAACCGACGGCAACTACGGCAAGGCCCGCATCGCGGGGATAGACCCCAAGCGAATTCAGGACGAGGTTGCGGCCGGTCGAGTCGTGATCGTGGCCGGCTTCCAGGGCCAGAGCAAGCACGATCCCTTGCTGTCTGAGATCACCACCCTGGGTCGGGGCGGCTCGGACACATCCGGAGTCGCGCTGGCGGCCGCTCTGGAGGCGGACCGCTGCCAGATCTTCACCGACGTCCGAGGCATCTACACCGCGGACCCCCGGCTTGTTCCGGACGCACGCCAGCTGCCGGTCATCTCGTACGAGGAGATGATGGAACTGGCTCACCAGGGCGCCCAGGTGATGCAGGTCCGAGCCGTAGAGCTCGGCTGGGTCAACGACGTCGTCATAGAGGTGCTGAGCTCTTTCGAGGATGTTCCCGGCACTCTCATCAAGGAGGATCCGTTCGTGNNCAGAACGTCGGCCACCACGGCACGACGGATCTGAGCTTCACGATCACACGCGGCGACCTGGTGAAGACCAAGCGCATTCTCGAGCCGATCATCCGCGAGCTTGGCTTCCGCGAGATGACGACCGACTCTGCGATGGCCAAGGTTTCAATCGTCGGGGCCGGCATCCAGAACGCCCCGGGGTACGCATCCAGGATGTTCGCGTGCCTGGCGGAGGCCGGCGTGAATATCGAGATCATCTCCACGTCGGAGATCCGAATCACCTGCATGATCGCCGAGGATCAGGTCGAGACGGCCGTGCGGGCGTTGCACAAGGCATTCGCGCTCGAGGCGCCGGAGCCGCTCATGCAAGATGAGATGACGGCCGAGGCCGGGTCTGCCGGGGCGTCGAAGACAGGCGCGTGACGACGCGCGACGTTTTCCTCTCGAGGCAGGAGAGGTTCCGGTCGGTCCCCTCGACCANNCGAGCAGACGGCCGGCCGCGGCCGATCCGGCAGATCCTGGGTCGCTCCGAGCGGATCGGCCTTGCTTCTGTCGCTCGGCTTCGAACCAACCTACGCCGCGCCGGACCGACTGTGGCGTCTCGCCGGCATCGTGGCCCTGGCAATGGCCGACGCCGCCGAAGAGCTGGCCGGTCTGCCGATCGGGCTGCTCAAGCTCAAGTGGCCCAACGACATCG
>PMIE01000131.1 GCA_003156975.1 Chloroflexota bacterium | reverse complement strand
CCGTCGTTGAACTGCGCGCCCTCCTCGTCCGCCTCGCCGGCCCGGGGAGCGACGCGCGTCGCCGCGACGTCCCCGAGGACTTCGAGGGTGATGGCGTAGTTGTCCTTGGCGTCGGCGTAGTTGCGCGGCGAGCCCGGGAACTTCTCGGTCTGGGAGTAGCCCTTCTCCTTCAGCTCCAGAGCCTCGGCCAGGTCGATCTGGGCGAGTCGGAACTGGATGTCCGGGTTGTCGAGGTAGAAGTTCTCACTCATTCGGCTTCTCGCTGATCCATGGCGCGCTCGCGCAGAGTCTTGATGATCAGCGGCAGCACCTCGCCGACGTCGCCGACGATGCGGTAGTGCGCGATCTGGAACATGGGCGCATTGGGGTCGGTGTTGATGGCGATGATCTTGCTCGATTGGTCCATGCCGGCCCGGTGCTGGATGGCTCCGGAGATGCCGGCGGCAACGTACAGCCGCGGCCTGACGGTGGTGCCGGTCTGGCCGATCTGGTGGACCTTCTCGATCAGGCCCGAGTCGACCGCGGCGCGCGATGCGCCGACCTCGCCGCCGAGCAGGTTGGCCAGCTCGCGCAGAAGCGCGAACTCGTCGGCCGTGCCGACACCTGCGCCGCCGGCCACGATGACCGGGGCGTCCTTGAGGTTGATCGTGGACTTGCGGATCTGATGGCTGAGGACTTCGAGGACGAGGTCCTTGGCGTCGAAGGTCGGCGTGATCTTCTCGACGACACCCTTGCGGGCGGCGTCTGCGGCCGGCTTGCGCATGACGCCTTCCCGGACCGTAGCCATCTGCGGCCGCGTGTGCGGATTGACGATCGTGGCAACCAGGTTGCCGCCGAAGGCGGGCCGGATCTGGAAGAGCAGATCCTTGTAGGTCTTGTCTTCCTTCTTGACGTAGTAGTCGCCGATCTGCAGATCCGTGCAGTCCGCCGTCAGGCCGCAGCGCATGGCGCTGGCGACTCGCGGGGCGAAGTCACGGCCGTTGGGCGTGCCGCCGATGAGGAAGATCTCCGGCTCGCGCTTCTTGATCTCCTCGATCGCGACGCGGGCGTAGGGGAGGGTTCGATAGAGCGCCAGCTCTTCATGCTCGGCGAGGATCACGCGGTCGGCGCCGTGGGCGATGACGTCCTGCGCCAGCGCCTCGACGTTGTGTCCGCACAGAAAGCCGACGACTTCGGTCCCGACCTGGTCGGCCAGCTCGCGGGCCTTGCCCACGAGCTCGAGGCTGACTTCGGCGATGTGGCCGTCGGTGTGCTCGATGAATACCCAGATGTTCTTGGCTGTCATGTCTGGCCTACCCGACGATGTATTCGTGGACCAGCTCCGCAATCATCGCCGCGATTCCTTCGGCGTTGGCGGGGATGGTCTTGCTCTCCGTGCTCTCGAGGACCACGAAGTTGACCTTGTGAACCTGGGTCGGGGAGCCGGCCAGGCCGATGCTGCCTTCCGTTGCGCCGATATCCTCGGCCGACCAGACGGGGATCTTCAGATCGTGCTTTGTGAGGTAGGCGTCGAGCGCCTCATCCGACTCGAAGTCCGGCCACTGCGTCCGGATGGCAGCGTATTCGCTCGGGACGGCGGCGAGCTTGCGCTCCATCTGGCGGCGGACGTTGGCGGGTCGCGGGGTGTTGGCCGTGTTGACGACGGTCAGGAGGCATGGGAACGTGCAGCGCACGATCTCGGAGCCGTGGTCCAGCGCGCGCTGGACGGTGATCTTGTCGCCGGTGATCTCGATGATCTGCTCGGCGTATGTGATTTGCGGAATGCCGAGCTTCTCGGCAGTCTGCGGGCCAACCTGCGCGGTGTCGCCGTCGATGGCCTGGCGGCCGGCGAGGACGAGGTCGTAGTTGCCGAGCTTCTCGACCGCGCACTTGAGCACGTAGCTCGTGGCGAGCGTGTCCGCGCCGGCGAACTTGCGGTCGGTCAGGAGGACCACTTTGTCCGCGCCACGGAAGAGCGAGTCGCGCAGGATGTTGGCGGCCTTCGGTGGCCCCATCGTGACTACGGTGACGGTGCCGCCCGTTCGCTCCTTGATCTCCAGCGCCATTTCAAGCGCGTTGAGGTCTTCGGGATTGAAGATCGCCGGCAGGGCGCCGCGGTTCATCGTTCCGTCTTTGGACATCACCTCGCCGGTGACGTTGTGCGTGTCGGGTACCTGCTTTACCAGGACCACGCAGTTGATCGGTCTGGAGTCGGTCATCCAAGTCTCCGGAGACCGCCCGGCAAGGCCCGGCGGATTTGGTGTCATGGCTTTCCCGGTTTGATCGCCTCCGGGGTGGCGCGGAACCAGCTGGGGACGCAGGAGCGGTTCCGGTGGTGAAGGATACCCCGACAGGGGTGCCGGTCGTCGCGCGCCTCTGCGGGCGCATGTGGGCAAGTGGCCGTGGGCTGCGGCATTGCTCAGGATTGAGCCGCCGCCGCATGCGGCGCTCGCGAATTCGGTCGCCGGTGTGCGACGATCCACGAATGAGAGATCCGCTCGCCAACAACGGGCCAACTCGGGTCGCCGAGACCTCGTCCGCCGACCTTCGGGAGCGCCTCGCCGGCGTGCGCGGTCTTATCCTCGATCTCGACGGAGTCCTCGTGCTGAAGGCGAGACTTCTGCCCGGGGCAGTGGAGGCGCTGGCGGCGCTCGATACTCGCGGCATCCCATACGTTGTCGGCACGAATATGTCGCTGGCGAGCAGGGCGACCCTTTCTCGTGAAATGGTCCGGGCAGGCCTGCCGGTCCCCGCCGGACGGATCGTGAGCGCGGCGTCGGCTGCGTCGGCTTTCGCCCGGCTCCGGTTTGGGACGGCTCCGCTCTATGTGATGGGTTCCGCGGATGCGATGACCGAATTCGCCGGCCTGACGCTCCTCTCCCACGACCAGGCAGCCGAGGCGGGGGCCACCGCTGCCGCCGTGATCGTCGGCGATGCCGGCGACGAGTTCACGCCCCGCAATGTCCAGTCTGCTTTCCGACTGATTCGGGGAGGGGCCCGGTTTGTGGCGATGCACAAGAACCGCTGGTGGATCACGCCGGACGGGGTACTGCTCGATTCCGGAAGCTACGTTGCCGCCCTGGAATATGCGACCGAGCGGCGCGCTCTGGTGACCGGCAAGCCGTCGCGGGCGTTCTTCGGCGAGGCGGTCCGGCAGCTGGGCGGGCTCGCGGCCACGGAAGTCGCCATGGTCGGCGACGATCTCTGGAACGATATCCGCGGCGCCCAGAAGGCCGGGCTGCGGGGCGTCTTCGTCAGGTCCGGCAAGCACGGCGACGCCGACCTGGCTCGCGCGGCCAAGGAGCGCGGCGGGTGGGTGCCGGATGCCGTGGCGCCGTCGATAGTCGAGGTCGTGGCCGCTCTGGAGAGCTGATCGGCTCGCGGCCCTAGCGGCTGCCGGTCAACCAGCTGCCGAAGCGGGCGAAGCGCAGCACGTCCGGGAAGTCGTCCGTGATGGGCTTGTCGGCCGGAGTCGGCTGAGTCCAGTCACGTGCGGTCAATGACGCCAGCTGGCTCTGCGATCGGGCCGCGACGATCCACTGGGACCCGGTGGCGCCCTGGTCTGCCTCGGCTCTGGTGGGCGTGTACAGGCGTGACATCGTCGCCAGACCCAGCTCCCGGCAGCCCGCCGCCACGGCGGGCACGAGGTCGTAGTAGCGGTTGGAAACGTGGACCAGCACGAGGCCGTCCGATCGGAGGACGCGCATGTCGTCGCGCAGAGCCTCCACGGTGAGCAGGTGCGTGGGGATCGAGTCGCCCGAAAAGGCATCGAGGATGAGGAGGTCGTATGACGCGTCGGGAATCCGAGCGATCTCGAGACGGGCGTCGCCGGTGACGATCTTCGGCGGGTTCGGCGCCTGGGACAGGTACGTGAAGTAGGCCGGATTGCTGGCGATGCTCACCACCGCAGGATCGATCTCGAAGTAGGTCATGTGGTCCACCGGCCGCTCGTAGGCGGTCATTCCGCCCGATCCAAGGCCTCCTACGCCGATCTCCTGAGGGCCGCGTGAATCCGCCAGAGCCATCACGTCGCCGAGGGGACCGTGCCGGTCGTAGTAGCCGCGGGGATCCAGGCGGCGAACCGGATCCGTCCACTGGGTGCCGTGGTTGGTGGTGCCATGCCAGAGAGTGGTTGTGCCGCCGCTGCGGGTGACCTCGGAGACTCCGAAGAAGTCACGCTCGCTGAAGATGGGGGCGAGTGGCTGTACCGCGATCATCGCCACCAGGACGAGTGCCGTGGCCGTGGCCATCATTCGAGCCTGGGCGCCGAGCAGCAGGATGAACGCCCCGATCATCAGCAGCGGCAGGAGCAGCAGCAGGCTCACCGGCTGATCGACCACGGCGGGCGCCGCAAACACGGCACCGACAATCGCATACGGAAGCAGCCGCGTGCGCGCTCCGGCGGTCATCGCCGCGAAGCCGCTCCATCGGCCCGCGCCGGCCGTGGCGCCGCCCGTGGCGCTGGGCACGACCCCGGACGAAACACGCCCGACGGCCGATCGCACCGCCGGCATCCCGAGAAACGCGGCAGCAATGAGGATCGGGTACTCCCAGATGCCCGGGAAGATGACGGGGGCCAGCAGGCCGACAAAGGAGCCGCCGATGACGCCGCCGAGCGACACCACGAGGTAGAACATCGTCAGCCTCGACGGGCTGGGTCGATCTGCCGCGAGAGCGCCGTGAAGCGTCAGCGCCACGACCCCAAAGCCGAGCAGCTCAAGGGCGAGGAGAGTCAGCGTGGGCCAGAGAGCGGGGAAGCCGAACGGAATCCACAGCAGCGTGGCCATTGCCGGTGCCATGACGGTGGCGATCCTCACCAGCCGCCGGCCGCGGTCGGAGAAGGCCACGATGAACGTGGCAAGGTAGATCCCGAGCGGACCAACCCACAGCATCGGAGTGGCGATGAGATCTGCGGTTATGAAGTTGGTAACGGCCGAGAGCAGTCCGCAGGGCACCGCTGCGAGGAAGAGCCAGCGGACGAGCCTGCGTGTGGAGATGCGCTCCGACGCGTCGCTTGTGCCGGCGTGCGTGGCTTCACCCGGTTCGGCCGCCCGCTCCCGGCGAGGCGCCAGGCGCACCCGAGCGATGGCAAGCACCGCAAGGACAGCGACGAGCAGGGCGAATCCGACACCCCATGCCAGACGCTGAGCCCCGAGACCGAGTTGAGGCTCGATTAGCAGCGGGTAGGCGAGGAGCGCCAGGAGCGAACCGGCATTGCTGACGATGTACAGCTTGTACGGGTCCCCGGTGGCGGCGCGGCCATCAACTGCGTCGGCGGGCGGGCGCATCAGCGCCGCCAGCCAGGCCGAAAGCAGCGGCGTCGTCGAGCAGAGCAGGAATGCGGGCAGGCCTATCGCGATCGTCAAAGTGGCGAGCACCTGGACGACGGGCTGGTACGACGCGAGGTGGATCTCGCCCATCCTCGGGGCCCCAATCAGGGCCACGGCAGCCGCGGCGGCAAGTCCCACGTGGACAGCGGGCCCGAACCGCCCAAGGCGCGTAACGGAAAGGTGGGCGTACAGATAGCCCGCGAGAAGGATGAGTTGGAAGAAGGCCAGCGCCGTGGCCCACACGGCAGGCGCCCCACCAAGGATCGGCAGCAGCTGCAGCCCGACCATCGGCTCGAGGGTGAAAAGCAGACAGGCCGACAGGCCGATGCCCACCGAGAAGGTCCATCCGGTGGCCGCGAGCCAGGGACTCGCCGCTGTCGGGTCGCGCGGAGTCACCGTTGTCAGCTGCTCAGGCATGGGCGAAATCGTACAGGCCCCGGAGATCGGCCGAAGTCGGTTTGAACTGTGGCAACATCTGCCCGCAGGAGGGCAGTCGGCGGAGGTCGCGGTAGACTACCGGCAACGGAGACTGCGCCCAGCTGCGAGCGCGCGGTTCGAGGCGGCGCGGTCCCCAGGGTTCGACCCCAGGAGAGCGTTCGGATGACCGCGACGTCTGAGCCCAGGCTCAAGATCACCTACGCCACGCTGCGAAACGACAACGAGCAGCTGCACGCCCAGTACGACGCCGGTCTTGCGACCGCGCGCGGCGAACTCGGCGCCACCCACGGCCTCTTCATCAATGGAGAGTGGCGTCCCGCCGCCGCGACCTTTGAGAAACGGTCTCCGATAGATGGCTCGCTCGTGGGGCTCTTCGCGTCCGGCACGCGCAAGGACGTCCGCGATGCCGTTACGGCCGCCCGCGCCGCCGCGCCGGGGTGGGCCCGCACTCCCTGGTTGGAGCGGATCGCGATCATGCGCCGCATGGCGGACATGATCAGCGAACGTCAGATGGAACTGGCCGCCTTGATGGCCATCGAGGTCGGGAAGAACCGCCTCGAGGCGCTCGGCGACGTCGAGGAAACGGCCGATCTAATCCGCTATTACTGCGACCAGATCCAGGCCAACGATGGCTTCGACCGCCCGATGGGAAACCTGGGCGATCCCACGGTGCACACCCGCTCTGTGCTCAAGCCGCACGGCGTCTGGGCGATCATCAGCCCGTTCAATTTCCCGATGGCGTTGTCCGGCGGACCCGCCGGGGGCGCCCTTGTGGCCGGAAACACGGTCGTGTACAAGCCATCCAGCGACGCGCCGTTGTGCGGCGTCAAGCTGGCCGAGATCGCGGATCTGGCCGGCCTGCCGCGCGGCGTCTTCAACCTTGTCACCGGGCCGGGCGCCACGGTCGGAGCGGAGCTGCAGGAGAACGCGGGCGTCGACGGCTTACTGTTCACCGGCTCCTATGAGGTCGGGTTCAACGGCGTATTCAAGACCTTCAGCAAGGCTTTCCCTAAGCCCGTGATCGTGGAGATGGGCGGCAAGAACCCGGCCATCGTCAGCGCCCGAGCCGACCTTGAAGAGGCGGCGGAAGGCGTGATGCGATCGGCCTTCGGGTACGCCGGCCAGAAGTGCTCGGCCTGCAGCCGAGTATTCGTCCAGGCTCCGGTCTACGACGCCTTCCTCGAGGCCCTGGTCGCCAAGACGAAGGCAATCGCCATCGGCGACCCCACGGACAAGAAGGTCTGGCTCGGGCCGCTCGTCAACGCAAAGGCCAAGGCCAAGTACGTGGCTGCGATCGCCGAAGCCAAGCGCGACGGCCGCATCCTCACCGGCGGCGAAGTGCTCTCCGGCCACGGGACCGATCTCTTCGTCGCACCGACGATCGTCGCGGACTTGCCGGCGGACCACCGCATCTGGCGTGAGGAACTCTTCGTGCCGCTCATTGCCGTGGCGAAAGTCGACTCGCTCGATGAAGCCTTCGCCCGCGCCAACGACACGATCTACGGCCTGACAGCTGGGTTCTTCAGCGATGACCGCGAAGAAGTCGAGGCATTCAAGGAGGCCATCGAGGCCGGCGTCATCTACATCAACCGTCGAGCCGGCGCGACAACCGGCGCATGGCCCGGCATCCAGCCCTTCGGCGGCTGGAAGGCATCGGGCACGACCGGGAAGGCATCTGGCGGCCTGTACTACGTCCAGCAGTTCATGCGGGAACAGTCGCAAACCCTGGTCGACTGAGGCTGGCGGGGCCCACTCGCGCCAGGTGACTCTCGGCTCCCACCCGACTCTCGGCGGCTCGCGGCCGCTCCGCTATACTTGACTTACTATCCAGCCTGCATAAAGGCTATCCGCTCCTGCGGCAGCTGCGTGCGATCCGCGGCCCGCCATCATCGTGTCGAGGTGCACCGTGGTTCAGGCTCCCGGCAAGCTCGCTCAGGCTCCCGCCGTTCCCCATCTCGTCACCGAGCTGCCCGGCCCGAAGGCGCGCGCACATCTGGAGTTCGACAAGCAGTGGACCTCACCGAGCGTCCCGCGGGCATACCCGGTCGTCCCGGTCCGGGGCGAGGGATGCACGATCGAGGACATCGACGGCAACCTCCTGCTGGACTTCAACGCCGGCATCGCCGTGACCTCGACTGGCCACTGCCATCCTGATGTCGTCGCGGCAATCCAGGAGCAGGCCGGCAAGCTGATCCACTACAGCGCGGACTTCTACATCCCGATCTACGCCGAGATGTGCGCCGAGCTGGCCCGCATCGCTCCGATGAAGGAGAAGTGCCGGGTCTTCCTGAGCAACTCCGGAACTGAGGCCGTCGAAGGCGCGATCAAGCTGGCCCGCTTCACCACCAAGCGGCCATACCTTGTCGCGTTCCTGGGGGCCTTCCACGGCCGCACGTACGGTTCCGTCTCGTTGACAGCTTCCAAGGCGAAGTACCACGCCGGTTTCTCACCGCTTCTGCCGGGCATCTTCCACGCCCCATTCGGCCACGTGGAGGATCTCAAGTGGTTCGATGAAGTGCTGTTCAAGCACCTCGTGCCCGCCAACGAAGTGGCGGCGATCATCGTCGAGCCGATCCAGGGCGAGGGTGGATACCTGGTTCCCGAGGACGGCTTCATGCAGGGCCTGCGTCGCATCTGTGACGAACACGGCATTCTGTTGATCTCGGACGAAGTCCAGGCCGGCGCCGGACGCACGGGCAAGATGTGGTCCATCCAGAACTGGGATGTCGAGCCGGACATCGTGGCGACGGCCAAGGGCATCGCGAGCGGTATGCCGCTGAGCGCATTCATCGCCCGCGACTCGCTCATGACCCAGTGGGGCCCCGGAGCTCACGGCACGACGTACGGCGGCAACCCGCTCGCTTGCGCCGCTGCGCTCGAGACGATCAAGCAGCTCGAAGGCGGGTTGATGGCGAATGCCACCGCTCGCGGCGCCGAGTTGATGGTGGGGCTCAAGGCAGTCCAGGCCAGGTTCCCGGCGATCATCAAGGACGTGCGCGGCATCGGCCTGATGATCGGCGTCGAGTTCGATACCCACGAGCACGCTGCGGCGGCCGAATGGGCCTGCTTCCAGCGCGGCCTCCTGGTTCTCGAAGCGGGCATGACGGTCGTGCGGATCGCACCGCCGCTCGTTCTGACCGCCGAAGAGGCGGCCGTCGGCATCAGGATCTTCGGCGAGGCCATGGCGGACGTCGCGGCCAAGTAGGCGAGTGCATCCGCGGTGCAGCCGCGGTAGATCCCGAGGTGATCCGCGGTGAAGCCGCAGGTGAGCGCCGATGAGTAAGGTCGCATCGATGCGCGACGCCGTTGCCGAGGTCGTCCACGACGGCGACGTCGTCGCCATCGAAGGCTTCACTCATCTCATCAGCTTCGCGGCCGGGCACGAGATCATCCGGCAGCGCAAGCGCGACCTCACCCTGGCGCGCCTGACGCCGGACCTGATCTACGACCAGATGGTCGCTGCCGGCACGGCTCGCAAGCTCATCTTCAGCTGGCTC
>PMIE01000152.1 GCA_003156975.1 Chloroflexota bacterium | reverse complement strand
GGCGGCCAGATGGACTTCATGCGCGGCGCCGCCCTGGCCGAGGAAGGCCGGGCGATCATCGCTCTCCCTTCAACCGCGGCCGACGGCAAGTTCTCGCGGATCACGGTCGCTCTCAAAGAGGGCGCGGGCGTCACGACCACTCGGTCCCACGTTCGCTACGTGGTGACCGAGTACGGCGTCGCCGAGTTGTTCGGCCAGAGCTTCCGCGAGCGGGCCAGGCGTCTGATCGCCATCGCCCACCCGGATTTCCGCGACGAACTCACCGCCTACGCAAAGAAGGCCTACGGGCTGTAGGACGCCGCACCAAAGCTGATCACCCGGGCGGCCCAAAGCCAAGCTTGCTGTTGCTTGGGGTCGCCCGGTTCGATTCTTGGACGGCGAGCGAGCGGCGTAGCCGGTCCCCTGAGGTGCCGCCGCGGTGCGACAACGGCGCGATGCGCGGGCTGCTCGCGGGCTGCTCGCGGGCTGCTCGCGGGCATAAAAAAGGGACGAACGCCGGGCGTCCCCTCCGGCGTTCGTCACGCCCGCAAATATGCGTGCGACCGGTGGGCTAGCGCAGTGCCGAATGGCACCGCGTCGGGGGCATGTCGGTCCCTCCGCACGTCCGAAGACGGTGCTGGGCTGTTGCCGAAGTGCGCTCGGCCCGACCTAACCTCGCCGCAGCGTCGGGATTCTGAGTGCAGCCACGCCCGGACCGGCCAGAACGCAGAACAAGGGCTCCACATACGCGTGGTAGCGGGGCTGGATCTCCACGAACGTGTGAGCGAGGGCTAACGCCGCGACCATCGCCAGGATCACAACGGCCGTGCCCGGCAGGGCTCGTCGCATCCGCCACAGGCCGAACAGGGCCAGTCCCAGGATGGCGAGATACGCTGCCTGGGCGAGCACAAGCAGGGTGAGGCTTTCGTCGCGATTTGCGGGGTGGGATACGCCCACGGTCCAGGAGACCGCGTAGTCTTCGGGCGCCCACATCCGCGGGAACTTGCGGACCGCGAGCGCGACGAACTGTATCGGCTTGGCCTCCAGCCGACGGACGGCCAACTCTCCCGCCTTCGTGTCGAAGCCCGACGTGCCCGGTGCCGCGTCAACGAGCGCAAAGAGGGCCGGGTTGTACTGACCGCCTTTGGCGGAGTCGGTTCCAACCAGCAGACTCCAGCCACCGTAGTAGGACGGCGTGATGGAGAGCTTGCCGTTCGTTTGCTCGTTCCAGGCAACGACAGGCAGCATGCAGATCAGGAATACCAGAACCATGAGGCCGGCCCAGATTGCGGCAGGGCGCAGCTTGGCGGCCGGGGACACGAATGGGATCAGCATGAAGGCCGGGAGCAGGATCGGCGTGGTCGCGCGCACGTACATCGAGGCTGCAAGCAGGCAGCCGATGCAGGCTGCGGCGAGCAACGGCCTCGTGGTGAGTCGAACCGAAAGCCAGATCGCCGCGATCAGCAGGAGTCCATACGGTGCCTCGGTGGCCAGAACGCCCGTCATCAGGATCTGCGACGGAGCCAGGGCGAAGAGCCACAACGTCCACGTCGCCGCGCGTCCGTCCCACACTCGGCGGGTGATGTCGAAGATCATCGCGCCGGTGAGGACGGCGATTGCGCAATTGAGCAGTTCGGCATTGACCGGGTTCTCGCCGAAGAAGGTGTAGATGACGGCCAGGGCCATTGGATAGCCGGTTGGGACCGAGGCGAATGTCGGCCCCTGATGCGCTATCTGAACGCCAAGGTCGCTGTAGTGCTTGAAGTCGGAGACCAACGGAGCGCCCACCAGGGCCACGTCCAGGAGGCGCGTGATCACGATTGCCAGAAGGCCGACGAGCAGAGGGTGAGTCCGAAACGGTCCCCGGTTTGAGATGACCAATGCCCATGCCGCGGCCGCGAGGATTGCAGCCCCACCGGCCCATGCGAGGCGGGCCGTGTCCACGCCCATCAGCAAGTCGCGGCCAAAGCGAGCGAGATAGACCGCCGCGAACACGCCGATCGCGCCCACCAACAGGACGCCGAGGGCCCAGATCGCTCTGACGACGACGGCGGCGAGCCTGCCGCGCGGGAATACCTCCGCCTGCTCCTGGGCGTTCATCCAACTCTCCTCATCCTGGGCGGTCCGGTGATCGATCCGCGGCGATCGAGAACTCTGCCTGCCGGCTTAGTATCTCAGGCGCTTCACCTGGGTGCCCCGAAGTAGTCCGTGGGGCGGGTCTTCGGGTCCGCCGGCCCATCCTTCCGGCTGGTTTGGCCCCACCCCGTTTCGTACCTTCGCGGGCCATATGGCCCCCGACCTTAGGGAGCCCTGTCGCTGTGTCCGGCAAGCCCCTGAGCGCACCCTATGCGCATGCTCGCTGATACCCAGGTACCCGTACGCCGACTGCTCATCGTCAGTCAGCACCGCGCCGCAACCGAGGCTCTCTGCGACCACCTCTCACGCCATGGCTTCATCGTCGCTCAGGCGTCGTGTGAATCCGCGGCGCGCGAGGCCGCCGCTGCCCGGCCGGACGTGGTGCTGCTCGATGCCGACGTCACGGGCGGATGGAAGCCGATGGTTGCTGCTCTGCGCGATCTGATCCCAGCGGATCGGATAGCGGTGCTGGCTTCCTACTGGCATGCAGACGAGCAACGCGAGGCGGTCGCCAGCGGGATTGGCGGCACCCTGCTCAAGCACTTGGACGGATCCGCACTGGCCCGCCAGCTGCGCGCATTGAGTGAACCGACCATCGTGACGAATTCGCCGACTCCAGAATTTCCAGGCATTCCAGCCATCATCGAC
>PMIE01000005.1 GCA_003156975.1 Chloroflexota bacterium | reverse complement strand
CTCGGGTGTGTACTCGTCGTCGGCGGTGGGGAACTTAGAGCGATCTATGACGGGTTTTGGGGTGAGAATGATTCTGCCACGTTTGACGGATGCTACGATGAGGTCGCCTTCAACCACGCCTGCGGCGAAGCGAAGGCGGCTGGGAAGGGTGACCTGGCCGCTGCGTCGAATTCTCACAAGTGCAGTCTTCTGAGGGAAGCATAGCGGGTGGGGGCTGGGCTGGCAACACCGCCGCCCCAGACAACCGCGTCCGAAGGCAGGCGGAACCGCCTGCCCCACCAAAGCTTCAACGCACCACTTCCGCCGGGTACTTGAACGATTTGTCCGGATACTTCGGCGGCGCCGGCTGCTCGATGGGCTTATTCCGGATCTCGGTCTTCAGATATTCGATGGCCGCGTCCAACTGCGCGTCCCGGCCCTGGAAGGTCGCATGCGGAAGATTGTCGACTACCATATCCGGATCCACGCCGTGGCCCTCGATCAGCCATTGACGATCCGCCCCGAAGACGCCCCATTCGGCGGCCGTGGCGATGCCGCGGTCCACCAGTTGATTGCTGGAGGTCAGCCAGATCTCTCCGCCCCAGGTGCGCGTCCCGATCACCTTGCCCAGCCCGAGCCGGCGGAACCCTTCGGTGAAAGCTTCGCCATCCGACCCGGTGAACTCGTCGCACAGCACCACCATGTGCCCGCGGAACGCCTGCTGCATGTTCCAAATCTTGAAATCGCGGTGCGTCTGCCAGTACATCCAGGCCTTGCGCATCAGTTTCTCGAGAATCCAGCTATCGATGTTGCCGCCGCGGTTGTGGCGGACATCGATAATCAGGCCTTCGCGCGTGAAGACCGGGGTGTACTGCTCCGCCCACTGGCTGATATCGCTGGCTCCCATGGACGGCAGATGCACGTAGCCGATCTTCCCGGCGGACGCCTGGTCCACCGCCAGCCGCCGCGTGTACTCCCATTCGGCGTAACGCAGGTCGGCTTCCTGCTGCATGGTAACCGGCTTCACGATGACGTCGCGCGGCTCGGTCTTGTCTTTCGGGCGCACGCGCATCAGCACCTGCTTGCCGGCCTGGTTGCGCAACAGTTCCGCCGGATCGGCGGCCGAGAGCAGATCGCGGCCGTTCGCCGCCAGCAGAACGTCGCCCTCGGCAATATCCACGCCGGGCTGCGCCAGCGGAGATTTGCGGTCGGGACGGTCCGGGTCGGATTGATAAATGTGCTCGACCACGTAGCCTCCGGCCTTGGCGTCGCGAACCAGGCGCGCTCCCAGCGCCGCCAGCGCCACCTGGTCCGGGTCGGCGCCGTAGATCCCACCGACCATCGGTCGGACCATGCGGTCGACCACCCGCGCGCCCATCCGCGTCCGCACCAGCGCGCCGAGCGAACCGCGGTCGGCGCCGATCCGGGCCGGAGCCACCAGGTCGAGGGCGGCGCGGGCCGTGCCGAGCGGACCGAGCGTGCGGCGCACCTGCGACGCGAACGGGTGCGCCGGAAGCCCGAGCACGCCGCCGGTCGGCATCGGGCGCGGACCGCCGGGCAGCTCGACCCAGGCGCCGGCACGCGACGGCAGGCACACGTCGTCGGCCAGGCCCAGGTCGCCGATCAGGTCGGCCACGATCGCCCCGCGGGTGCCGAACGACTCCGCGCCGGCGTCCAGTCGCAGGCCGGCAACGGTGTGCGCCCGGACCGCTCCACCCGGCGCGTCGCGTCCGTCCAGCACCAGCACCGACCGACCGGCGGCGGCCAGCTCGCGCCCGACGACGAGCCCGCCGATGCCGGCGCCCACGACGACCACATCCAGGGTCCGGTCCGGGTGCTCGCTCACAGCGAGTGCACCAGCGTGACGACCCGGGTGAGCACCTCGGGGTCGGTGTCCGGCGGCACTCCGTGCCCGAGGTTGACCACGTGTGACGGCGCGGCGCGGCCGGCCTCGACGACGGCCCGCACGTGCGCCTCGAGCACCGGCCAGGGGGCCGCCAGCAGGGCCGGGTCGATGTTGCCCTGCACCGGCGTCGCGCCGCCGAGCCGGCGGCTGGCCTCGTCGAGCGGGACGCGGTGGTCGACGCCGACGACGTCGGCGCCGGCCTCCTTCAGCGCCCCCAGCAGCTCGCCCGTCCCGGTGCCGAAGTGCACGCTCGGCACGCCCGCGGCCCGCACCTGGTCCAGCACCGACGCCGACGCCGGCTGGACTTGAGCGCGGTAGTCGGCCAGCGACAGCGAGCCGACCCACGAGTCGAACAGCTGGGCCGCCACGGCGCCGGCCCGCACCTGGGCGAGCAGGAAGGTCGCGGTCACGTCGGCGGTGTAGCCCATGAGCGCCGACCAGGCTTGCGGGTCGGCGTGCATGAGCCGACGGGCTGCCAGGTGGTCGCGGGAGGGGCCGCCCTCGGCCAGGTACGCGGCCAGCGTGAACGGCGCGCCGGCGAACCCGATGATCGGGGTCCCGCCGAGCAGGGCGGCGGCCTGGCGGACACCCGCGGTGACCGGCGCGAGCCGCTCGTCGTCCAGCAGCCCCTCGTTCGCCAGCCGGGTGACGTCGTCGAGGCTGCCGACCGGCTCGGCGACCACCGGCCCGACGCCGGGCACGGTGCGCAACAGCTTGATCTCGGAATAGCGTGCGGCGAGCTGTTCGATGAGCCGGTCCATCTCGCCGATGTTTTGGTTCAACGCTTCGACCTGTTGCAGCAGCGGCTTGGCCGCAGCGGCCAGGGTTGCCGGAACCGAGGACAGCACGCGGGCCCGGAAGCTTGCCGTCGAGCAGACCGGAAGGCGTCCGCCGGCGCTTTTGACCAGGCCGCGCAGCGCGTTGACGATCATGGTCCGGGCACGAACCAGGGTGCTGCGCGCGTGGATCAGGTCCAGGTCCTGTTGCCGCTCTAGGCTGCGGTGCTGGATGGGCGACAACAGACGCGGGTCATGGGCGGCGAAGCGGGCCAGTTTTTCGGCATCGTTGCGATCATTCTTGGACTCGCTGGCGGTGATGGCGCGGATCTTGCGCGTGTTGGCCACCAGAACCTGATGGCCGAACTGCTCCAGCAACCGGCTGATCCAAGGAGAGTGAGTGCCGCACTCCAGTGCCACACGCAGGACCGGTTCGCCCTGGAAGTGACGCCTGAAGGCAGCTTCCGTGGTCTGGATGCGACCGGTCTCGACCACCTCACCGTCCCGGTTGAGCATGCAGTACTGAGTGAATCGGTCCCCAAGATCGAGACCTACGGTAAGGGATGGCTTTTCCATCTGCGCAACGGATTTGATATGCTTCTGCATCGGCTGGTCTCCTTTTGCACTTCGAGTGCGCTGCGAACAGCTTAATGCTGTTGCGCGAGACCAGCCGTCTCATTCCATCTAAAGGCCTGCTGATTTGCGGCG
>PMIE01000069.1 GCA_003156975.1 Chloroflexota bacterium | reverse complement strand
TCGGCGTTGGTCCAGATCATCAGCTTGCGGACCTTGTCGGCCCAGCCGAGGACGGTCTGCAGATCCTTCTGGTCCTCGTACCGAGCGCTCACGGTCGGCAGAGCGCCGGCGAAGACTTCGCCGGAGGAGCCGTCGAGGCTGACCCAGTCGCCTTCCTTGACGGTCACGCCGTTGGCGTGGCACGACTTGGTGGCGTAGTTGACTTCCAGCTCGGCGCAACCTGCGACGCAGGGCTTGCCGATCTGGCGGGCGACGACCGCGGCGTGCGAGGTCGCGCCGCCCTTGGCGGTCAGGATGCCCTGGGCGACGGCCATGCCGTGGAAGTCGTCCGGAGACGTCTCCTCGCGGATGAGGATGACCTTCTCGCCCTTGGCGGCCCAGGCGGCTGCCACGTCGGCATGGAAGACGGCCTTGCCAACGGCCGCGCCCGGGGAGGCGTTCAGGCCCTTGGCCATGCGCTTGGCGGCGGCTCGAGCCTTCGGATCGAACTGGTCGCGCATGAGCTGGTCCACCTGGGCCGGCTCGATGCGAGCCAGAGCCTCTTCCTGGGTGATCAGCTTCTCCTTGACCATGTCGATCGCGATCTTCACCGCGGCAGCGGCCGTCCGCTTGGCGCTGCGGGTCTGAAGCATGTACAGGCGGCCGCGCTCGATCGTGAATTCGAGGTCCTGGACGTCCTTGTAGTGCTTCTCGAGCTTCTCGGCGATCTTCTTGAACTCGGCGTAGACCTTGGGCATGTCGGTCGCCAGCTGGGCGATCTTCGGTGCCGTCCGGACGCCGGCGACCACGTCTTCGCCCTGGGCGTTGACGAGGTATTCGCCGTAGAGGACCTTCTCGCCGGTGTTCGGGTCGCGGGTGAAGGCGACGCCGGTGCCGGAGTCGTCACCCATGTTGCCGAAGACCATCGTCACCACGTTGACGGCGGTGCCGAGGTCGTGGGCGATCTTCTGGCTGTTGCGGTAGTCGTTGGCGCGCTTACCGAACCAGGAAGCGAAGACGGCCTTGATCGCCAGGTCCAGCTGCTCGTTCGCGTCGTCCGGGAAGTCGCGGCCGAGGGTGTCCTTGACGATCTTCTTGTAGGCGACAACGACCTTCTTGAGGTCGTCGACGTTGAGGTCCGTGTCCTTGGCGCCCTTGCCGTGCTTCTCCTTGGCGGCGTCGAGCGCCTCGTCGAAGCGGTTGTACTCGACGGTGCTGCCGTCCTTGCCCTTGACGGAGCGGGTCGGGACTTCGAGAACGATCCGGCCGAACATGGCGATGAAGCGGCGGTAGGCGTCCCAGCCGAAGCGCTCATTGCCACTGTTGGCGATCAGGCCCTGGAGGGTGGTCTCGTTGAGGCCGAGGTTGAGGACCGTGTCCATCATGCCCGGCATCGAGAACTTGGCGCCGGATCGGACCGAGACCAGGAGCGGGTTCTTCGGATCGCCGAAACCCTTGCCCGACTGCTGCTCGACAACCTTGACGGCCTCGAGGACGTCCTCCCAGAGGCCGGCCGGAAGCTGCTTGCCGGCGGAGAAGTAGTCGTTGCAGGCTTCGGTGGTGATGGTGAAGCCAGGAGGTGTCGGCAAACCGGCGATTGTCATCTCCGCCAGGCCGGCGCCCNNTTGCCGCCCAGCAGATCCTTCATCGAGCCGTTGCCCTCGGCCTTGCCACCGCCCCACGCGTAGATGTAGCGCTTGGCGGCCTTGTAGGTCTTGGTGCCAGAGTCGGCCATCGGGGTGTCTTCTCCTTGGATGCGGTGGCTGGTCGCGCCGCAGGCGGCAGGTGGCGCCCGCGCGACGGATCATATGTATGTCGCGCAGATTGTACAGGCGCCGAGCACGCTCTCTCGCGGCCGACAGACACGGCCTTCAGGTACGACGGTCCCTTTCGAGCGGGCCGCTCTACTGGCCGGGCCGGCCATATGGCCTGCCTCACTCGGGACGAGGCGCGGACCCGCTTTCGAACATCGCGAGTAGCTCGGCCACGGCGCGGGGGCCCGGTTCCACGCAGCGCGCCGCGGCCGCACTCGCGGTTCCCACCGCGGCCCGGAACGCGTCCACCAGAGAGGGCCGCACGACGGCAACCGCGAGCCGGTAGGGGTCCCGGCGCAGAACCTCGATTGCGACGGCCCAGCCTTCGCCGCGCATCTCGAGTGGCCCGATCTCGTCCACGATCAGTACGTCGCAGGGGCAGCCGGCGGCGATCCGGGCCGCTCCCCAATCCAGAGTCTCGGGATCGAACCGGTGAGGGCCGAGCCGCAGCTCGCCCGGCAAGTCGTCGATCTCAGCCAGCTGGCACCGCACCCCGGTCCGCGCGTCGACGAGGTCGATGCCGACCTTCACTCCTCCCTCGAAGCGGGACGGGCAGAAGATGCCGGCGACGTCCAGCCCGAGCTCGCGCCCGCGGTCGAGGAGTCCCTGGCAGGTGACCGTCTTGCCCGCTCCCCTGTCGCCCGTCAGGATCGCGATCCGCCTTTCCACGAATGAGCCCTCAGTCGGCGACGTCATTCGACGGACCAACTTGCTCGCGCTCATGTCCAAAGCACGACCTGCCGACCGTCGACTTCGGCTATCTTCACGGGCACTCCGTAAACGGCGCTCAGGTTGTCAGACGTGAACACGTCGGCGAAGGCGCCCGAGGCGCAGACCTGTCCGTCTCGCATCAGAACCATATGGGTGGCGATCGCTGCAGCCACATCGGGTTCGTGCGTCGTCAGAAGCACCGTCATGCCACGAGCCACCCGATCGCGAACGAGATGGACGAGACGGACTTTGTGCGCCAGGTCGAGGTGGGTCGTAGGCTCGTCCATCAGGAGGAGCCGGGGCTGCTGCGCCAGGGCGCGGGCGAGCAGCGCGTTCTGACGCTCGCCACCACTCAAAGTCGTGATCGATCGATGGCAAAGCGGGGCCAGGCCGACCTCCTCGATCGCCTCCTCGGCAATCCGCTCGTCCTCTGCTCCCGGCATCTCGAGCGGCGCCAGGTATGGCGCGCGCGCCAGCAGGACGTAGTCGAGGACGGTGTAGTCGAAGGGTGTTTGCTCGACCTGTGGCACGAGCGCCATCGACTGCCCCAGCCGTCGCCTCGGGTAGCTACCCAGAGGCTGTCCGTCAAGGAGGACGCGGCCACTTCGAGCTCGGAGCCAGCCCAACGCCAGGTGGAGCAGCGTGCTCTTGCCGACGCCGTTGGGCCCCAGGATCGCGGTCACGGAACCGCATTCGATGTCGAGCGACAGGCCGTCCAGCACTGCCCGCGTCCCCGAGCCGTAGCCGAAGGTCAACTCCTCGAACGCCAGTATTGCTGTCATCGCTGCTCGTTCACGTGGCCGTAGGTCATGAAGATGAGGATGAAGAACACGGCGCCGATGAGCGAGGTCAGGATGCCTATCGGAATTTCCCCGGCGAACAGCGTCCGGGCGATGTCGTCGCACAGCACGCCGAAAACCCCACCGATAAGCAGAGCGCCGGGCACCGAGTAGCGCGCGTCGGCGCCGAAGATACGCCGGGCGATGTGAGGGACGATGAGCCCCAGCCAGCCGACCATCCCGCAGACGGACACAACGGCCGCCGTCGCCGCCACGGATACGCCGAGCAGCAGCGCTCGTTCGCGCGCGGGCGTTGCGCCGAGTGAGAATGCGGTGGCGTCATCGAGCGAAAGCAGGTTCAGACGCCAGCGCATCCGGTAGATGACGAACAGGCTGATGCTCACCGCCGGCGCGATCGACCAGAACTGCATCCAGGTGATGCTCTGCAGGCCACCCAACAGCCAGAAAGTGATCTCCTGGAGTTGCGTCATCGGGTCGGCGAGGTACTTGAGGCCGCCCACACCTGCCGAGAAGAAGGCAGAAACGGCGATCCCGGCCAGGACCAGACGGATCACGGAGCCGCCAAAACGGGCCCGCTGCGCCAGCAGGTACGTAAGCGCGAGGGCGGCGACTGCGAAGATCGCCGCCGATGCCTGGACGATCCAGGCCACGCTCCCGAAGAAGATGATGGCCAGGGAAGCCCCAAACGCGGCGCCCTGAGACACGCCCAGAAAGCCCGGGTCCACCAGAGGATTGGCGAAGATCTGCTGGAACACGGCGCCGGCAGCCGCGAGGCTCATGCCCAGCGCCAGGGCGGTCAAGATGCGGGGCAGCCGCAGGTCGAACACCAGGCGCTGGGCCAGGTCGTCGGTCGCGAGCCGGTCCAGCGACATGAACCCCGGGCTGGGATACCTGCCGACGAAGAGCGACAACGCGACCACGACCATCAGGAGAGCGGCGATCAATGCCAGCTTGCGCCTGGCGGACGCCGCACGCCAACCCAATGCCGGGCGCACGCTCGCAGCAGATGTGCTCCGGCTCATGGCTGGCTAGAAGCTACCGGTGAGGTTCGGCTTGACCAGCTTGTCGTAGGTGGCATCGTCCAAGCCGTAGAGATCCTTGTATAGACCCCGGGCCGCGGTGTCCATCGAGAAACTCGGGAATATCTCGGGGTGGATCTTCGCGGCAAGCCAGTCGAGGCCGAGCACCCAGCGCGGATCAGGCTGATCCCAGCTGTAGTAGTCGGCCGGGAAGGCGTAGATTGCGTTGCCCTTGGCGGCTTTGAGCGCCTGCCACTTGGGATCGGCTTTGAGCGTGGCCACGACGTCGGCGGAGCTGCCTGAGTAAGCGATCACATACACCTGATCGGGATTCCAGGCCGCTACCTGCTCGAGGGTCACAGTCGTCCAGCTGCTGCCGAGCTGGGCGTCTTTCCAGACGAGTTGGCCACCGGCGAGTTGCGCCTCGGTGCTCTGGATGAAGCTGAGCGGCGGCACGTTGAACGCGATCGTGCCGTTCTTATTCGAGTAGTACAGGATCAGGACCTTTGGTTTCTGGGCATCGGTGAGGCTCGCAAGCTTGGTGGTGATGCCGCTTGCCTGGGCCTGGAAGTATGTAATGAGTTGCTGCGCCCTGGCCTGATCGCCGAACAGCTGGCCAAGCGTCGCGAGATCGCGTGTGTACTGATCCGGGGTCTCAAAGTCGACGTAGACCACCTTCACACCGAGGGCGATGAGCGGCTGCCCGAGCGTGGTGGCGTTGCTGCTCTTGAGGAGGACCAGGTCGGGATTGGTGGCCGCGATCTGCTCGGCTCCGGCCGTGGCGTCGAGGATCGTCTTGCTCGCGTAGTTGGGGTCAAAGGCCTGCGGCCAGGAGAGCTTGTTCTGGACCGTGCTGCCCATGGCGACGATCCGCGAAGACGCTTCCGGGAAGAGATAGGCGGCGTCGGCAACCATGAACAGCGCCTTGCCGGCGATGACTATGCGCTTGGGAAGAGCGTCGAAAGCTACCTTGTTGCCCTTCGCGTCGGTGACCGTGAACGGTCCGCCGGCCGGGCTCGCTGCGGTGCTTGGTGCGGTGCTCGGGGCGGTGCTTGGTGCTGGGGAGGACCCCGAGGTGGAGCACGCGCCTACCACCAGCGCAGCAGCCGCGACCAGTGAGATGAACGATCGTTTCATGTGACGGAATCCCTCGCATCTTGCCGGGTGGATGTCGTGACTTGGGCAATTACTCGATCCCTATGTCGTCCCTGTGGACTGCCTCCTTGTCGCGCCAGTTGCCGAAGTGCTTGTCGTAGAGGTCGTCCAGCAGCGTGTCAGCCTCGTCGAGCAACGCGCCGAAGGCGGCGACGAGCCATTTCCCTTCATCGGACAGGTATGAGCCTCCGCCGTATGTGCCGCCTGCCTGTCTCTCGAGCAGCGTGAAGCCAAGGTGTTTCTCGGCCCGACGCACGATCTTCCATGCTTTGCTGTACGCCAGGCTCATGTCCGAGGCGGCATGGCGGAGAGACCCCGTCGCCTGGACCCGAATGAGGAGCTCGCGGATCCCAATGCCGAAGACCGGGCTACCCTGGTCTTGCAGCCAGATACGCTGAGCGGGTCGAATGCCGGCGGAGCCTGTCGCCGCGACGCGGGCGCCGGACTTGGATCCCTTCATGAGCCTCTCACCCCAGAGCGTTATATGCGACTGAGGACAACGCTCCGGGACGAAACCGCTTGTTGGTCTCGAGCCTGGGGGGCCGCCACCCTGGGCCGTTCACCGATCGCCCCAGAGCGTTATCCGCGTGTAAGGATAACAGAATATAGTGTCTGCAAACCACAATATAGTTATTGCTATCGGTGACCTCCGCTTCCCAATTCCCCCAATCAGGCGGGCGGATACAGACTCAGCTGCCGCTCCCCAGCTTTGATCTGGGGTCGTCCCGAGGTCAGCCGCGCGTCTGGCGAGCAGATGCCTCCAGCGCGGCCAGGTCGTCCGGGGTGTCCACGTCGGGGTTCGAGCCGTCGACATCGACCTGGACGACAAGGTTGGCGTGGTCGCGCACGATTGGCCCTAGGCCACGATCGGCCCGCGCGTCGTACGCCAGCGGCCAGGCAACCCGATGGATGAGCAGCGGGTTCTGCCCTCCGCCGGCCGCGTATCGAGGCACGACGATCGGCCGTGCTACCGACGCGAACCCGCCCAAAAGCCGCTCAAGGAGGTCCGCTCGAACGAGCGGCTGATCGCCGAGAAGAATCAGGGCCGCCTCGGGGAAGGGGCCGAGGCACTCGAACCCGACCCGCAGGGAGCTTGACAGGCCGGCGCCCGGATCAGGATTGCGGACGCGCCGCTCGGACTGCCACCGCAGTTGCCCTTCGATCTCATCGGCGTGGTGGCCGAGAACCACGACGACTTCCGCGAACCCTGGCACTGCCGCCACATCCAGCACATGCTGGAGCAAGGGACGGCCCCACAGCGGCGCAAGCGCCTTCGTTCCCCCGAATCTCGACGAGGCCCCGGCCGCGAGCACGATCGCAACTGTCCGGCGGGCTTCGATCATTGGGCGTCCACGGCGATCGAGCGCTTGGCCAGTGTCGGCTCGGAGACTCGATCCGTTGCCACGATGACGTCGATCGAGTCCAGGTCTCCAGACGATGCGGCGCGAACGATGGCCGGAATCGCATGGAGCGCCAGGGCGATGTCGTCGTGGGCGGCCGGGAGAGGGCGAAGGGGGGCCACCTGAACGCGGATCTGCAACTCCGCGGCCGCTCCCGGCCGCGTTACTCTCGCGGCGAAGTCCAGCACACCATCAACGGCGAAGACCGCCTCGTCCAGGTCCACCTGGGTCAACGTCGCGCCCGGACCGAGTGCGAACTGGCCGGCGACCCGGGTCGTGATGTGAGACAGGGTTCGCAATTCCGAGCCGCATGGGCACGGATCCGGCAGCCAGCGGCCCAGATCGCCGGTTCGGTATCGGATGACCGGCATGCCGGTCCGGGTCAACGTTGTGAAGACGACCTCGCCTCGCTCCCCGTCCATCACCGGCCGGCCGTTGGCCGGGTCCACCACCTCGAACAGGAGATCCGCCTCGCGCAGGTGGTAGCCCCGGCGAGCTTCACAGTCCACTCCCCCACCCAGGCCCATCTCGGTGGTGCCGTAGTGGTTGTAGACGCGGCATGGCCAGGCGGTTTCGATGGCATTCACTATCGCCGCCGGGACGTGATCCGTGCTCAGGAGCACGCTGTGGAGCCGCGGCAGCGGCAGCGGCTCGAGTCCGTGGCGAGCCATTCGCAGCAGGTGCGTCGGCACCCCGACGGCTACGGTCGCGCCCTCGTCGGCGGCCACGCGCAAGGCTTCCGCCGGGTCGCGGACGGGCCCATACCTGATCGGGATGGCGCCGAGATTCTCCATGGCGGTCGCGAGCAGATCACCGACGCTCCCCGGCCGCTCCACGGGCAGCAGGATCAGCACTCGATCGCCGGCAGCGGTGAAGACCGACATGCCTGCCTCGAAGAAGTCGACGGTCAGCGCCTGGTCGGCGCGGGTGAAGTAGACGCGCTTGGGCGATCCGGTCGTGCCGGAGCTGTCGAGCGTGACCACCCGATTGATCTCGTCTTGAGAGACGCACACGAGGCCCAACGGGTTGGCCCGAATGTCATCGGCGGTGGTGAGGGGCAGGCTCTGCAGATCCTCGAGTGACCGCAGTTCCTCGGGTGCGCCGGCAAGGTGCCGGCGGTAGAACGCGCTGTGGGTGCGGGCCAGCCGAAGCGTCTTGCGCAGCTGTCGCAGCTGGTAGCGCTCGAGGGCCGCGCGGTCGAATGCCGCGCTCGGGTCACCTGCCGAGTCGGCGGCCACCAGGCTCGCGATCCAGGCGTCGAGCGGTGACCGCCTCATTTCCCTACCGGGCGCTCGGGGCGATACGGGCCGGAGCCGTCTGTGCCGGTCAGGTTGTAGGCACAGAACGGGATGGTGGCCCCGTCCGGGTCGGTGATGTGGATGTGGCAATCCCGGAGCCGGTCCAGGTCGAGCGTCCAGGCGTCCTGGAAGGCCATGCCTGAAATCGTCAGGGCGTGCGTCCGCGCCCGCGCGAGGAAGACATCCCATTCTCCGAAGCTCGGGCCCGGCAGCGGGGCGACGGGCTCACGCACCTCGGGCGCAGCCCAGCTCCGGGCCACGAAATCGCGGGCCCGGGCCGAACCGTCGACGGGCGCCGTCTCCGAGCAGCGACTCGCCTCCAGGGGGGCGACCGTCTCGGCCTCGGCGCAACAACTCCCCGCCTTGGGCGCCACCGGCTCGGTCGACGAGCAGCAACTGGTTGTGGCGCGCGGCCGGGTCAGCGGGAAGAGCCGTCCGTCCGGCATGGACACGAACGTGCCGTTGAAGGAGCAGAGAGCGTTCTCGGCGCCGGCCGGCCGGAAGTTCTCGACCCGCACTCGCCCGCCCGACTGGTCCTCGATGCCGGCCATGATCTCGGGCAGTGTGATCCTGTCGGCATCGGTGGGCGGGGCGGGGTAGCGGCCGAAGTAGCTGACCGGCTGAAAGTGCACGCCACGTACCACGGGCTGGCGGCGCAGGGCAAAGTCCAGAATCTCGCCCAGATTGTCGGCGTTGATGCCCGGCACGACGACCGGCACGAGAACCACGCCCAGACCCGCGGCAGCGCAGTTCTCGATCGCGGCGATCTTCTGCGCGAGGAGCGCGCGGCCACGCATCTGCCGATGGATGTCGTCGCGCGTGCCATCGAACTGGAGGAAGACGGTCGCAACGCCGGCGTCGCGAAGCCGCTGGGCGTAGTCGGCTTCGCGGGCGAGGCGCAGCCCATTCGAGTTCACCTGGACAAACGTGAACCCGATCTCGCGAGCCAGCGACGCGATCTGCGGGAGGTCGTCGCGGACGCAAGGCTCGCCGCCCGAAAGCTGAAGATTGACCGGTCCGGTCGTCTCAAACAGGCGCCGCATCCGCTCAGCCAGGACCGCCGTGTCGGGGTCCGAGCCGGCGGCCCCGGCGCTCGCGAAACAGAACGCGCAGCGCAGGTCACACCGCATCGTGACCTCGAGCAGCACGCAGCAGGATTGCTGGCGGTGGTCGGGGCACAGCCCGCAATCGAAGGGGCAGCCGCGATCTACCTGTTTGAGGGGCTTCGTCGGGTGAACCGGGTTCTTGGGACGGACCCAGGTCCGGAATGCCGGCCGGCCTCGCCAGACGATCGTCTCGATATCACCGTGCTCCGGACACGACTTTCTGAGGAATACGTCCTCGCCGCGAGCGACCCGCGTGGCGGGGATCCGGGCCAGGCACTCCGGGCAGACGCTCTCCGTCGTCGAGAGGATCGTCCCGGCCTGGAGCGTCTCCAGTTCAGTCGTCATCGTCGGGCTTGCCGGAGAGATCGAAGCCGTTCTCGACCAGCAGCTCTTTGATCTTCTGGAACGTGCCGGCGATCATCCCCGGGCAGCGCGTTAGCTGGCTGTTCGGATCGGTGGCGAGAATCTCGCGGCAGGCGATGCCACCGTACTCCTGCCCGTAGCCCTCCTTGAACCATTTGACGAGGTCTTCGATCATGAAGACCAGGGTTGGGTCGTCATCCTCGGCCTCGCGACCACGGCCGGCATACAGCCCCAGCACCGCCGCCGCCGCGGTCAGCGTCCCGCACGTTTCGCCAGTGAAGCCCAGTCCGCCGGCGAGTGCCTCCATCGACCGGACCAGAGCCGGGTTGTCGCGGCCCTGCAGATCAAGCGCCATGATCATGAGGATCTGGCTGCAGTAGAAGCCCTGCTTTCTGAGTTCGAGCATGCGATCCATGTCCGACATCGATCAGCCGTTCCTCCGAGCTGCCAAGAGGAAGTAGCCGGGCCGGGCCGCCTTGAGCGCCGTGCAACCTTCTGGCCCATCGCCGTCGTCGCCCCACAGGGGACTGAGCGAACCGAATTCGAAGATCATCCGGCCCACGAACTCGTTGAGGGCCGCCGAGTGGTCCTCCCACAGCTCGATAGCAAACCCCTGCGACGCTAGGGCCGTCCTGATCTCCGCTTCTGTCAGAAGGTTCCGGCAGAGACCGTCGCCGAGTGGTGCGGCCTGAATGGATGCCACGCCGCGGGCGTAGACGTCACTGATGATCAGCCAGCCGCCGGGGCGGAGCACGCGCCAACACTCCGCGAGGGCGACGTCGCCGTTCGTTCTGTCGCCGCCACGATCCGTCGAGATGACGGACCACGAGCACTCGGCCAGGACGGCATCCAGCGTGGCGGCCGCGCACGGCAGGGCATCGCCCCGTGCGCAGATCAGGGGGATCGATGGCGTCCGACTGCGCGCCGCGTCCAGCAGCGCCTCCGAGCGGTCGACGCCGACGGCTTCAAGACCGTGCCGGGTGACCAGGTGCGCAACCGTGACCCCGAGCCCGCAGCCAATGTCCCAGACGCGACTGCCGGCGGGCAGTGCGCAGTACTTGATCGCGCGATCCGTCAGCGCGAGGCCGCCGGGTCGAAGCAGGCCGTCGCCGGTTGCGCGCCATTCCGCACGCTCGTACGGATTGGGCTCCAGGCCGGTGGTCACTTGTCCTCCAGCTGCTTCTCAACTTCAGCCATCTTGCCCAGCGCCAGGTCCTCGGGAATGAATACCTGGCCGCACTTCGGACACCGAAGCAGATCGACCTGGAATGAGCTCTCCATGTAGCCGATCGTCACCGAAGCGGTCTCAAGTTTGCGGTCGCACTGCGTGCATCGCACGCGCGGCTCTTCGGGTGTGGTCATCGGACCGGCCCCAGACCCTCCGCGGGTATGCTCTCGATGACTTCCATGCGGTGGCTGTAGGCATTGTGGACGGCGTAGGCATCGCCCTCGACGGAGTACTCCACCCAGTAGGTGACCGCCGTCGGCCGGAACGAGGCGAGGTAATGCCCATTCTCGAGAACCATGCGGCGGCCGGCGTGCTCGGCGTGGGCGATCACGCGCTGGACGTCCTCCACGAGGATCAGGCGATCCTCCATCCGTGCCCGCACCTGGTCGTCGATGAGCACCGAGATGGCCTCGTGGGCCTGCTGTCCTTCCATGCGTTCACTCCAGATCGTCTCCAGCAGGCGGCGCTTGAGCCGAGCCCGATTCTCGCGGCGCTGTGACCAGCCGGTCGCCGGACGTGCAGCCTGGCTGTCGAAATCCGCGCCGAAGACGAGATCGAGCAGGTGCACGGTGGGCTTGCCGCCCCGCGCCAGGAAATCCCTGCACATCGCACAGTACGCCACGTAGTCTCTGGCGCCTTCGCTGACGCGCTTCGCGACGGTCTCCTTCGCCACCTCGGGGTTGGCCAGCCACTGCATCCCGCCGTAGCCGCAGCAGGTGGTGAGCTTTCGGCTCCGCGGTAGCTCCTCGACCTGGTAGCCCAGGCGGCCAATCACTCTGCGGACGCTCTCCTGCAGTCCCGACTCGTACCGTGTGGAACAGGCGTCATGGATGGAGACGGTCCGTCCGTCGCCGGCGATCGCGTCGGCCGGCGAACCTCGGGCCGCCATCAGCTCCCATAGCGACTCAACTTGCACCTCGGGCAGGTCGTTCTTGAAGGCCCGATGGCAGCTGGAGCAAGCAACGATCACCGTCGGGTTGCCGAGTTCGGCGATCGTCTCCCGCAGTCCGGCTCTGTTGGCGTCGAACAGGTCCCGCCGACCCGCCCAATCGGCCGGTGCGCCGCAGCAGCCCAACATGATCCCCACCCGCGTCCCCGCGGGCAGAGCGGCGGCCAGGTAACCGTAGACCCGTTCGACGTGATCGGGCGACGCCGCGCTGAGCTGGCAGCCGGGGAAGAACAGGACGTCGCTGGCTGAAGCGCCCGGCGCGTTTCGCGCCAGGGCGAACTGATCGCTCTGACTGAATGCCATGTCACGCAGGGCGAAGTCGTGGGCCGAGGCCGGCATCCGATCCTGGGCCACCATGGTCTGGCGCGACTGCCGAGCGACGGCGCCCATGTCCACGTCCGTCGGGCAAACCTCGGCGCACAGACCGCACAGGCTGCACGAGTTGATCATCTGGTTTGAGAAGCGGACGCCCTTCACGATCGACAGGTTGTTGTAGATCTCGCGGATGTACTTGCGCGGGTAGCGTCCGTAATGCTCGAGGTATTCGCAGACCTTGACGCACTCCATGCATTCGCACTGCAGGCAGCGCTGAGCCTCACGCTGCGCTTCGCCTCGGCCGTAGGGGCCTTCCGGGTTGCCGGCGGCCACGACCGGAAGCGGTGCGATGTCGTCGGTACGCGTATACAGGCACGAGGTCCTGCTGCCCTCGCCTTCGCGAGAGGCCGTCAGCGAGACGCTCTGCAGCGAGCGATCGATTGAGATCGCGGCGCGCCGTCCATCGGAGATGGCCTGGATCGGCGAGTAGTCTTCCCGCGCACGGAGCATGCTGCCGCCGGCGAAGACGCCCTCCCGACTCGTGGCATAGGTGATGGGATCAACCTGGACGCGCCCCGCGGCGTCGACGGCCAGCCCGAACGATCCACAATCCTGCCCGCCAACGGCGAGGAAGACGGCGTCGTGGCGCTCGCGGAGCGCACCCAGCGTCAGGCGTCCGCCGACGGTCCCCGGACCCGGATCGCTGCTGACCTGAGTGTCGAGCTGGATATCCACGCCCAGTTCCTCGACGGCGCGGAAATCGTCCATGATCACCGCATGGGGAAGGCGTTCCTCGGGCACTTCCCACAGCCGTCCCCCGGCCGGATGGAGCGCCTCGTACAACGTCACGGCGTAGCCCTTGCGAGCCAGATCGTAGGCTGCCGTCATTCCGCTGAGGCCCCCGCCGACGACACCGACCCGGCCGCTCCGCCTGGGCAGCGGTTTGGCCTTTTCCGTCTTGACGACCGCGTACTCCACGCATGCGCGCTCGAGAGCCGCGATCGCGATGGCGTCGCCGGCTTCGCCCCGCTTGCATACGGGCCGGCACGGCTGATCGCAGACGCGGCTGATGATGCCCGGGAATGGCAGGGTCCGGCGCAGCGCCTTCAGGGCAGCATCGTCGTCGCCCCGCCCGAACTCGAGCAGGACCGCACGGACATCGATGTGGATCGGGCAAGCGGCCTGACACGGCGGTGCACACTCCTGGATGCACTGTTGCTCGAGCGCGCGCAACTCCTGCTGGCCCATCGGCCCGGGCGGCTCGTTCATCGACATGCCCGTTGCACCTCGTCAGTTTCGATGAGCCCTGATCAACGTCCTCCGGCGGCAGCCGGCAAGCTGACGGCGTGACGCACCCTGGCCCAGCGACCGGAACAGCGCGTCGGAGTCAATGACAATCGAACCCGCAAGGACGTCAAGGCCGTGGTCGAAGAGCAGCGGGCTGAGTGGTGTAGTTGGCCCCACCATAACTACGAACGCCCCGGGACGGAAGTGGGGCGCCAGGTCGTCGAAGGTCCCGTTGAGCAGGGTTGTCGCCGTCAGGCCGATGACGTCCGCTTGAGAGAGCGCCTCCGGCGCCTCATCGGCGGGTCGATCGCCGGGCCCCGGTTTCAACTCGAGCACCGTCAGCTGCGCGGCCACGCGCCGGAGTTCATCCGTGAACGGAAAGTGCCCGACCGTCACCACGTTCGCGCCCCGGCCACGCTCCATCAGGAGGTCCCTGGCGTTGATGTCCGTGCCCGATTCGGGTGGAACCGGGATCAGAGAGTTGAGCGCCGCGAGACCGATGCTCACCTCGAGCGGGTTCACCGAATGCAGGAATGGGAGCATCTCGGTGGCCGACCGCTCGTGCAGGTGGCCCATCCAGGTCGGATGCTCCGCTTCGCAGCAAGTAGCCTCGACCTCGGTGGCTGCCAGACCAACGTAGCGGCTTTGAACCGCCGTGTAGTACAGACCCACGGAGACATTCAGGACGGGATCTTTGGGCGCGTTGCCGCTGACTGAGCAGATCAGATCATCAAGAACGCCCATAGCTCACCTTTGAGATCGGGTGGGCGGCGAGTCTAGCGGTCGCGGGCGTCGGTAGCCGTGACGGTCGTTCTGGCTACCGGCGCCGCTCCCGTATACGAAGGTGTCTCCCGCTACGCCGCGGGCTTGTCGCCTGCAAGGACGTTGGTCACCTGCAGCGACGCCCAACCGAGGATCTCCCCGCAAAGGAGCGGGATGAAGGACGCGATCGCAGCGTACGGGACGTCGACCTTGACGCCCATGGTGCCGCCGTAGAAGTACACGCCGAAGAACACCGCTGCTCCCATGAAGCCGGCGGGGACCGCCGCCCAATACTTGTTCATGCCGCTCAGCGCCGTGATCGGCCAGGCGAGGGCGAACACAAAGATGCCGAGCACGATGAAGTTCGTGTCGGTGACCTTGAGCTGGGTGTAGATGTAGGTCGCCACTGCGGCGAGCACGATGCCGGTCGCGAACTGGACGAGACCCTTGACGAGGCCATCATTGCTCGCCCCAGCGTAGAAGAACGCACCCCATGCGATGAACGTTGGCCAAAGCAGGAACGGAATGTCACCGAACTTGCCGACGTTCAGGACGACGACCGTCCAGATCCCCGCGAGGACCGCAATGACGGTGGCGAGAATGAGCGTCTTCTTCATGTCGATTTCTCGAACCTCTCTCCAAGAACAACGATGGATGAGCATGAGACGCCGCTTGATGGGCTTGCTTCTGTGATGGCCGCGCTCCTCCGCCGAACCCGTCCCATGGCGTCATCGCTGCCAGATTGGGACGCTACGGGCGACGAAGTTGCCGCCGCCCGTAGCAAGCCAGGGGGCCTACGCCCCTAGGCGGTCACTGCCTTCTTGCTCCCCGCCAGCTTCTGAAGGCCCTCGAGGACCTTCTCGGGCCGAGCCGGGAGGTGCGTGATACGCACGCCCGTCGCGTGCGCGATCGCGTTGATGACCGCAACGTGCGGCGAGGTGAGTGGGAGCTCGCCGACGCCGGAGGCGCCGTGCGGACCGTTCGCGCGCGGGTTCTCGAAGTAGTAGAGATCGAACTTGTCGGGGATATCCTTCGCGAACGGAATGCCGGCCCCGATCATCGTGGAATGCTTCTGGATGTCCTCGAAGTCCTCGGACAGCGCGAGGCCGATGCCCTGGGCGATGCCGCCGTACATCTGGCCGTCAACTACGGTCTTGTTGATGATCTTGCCCACGTCGGCCATCGCAGTGAAACCCTCGACCGTCGTCTTGCCGGTCTTGGTGTCCACCGCGACTTCCGCCATGAAGACGCCGTACATGTACGTCGTGAACGGTGTGCCCTGGCCATCGCCGTCGCAACCGGTGTTGATGGTGGCGTTGCCCCACTTTCCGGTGTACTTGGTGTCGATGCCCTCGGCGACCATTTCGTCGTAGGTGCGGAACTTGCCGTTGGCCTTCCTCATGGCTGAGATCAGCTGATCGCAGCCATTGACGATCGCATTGCCGATCATCAACTGACTTCGGCTGCCACCGGCCGGGCCGCCCCAAGGAGCGGTTGCGGTGTCGTTGAGGACGAGCTTGATCTTGTCCGGGGCAATGCCGAGCGGCCGGAGGGCCTCATGAGCAGTAGCCAGCGTGCCCATGTCGGCACCCTGGCCATGGTCGTGCCACGTGTCGTAGACCGTGACGCCCCTGGCTGTGAGTTCGATGTAGCACTCGGCGCTATCCGGAGCGTCGAGGCCGCAGCCGTAGATACCGAGCGAAATGCCGACGCCCTTCTTGATCTCGGGGGTCGACGCCGCCGCGGCCTTCTTCTTGGCCTCGACATAGAGCGGGCGGAGCTTGTCAAACATCGCCGGGAACGAGAAGACCTCGGGCGTCTGGCCCGTTGGGGTCGTTGCGCCCGGGCGATAGATGTTCTTGTAGCGAAGATCGAAGGGATCCATGCCAAGCTTCTCGGCGAGCTCGTCGACGAGGCTCTCGGAAGCCAGGAATGCCTGCGGCGAGCCGTAGGCGCGGAATGCAGAACCCCAAGAGTGGTTCGTGGCAACCGTGCGACCGAAGCCACGGATCGACGCGATGTCGTAGCCGGAGGCCAGGTACTGGGCCTGGCGGAGGGTCAGCAAGTCGCCGAACTCCGAGTACGGCCCGTGGTCGACCGACCAGTCACTCTCGAAGGCCACGAACTTGCCGTCCTTGTCGGCGGCGAGCTTGCAATCGAGCCATACCGGGCTGCGCTTGCCCGTGTACTGCATGAACTGCGCATAGTCGTACTCGAGGTAGACGGGGCGCTCGGTGGCCAGGGCGGCGACTCCGAGGAGGGCCTCCATCGTCGGGCTGAACTTGTAACCGAAAGTGCCGCCCGCCGGGTTCTGGATCATCCGAAGCTTGTCCATCTCGATGCCGATGCCGGGAGCAATCATCAGGGCATGCAGCAGGAGACCGATCGACTTCGACGCGATGGTCAGGCGACCCTCTTCGTCGAAGTAAGCGAGTCCGACGTCGCCCTCGATGGTGAGGTGGGGCTGGCGCTGGAGGTAGAAGCTGTCCTCCACTACGGCAGCAGCAGATGCCATGATCGGCTTGGTGTCCGGTCCCTTGGCGACCTTCTGCTCGTAGTAGATGTTCGGGGTGCCGGGATGGATCTCGATCGCATCGTCGGCCATGGCCGCCGGGGCGCTCATGTAGGCCGGCAGAATCTCGAGCTCAACCTTGACCTTCGCCGCAGCGGCCTTCGCCTGCTCGATAGTATCGGCGGCCACGATCGCGATCGCGTCGCCGTACTGGAAGACCTTGGTGTCGCAGAGGATTGGCCGGTCCCAGCCATCGCCCTTGTTCGTCGGGAAGGTGATGAGGCCGGTGATCCGATTCTTGCCCTTGACGTCCTTGGCCGTAATGACCTTGACGACGCCCGGCATCTTCTCGGCTTCCGAGGTGTCCACGCGCTTGATGTTGGCGTGGGACACGGTCGCCTGGACCAGCGCGAGCTGAAGGGTGCCGGCGGGCATCTTCAGACCGATGTCCTGCCCGTAGTCGAGCGTGCCGGTGGCCTTGCCGATGGCACTCGGTCGCGGGTAGTTGGTGCCGATGATGCTGCCGTTCGCGGGCATCGAGAACTCGAGGTCCTTGGGCTTCATCTCGCCGCGCGCAACCGCGGCGGCGTCCATGGCGGCGTCGACGAGCGGCTTATAGCCTGTGCATCGGCAGGCGTTGTGGTGCTGGCTGAACCAGTTCCGCACGTCCTCGCGGGTGGGCGCGCTGTTCTTGTCCAGGAGGGCCTTGGTCGAGACGACGAAGCCCGGTGTACAGAAGCCACACTGCGCGGCGCCGTGGGCGATGATCGCCTGCTGGATCGGGTGCAGAGCGCCGGGCTGGCCGATGCCCTCTACGGTGAGGATGGCGGCCCCGTCTGGGACCTTCGACATCTTTGTCACGCACGACAAGGTCAACTTGCCGTCGACGAGAACTGAGCAGGCACCGCACTGGCCCGTATCGCACGAGACCTTGGTGCCCGTCAGCAACAATTGGCGACGCAGAACGCTGGCCAGCGACGCCTCTGGATCGTGGATCACGGTCCTGAGCACGCCGTTGACGAGCAAGCCCTTCTTTTCCATGGCGTTCGATCTGTCTCCCTATGGCGGTGGTTGGAAGACGGTCCCCTTGCGGGGGTCGTGGATCGTTGCGGAGCTCTCCTTCCTTCTGGTCTCCTTCCAGCTGATCGGTCCGGGGACGACCCTTCCGGGCGCCCCAACGGCATCGTAATCACTATAATGACCATCCAGGGTGCGATACGCAAGATAGTGATGGACCCAATCTGCAGGAACGCCGCCGACGCGGACTCCGGACACACGAGGGTCTCTTCGCCCCAGTTCGTGCGGATCGGCGACGTCCCAGTCGGCGACCCCTCGAGGTGCCCGCCCCGGTTGGGAGCGGCTTCTCCGAACGGCATGCCGCCGGCCGCTTCAGCCGGCGGCAGATCCGGTCTCCGGCGAGCTAGTCCGCCGCGCTCGAGTGCGCCTTGACGCTGATCGTCTCCACGATCCCCGCGTCGGCCAGTGTCGTCACATCGCCAAGAGCCCGATTCTCGGCGATGTCCTTGAGGAGCCGCCGCATGATCTTGCCCGACCGCGTCTTGGGCAGCTCCGGGGTGAACATGACCGTCTTCGGCCTGGCTATCGCCCCGATCTTCGTCGCGACATGTTCGCGGAGTTCCTGGGCCAGCTCATCGCTCGGCTGGATGTGCGACTTGAGGATCACGAATGCCGCGATGGCCTCGCCCGTCACGGGATCGGTGCGCCCCACGACGGCGGCCTCGGCAACGGCAGGATGGTCTACGAGTGCAGACTCAACTTCGATGGTGCTGATCCGGTGCCCCGAGACTTTCATCACGTCGTCGACGCGACCAAGGAGCCAGAAGTAGCCGTCCGCATCCACCTTGCATCCATCACCGGCGAAGTACATCCCCGGGAATCGGCGCCAGTAGGTGCTCATGAAACGCTCGGGATCGTTGTAGATGCCCCGCAGCATGGCAGGCCAGGGTCGGGTGAGAACCAGGTATCCCTCCCCGGTTCCGTTGGCCACGTCCTGCCCATCGGCATCCACCACCTTTGCGCCGAGACCGGGGAACGGCTTCGTCGCCGATCCCGGCCGCAGAGTGGTGACCCCCGGAAGCGGAGTGATCATGATCATCCCCGTCTCGGTCTGCCACCAGGTGTCGACGACGGGGCAGCGGCTGCCTCCAATGGCATCGCGATACCACTCCCAGGCCGCCGGGTTGATCGGCTCGCCGACCGTGCCAAGCAGTCGAAGCGACGTGAGATCGTGCTTCCCCGGCCAGGCGTCGCCCTGCTTCATGAAGGCACGGATAGCCGTCGGCGCGCAGTACAGGATCGAGACCTTGTACTTCTCGATGATCGACCACCACCGGTCCGGTTCCGGAAACTGAGGGGCGCCTTCGTACAGAATTCCGGTCGTGCCGTTGGCAAGCGGCCCGTAAACGATGTACGAGTGGCCGGTAACCCAGCCGATGTCGGCCGCGCACCAGTACACGTCATCTGGCTTGATGTCGAAGATGTAGTGGTGGGTCGAGCTCACGCCGGTCAGGTAGCCGCCGGTCGTGTGCATGATCCCCTTCGGCGTGGCGGTGGTACCGGAGGTGTGGAGCAGGAAGAGCAGATGCTCAGAATCGACGGGCAGGGGCTCGCACTGGTCCGACTGACCTTCGACCAGCTCGTGCCACCAGTGGTCACGGCCCGCCGTCATCGAGATATCGTGGCCGGTCCTGCGGACGACGACGACGTTCTTGATCGTGGGCGCGCTGCCAACCGAGACATCGACTGCGGTCTTGAGGTCGAGGATCTTGCCGTTGCGCCAGCCGCCGTCGGCGGTGATCAGAGCGACAGCCCCCGAGTCGATCATCCGGCCCTCGAGGGCATCTGAACTGAAGCCGCCGAAGACCACGACGTGCGGAGCGCCGATCTTCGCGCAGGCGAGCATCGCAATGGGCAGCTCGGGGATCATCGGCATGTAGATGCCGACCCGATCGCCCGTCTCCACGCCGAGCGCCTTGAGGGCGTTGGCGCACTTGTTCACCTCACGCTGCAGATCCGCGTACGTGATGGTCCGCGTGTCGCCGGGCTCTCCCTCCCAGAAGTACGCGACCTTCGCCCCGGCCCCGCGCTCCACGTGGCGGTCGACGCAGTTGTATGCCGCGTTGAGCTGGCCCCCGAGGAACCACCTGGCGTTCGGCAGGTCCCACTCGAGGACCGTGTCCCACGTTTGTGTCCAGCTGAGCCGCCGCTCGGCCTCCGCGGCCCAGAAAGCTTCGAAGTCCCCCTCGGCTCGCTCATACAACTCGGGGGTTGCGTTGGCGTGCGCGGCGAACTCGGGTGGCGGGGCATACTCCCGCTCATCGGAGAAAGGCGCCTCGACCTCGGGCGGAATCGCGCTCATGCAATAGCCTCCGACTACACGGATACGCTGCAGGAATCGCTGCGCTTTGCAAGGACCACCTAGGACGCTGGCACCGGCGAGCGCGACATCGAAAGACTAGCCCGTCAGTTGCTCATGTCAAGAATCGCGCAGCCATGGCATCGGATGCGACGAGGTGCCCAGTGGGCGGCGGTCAGAGGGCCCTCTAGCCCGCGGTCTGCCGTTCGAGGGCACCGAGCGCGCGGCGGAGCGCAGTTCGCGCGGCGGTGAGGTTGTGCTCGGCGACCTCACGGGGCTCGACTGGCACCAGGTCTGGCGGATCGAGCATCGTGTCCGGGGGCGGACCCTGGTGGTGTCGAGCGGCCTCCGCGGCCCACCTTGAGCGCCACTCGGCCGGCGTCTCGGGCGGGACGTCTCGGTGCGCCTGAGCCAGCCAGACGAGTCCCCACGCCCGCGGGACAACGCGGTATAGATCGTATCCCCCGCCGCCGGTCGCCAGCCAGCGTCCGGCGGCATACTCGTGGGCGAGCCCGTCGAGCAGTCGGGCGGCGCGTGACATGGCGATTGTGCTGAGCTGCAGATGCCCGAGAGGGTCGAGCATGTGGCTGTCGCTGCCGTGCTGTGTGACCAGCACTGTGGGCCGGTACGCCGCCGCAAGAGCCGGGACGATCATCTCGAGGGCTTCGAGCCATGAGGCATCGGAGGTGCCAGATTCGAAGGGCACGTTGACGGCGGTTCCCTGCGCCTGGGGACCGCCGCTGTCGTCGACGAAGCCGGTCCAGGGGAAGAGCGAAAGACCGGTCTCGTGGAACGAGACCGTCAGGACCTCCGGATCGTTCCAGAAGATCGCCTCGACGCCGTCGCCGTGGTGAACGTCCAGATCGACGTACAGGACCCGATGGCCGGCATCACGGGCCCGCCCGATGGCCAGCGCCACGTCGTTGTAGATGCAGAAGCCGCTGGCCCGACCGGGCATGGCATGGTGGTGACCGCCGCCGGGGTGAAAGACGTGCACTTCCTCCCCCGCCAGGATGCGGTCCATCGCTCCGACCGAGCCACCGGCGACCGTGGCGGCTGCCTCGTGCATTCCGTAGAAGGCAGGGTCGTCGCCCGACGATGCGAAGCCGGCCATGGGGCCGGCATCCGGGTACTCGGACAACATCCGCACGATAGAGACGTACTCCGGCTCATGGGCACGGTGGAGCTGGGCGTCCGAGACCTCCGGCGGCGCGAGGAAGCGCTCGGCCCCCAGGGCTCGCAGCAGGTCGATTCCCGGACCGAACCGGCGCGGCGTCATCGGATGATGAGCGCCAAAGTCGTAGTGCAGGGACGACGCGCCGTAGACCACGAGGGGTTGGGCGCTCTCCGCGGCCGGATGTTGCACGTGCGCTCGGCTGCGCTCCTAGCAGGCTGGATCGGCGATGCGACGTGGATCGCCACCAGGGACTCGAACTCGAGCCGTGGTCGTGACACTATAGCGATCGGGCAGGTGGCCGGGCCACGCGACCCGGTCGGTCGACTGCTTGGAGAGATCGTCGGCGGCTACCGTTCGTCCCGAGAATGACAGGGGAAACGATGAGCACGGCAATGTCGCAGGACCGAGCGCGGGACACGATACTCCGGGATGGTTCGTCGATTCGGGTTCGTCCGGCGCGGCCCGAGGATGAGCCCGCGCTCGTGGTCTTCCTTGCCGGTCTCGCGCCGGAGTCGCGCCGCATGCGGTTCGGCGGAATGGTTGCCGACCTCGATGGCCTGGCGCACCGATGGGCGGTTCCGGCGGACCCTGCCGACTGTTCGCTCATAGCCGAAACCGGCATCGCCGATCGGATCATCGGCCACGCCAGCTACGACTGCGTCGGGTCGGATTCGGCCGAGGTCGCGTTCATCGTGGCGGATGACTGCCAGGGGCGCGGCATAGCAACGCTGCTGCTAGAGGAGCTCGCCGAGCGGGCGCAGGAGGTGGGCATCTCCACTTTCTGCGCGGAAGTCCTCCCCGAAAACGGGCGCATGTTCCAGGTCTTCCGCGAGAGCGGTTTCCCGACGCACGTGCGCGCAGAACCGGGATCCGTGTCCATTGAGTTCGCCACGGCGCTCGAGGGCCCGGCGCGCGAGCGGTTCGAGCGCCGCGAGCAGATCGCGGCGGCCGCGGCGGTTCGCGCTTTGCTGAAGCCCTCCACCATCGCGGTGATCGGCGCGTCGCGTCGCCGCGGGACGATCGGCGGAGAACTATTTCACAACCTGCTGAGCGGCGGCTTCACCGGACCCGTCTACCCGGTCAACCCGAACGCCGACGTCGTCCAGTCGGTGGCGGCCTATCGCTCGATCCGGGACATTCCGGGTCCGGTCGATCTCGCCGTGATCGTCCTCCCTGCCGAGTGCGCTGTGGATACCTTGCGCGAGTGCGCTGACAAAGGCGTCAAGACGGTGGTTGTCATCTCACCCGGTTTCGCCGAGATCGGCGGGCAGGGGCAGGACCGGCAGCGGGCGCTGCTCACCGTGTGCCGCCAGGCCGGCATACGGCTGGTCGGACCGAACTGCATGGGCGTCATCAACCTCGAGCCCGATGTGCAGATGAACGCGACCTATTCGCCCACGGCACCTACCGGGGGCAAGGTCAGCTTCTTTTCCCAGAGCGGAGCCCTCGGCCTGGCCATCATCGGGCACGCCAATCGACTTGGGCTCGGCCTTTCCAGCTTCATCTCGATCGGCAACAAGGCGGACCTTTCGGGCAACGACTTTTTGCAGTTCTGGGAAGACGATCCCGCAACGTCGGTCATAGCCCTCTACCTCGAGTCGGTCGGCAACCCACGCAAGTTCGCCCGGATCGCGCGCCGGGTCGGGCGGAGCAAGCCGATCATCGCGGTGAAGAGCGGCAGGTCGGCGGCCGGGGCGAGGGCGACGTCATCCCACACGGGGGCGTTGATCGGAGCGTCGGACGTCACCGTCGACGCGCTCTTCCACCAGGCCGGCGTCGTCCGCACGGACACTCTGGGCGAATTCTTCGACGTCGCGTCGCTGCTCGCAAACCAGCCACTCCCCGCCGGGCGCCGCGTCGCCATCCTCACCAACGGCGGAGGGCCCGGCATCCTGGCCGCGGACGCGTGCGACGCCGACGGTCTGACGGTGCCGACCCTGCCGGCCGAGATCCAAACTGCCCTCGCCGAATTCCTGCCGCCCGAGGCAGCGCTCGCCAATCCAGTCGACACCATCGAAGGGTCGCCCGAGTCGTTCAGACGAGCCATCGGGGTCCTGGCCGGTTGGGATGGCATCGACGCGATCATCGTCCTGTTCGTCCCTCCGCTCGTCACGAAGACCGAAGATGTCGCGGTCGCGATCCGCGACGCCGTGCTCGAATTGCCGCGGAAGATCCCCGTGCTGACGGTGTTCATGTCGGCGGAGGGCGGGCCGGCGGAGTTACGGGTCGGCCCGATCAAGGTGCCCGCCTACAGCTATCCGGAGGAGGCGTCGAGGGCACTTGCCCATGTTGTCCGCTACGCGGAGTGGCTGTCGACGCCGCTCGGGAGCATCCCCCACTTCGACGACCTGCGTGAGGATGGAGCAGCCGCCGTCCTCGCCGCCGCGCTCGCGGAGATCAAACCCGGCACCCCGACGCCGGGCGGAACCCTGGCGGGCTCATCGTTGCCGGCGCCAGCCGACGATGGCCGCTCGCGCTGGCTGCGACCAGACGAAGTGGCCCGAGTGCTGGAGTGCTACGGCATTGCGACGGCGCCGGGGCGGCTGGCCGAGACGCCACAGGAAGCGGGCCGCGCCGCTGCTGAGATCGGCGGGCCCGTCGCCCTCAAGGCAGTGGCCGCCGGCATCGTCCACAAGGCCGAGGCCGGCGCCGTGGCGCTATCGCTCGAAGGAGCTGCCGCCGTCGAGGCAGCGGCGGTGCAGATGACGGCGACGCTCGCGGCCGCCGGCCACGCCGTCGAGCGCTACTTCGTGCAGCGAATGGTGGCGGGCGGCGTGGAGATGCTCGTCGGAGTGGTGCACGACCGGCTCTTTGGGCCGGTCATCGCGTGTGGGCCCAGCGGTGCGGACGTTGAGCTGGTCCGGGACGTCGCGGTGCGGATCACCCCACTGACCGATCGTGACGCCGGCGAGATGATTCGGTCGCTGGCAACGTTCCCGCTGCTGGATGGCTACCGCAACGCCGCCCGTGTGGACGTGGCCGCTCTCGAGGAGACTCTGCTGCGAGTCAGCGCGATGGTAGAGGCCCATCCGGAGATTGTGGAGATGGACTGCAGCCCACTGATCGTGCTGGAGCGGGGTGTCGTCGTCGTCGACGCCAGGATCCGGATCGAGTTGCCGCAGGCTCGCTGACTCGGACGGCCGCGCCGTGGGCTTCTGCAACAGGCTCAGCCGGATGCCCATTCGCTCGCCACTTGCAGCGAAGTCGAGCAGCCCGTCGAGGCGGATTCATGAGGGTCCGGCCCGCAGCCGACGGGCTCCAGCGCCGCGGTCCGAAGCGTGTGCTCCGGCGGGCGGGATGGGTTCGACAGCGAGTCTGATACTCGGGTACTATCGACAATAGAATGAATGTCGACGAAGCACCCGCCCCGGCGAATCAGGCGACGGTTGGACGCGCGCCTTCGCCGCGGCCGAGCGTAGCGCTCGGCTTGGCCGTGCGCCGGGCGCGCACAGGGCGCTACACCCTGGCGCAACTCTCGCAGAGGTCCGGAGTCAGCGCCGGTCTCCTCAGTCTGATCGAACGGGGCCGGGGCAACCCATCAATTAACACCCTTGGCAGCATCGCCGAAGCGCTCGGCGTGTCGCTACCCGAGCTCGTGGCCGACGCGATCGACGCCTCCGGCGGCCAAGATTCGCTGGTCGCAACGCTGAGATCGGCTCCTGGAGATGTGATCAAGGGCTGGGCGGCGCCCGAGGCCATGGACGGCGACTCAGCCCTATCCGCGAGAGTGTCCAGGCCCGGCTTGCGTACGTCGATGGTGCTCCAGGGCGGCCAGGAGGCCAGGGTCCGCGTCCTCGACGGCACTCTCGAGCTGACGCTCCACGATCGTACGGCCGAATTCGGAGCGGGATCGTCGGAGGAGCGCTCGCTTGCGGTGGACCTCAGCCTTCGCACCGCGACTGGTGACGCGGCGCTCGAGATCCCACCCGTAGAGGACCCGCGTTGGCTGGACTTCGCCCGGGGCACGATCGCGTTCGAGCCCACTTCGCTGGCGTGCCAGATGCTGTTCACGCATGTCGTGCGCTGCGTCCGCGACGATCCTTCATCGCCCAACGTCGAGCGCTGGGTTCGCGAGCTCAGGGGCTTCTTCGTCAAATACGAGTCGGTGTCGGCGACCGAGTTGTCTCAGATCTTCGGCTAGAGGGGATCATGCTCGTCAAGGGGTTGTTCACCGTCGAGCGCGCCAGCGAACTGCTGGCCTCGGGAGCCGTCGCGGTCGTCGCCGGCACGGAGGAGCTCCTCGGCCGCCTGCCCCCGGGTAACTGGATCGGCGGCACGATGCGCTACTTCATGACTCCGGAGTGCAGTTGCGAGTCGACCGATCGCGTCCTCGTGACGGAGCTCCCTGTCGACCCGGCCGACATCGCGATTCGATCGTACGACGCTCATGAACTCGCTCGGGTCGTCACCGATGCACCCGACAACGGGTTCTCGGTCGTCGTCATGCCGGCAGGCAGCCCCGCCCACTTGGAGTACGCGGCGCGAGCCCCGTACTACCCCGGCCTCTTCCGGACGCCAATCGTCGGCTGGATCTCGGGCGTATCGCTGGGAGACCTCGGCGCCGTGGCGCCGTACACCTTCGATGGGCGGACGGGGCACCGAGAGGCTGAACGAGCGACGGTGCTCCATGCCAGCCTGCCGGAAGGTCGCACCGCGCAGGTCAGCATCACCAACCTGTTCCGCGGGGGCCCCGGCGACATCATCACGTTCCGAGATGAAGGCCTGACGGTCACCGACTGCAGGGTCAACGGGAAGCTGCGCAACTTCGCCCGCTACCTCGTCAAGACGGCCGTCGATACGCGTCTCCCACTCGTGGCCGACTACGCCGGCGCACAGGTCAACACGAGCTTCCAGTCGGTCGATCCCGCCGCCGGCATCGTAAATCTGTACGCGCCGGTGTTCCGTGGCATCGAGTACCGGATCGCGGCCCCCGTCAGCGACTATGCCAGGGCGTTTCGCGAAGCAGTGGGCGAGTCGCACAGCGACGCCGCATTCGCCTGTAACTGCATCTTGAACTACGTGTACGGAGCGCTTGAGGGTGAGCCGATCGGTCACGTGACCGGACCGATGACGTTCGGAGAGATCGCCTACCAGTTGCTCAACCAGACCCTGGTGTGCCTCTCCATCGTCGACGCCTGACCGACTCGGCTACGCCCCCCCCACGGCCCGGCGTTCGAGCCACGAGAGCCAGGCATCGAGTCCCTCGCCGGTTGTCGCCGAGACATCCAGCACGGGTACTTCTGGGTTGAGGAGGCGGACGTCCGCAGCGAAGCCGGCCCGATCGAACGACAGGTGGGGCAGCAGGTCGACCTTGTTCAGGAGCAGGAGGTCCGCGGACTCCACCAGATATGGATGCTTGGCGGCCTTGTCATCGCCCTCGGTCAGGCTGAACAGGCCCACCGTGACAGCCTGACCGAGATCGAAGCCCACGGGGCAGATGAGGTTCCCGACATTCTCGATGAACAGGTAGTCGACCCGGCTGAGATCTATCTGCCCGAGCGCGTCGCGAACCTGGTGCGCCTCGAGGTGGCATCCCTGGCCGGTCGAGATCTGGACGACCTGGTCGCACCAGCGCTCGAGTCGATCGCCGTCGCGGCGCGTGGTCAGATCACCCACCAGGACGGCCGGACGCCGGCCTCCGCTCAGTGCACGCAGTGTCGCCTCGAGCAAAGCGGTCTTGCCACATCCTGGCGCCCCGATCAGGTTGATTGCCAGAATCTTGCGTCGCTCAAATTCGGCGCGATTCTCCGCCGCGATCCGATCGTTCGCCTCCAGCACGCGGGCGTTGAGGGGCAGCTGGATAGTTCGCACAGGCGGATTCATCACTTACGCCTCCATTTCGTCTTCGATGGTGATGGAGACGAGATCAAGCTCGTCGCTCGCCGTTGGGTTCGGTCTTGGCTCCCCGCAGGAACAGGCAACGAACGGAACCGGGCTCGTCCAGGTCTGCCCGCATGCGGGGCACGCAATGGTCCAGGGGAGCAGATCCACGAGCAGCTCAGATCCGGCCAGCGGCGAGTCGTGAATCACGGCCTGCCAGCACATTTCCAGCGACGACGGTTCCAGGCCGCGCAAGGCGCCGACCCGGATCTCGACCGAGCAGACGCGTCCGGTAGCGGGCGCATAACGACAAACCTGCGTCGCGATAGACTCGGCGATCGAGAACTCATGCATGGAGCGAAGCCTAGTCCAGGTGACGTGAGAGGGCGCAACCCACAAGTTGACCGGCCATTCAGGGGCCGAAGGGCCCGCGAATTCGTGCCGAATCGGAGAGTGTGTCCGCCTCGGAGTAGCTATTATATTGTGTGGGTCCTTCATTGTATGAAATGGACCCGGGATTGCCGCGGAAGCGCGGCGCGCCGCTTCGGGAGTGGAACGGGATGACTGAGATCCTACTGGTGGACGATGACGCGGGGCTCGTGGCCCGCAACGCGGCCGCGCTCACCGCAGACGGGCATTCGGTCGTGCTGGCCTCGACCGAGGCTGAGGCGCTCGACGCGGTCCGCAAGCGTCGGCCGGACGTGGTGGTTCTCGAGGGGATGCTGGATGGGGCCTATGCCGGCTTCGATCTGGCGAGATCCCTGGCTAAGGACTTCCCCACCCTGCCGCTGATCATGCTGACGCGCGCCGATGAGCACCTCACTTCCCGTGAGCGATCTGCGCAGGATCGCGATGGCTGGCTGCCGGTCCAGCGCTACCTGGAGAAGCCGGTCTCCGCGGACGTCCTCCTCTACGAAATCGACCACCTGCTGCCGGGAGCCCATTGATCGTGAGCTCTCTCATCGCTTTTCTGATCGCCTTCCCGCTCGTAATCGGCGCCGTGTTGCTGCTGGTCACTCGAGCATCGGTACGCAACCCGATCGTCCTCGCCTCGAGCGCGGTCATCATCGTGGCTTCGATCGCCGCGGTCGCGACCTTCGGCAACGGTGACGGCGTCTTCTTCGGACTCCCGAACGGCATTACCCCGGGCTACGCGATCCTCGCCTCGGAAATCGCGATCACCGCCCTCATCGTCGTCATCGGCCTGATGAACCGCCGCTTCCTTGCTCCGGCGATGGCGCTCATCCAGCTGGGCATCGCGGTATTCCTCGAAGCGACCGGCCGCATGCCGGAAGTCGATGCGCAGCGTCTCTTCTGGTTCGACCGGCTGTCGATGGTGATGGTGCTGATCATCGGCATCATCGGCACGCTGATCTGCGTCAACGCTCTCGGCTACATGCGCGACTACCATCGCGCCAGCCCCATGATCCGGGGCCGCCGGAATGTCTTCTTCTCTTTGCTATTCGTCTTCCTGGCCGGCATGTTCGGGCTGGTGGTGTCCAACTACCTGCCGATGATGCTGGTCTTCTGGGAGATCACGACGCTCTGCTCGTTCCTGCTGATCGGCTACACGCGAACGACAGAGACGATCGGGTACGCGTTCAAGGCCCTGAACATGAACCTGCTCGGCGGCCTCGGCTTCGGCGCCGCGATCGCGATCCTCGCGGACCAGCACATGACGCTGGACCTCGCGAAGCTCACCTCCGGTCCTGCCTCGGGCGTGATGCTCGGCGCCGTTGCGCTGCTCTGCTTCGCCGGCATCACCAAGAGCGCCCAGATGCCGTTCAGCTCCTGGCTGATCGGCGCGATGTATGCCCCCTCCCCTACCTCGGCCCTCCTGCACTCGAGCACGATGGTCAAGGCCGGTGTCTTCCTTCTCCTGCGACTCTCGCCTGCGATCACCGGATCCACAGTTGGATACCTGGTCGCCTTCGTCGGCCTCGGAACCTTCCTCTTCGTCTCGCTCGTGGCGGTGACGGAACAGAACACCAAGAAGGTGCTGGCCTACTCCACGATCGGCAGCCTGGGTCTGATCGTCGGCTGCGCCGGCATCGGGACGCCGGAGCTCGCCTGGGTGGGCGTCATGATCATCATCTTCCACGCTTTGGCGAAGGCCCTGCTCTTCCTCGTGGTGGGCACGATCGAGAACCGGCTCTACACCAAGGACATGGAGAACTTCGACACGTTGCTGAGCCGCCTGCCCAGGGTCAGCGTCCTGGCACTGGTCGGCATGGCCGGCATGTTCATCGCCCCGTTCGGCATCGTGGTCGCCAAATGGGCGGCCATCCGGGCCTTCCTGAATGTGCCGGGCGGGCAGGGCGCGGTGATGATCCTGATCATGGCCTTCGGCAGTTCGCTGACCCTTTTCTACTGGGGCAAGCTGCTGATCAAGGTTCTCTCGATGAAGAACGTCAGCGAGTACGAACTCTCCATTCAGCGCCGGGTCTCGCGATACGAGTGGCTGACGGAGAGTGCTCTTGCGGTCGGCGTCATCGGCTTCACAGCCTTGATCGGGCCCATCTCGGATCGAGTCGTTGGCCCATACGCACTCGCCGCGTTCCACGCCGCGCCTCAGACGCTGCTGAACATCGAGCCGGCGATGCTGGTCGTGATGCTCGCCGCGGTTCTGTTCCTCCCGCTCCTGGCCCTGTGGGCCTCCCGGCGGCCATATGACACGTCGGACTTCTATACGAGCGGTCGCAATGCCGACTCCGCCCACGTGATGGGCGCCGCGCTCGGCGGCTCGAGAACCGTGACGCTGCGCAACTACTACCTCGAAGGCGTCATCAACGGGGCGCTGATGTTCCGCGTCGGAACGGTGACCTGCGCCGGAGTGCTGATTGCAATGGTCGTGACTGGGATGGTGGTCCGCTGATGACTCCCGCGATCTACGGCATCCTCTTCGTCCTGCTGGCCCCGGTCTTCGGCGGCCTCCTGGTCGGGTTCGACCGGATAGTCAGCGCCCGAATGCAGGGACGCATCGGGCCTCCCCTTCTCCAGCCTTTCTACGACTTCGGCAAGCTGCTGCAGAAGCAAGCCCGCCAGGTCAACCCCGTGGTGGAGCCGCTGCTTCTCGGCCACGTGGCCTTCATGGCCGTGACCGGCTTCCTGCTCCTGAGCGGGACGGACCTGATCTTCACGGCCTTCGTGTTCGCCCTTGCCGCGCTCTTCCTCGTGCTGGCCGCCGGTTCGGTCAACTCGCCGTACAGCTTCGCCGGGGCCGAGCGCGAACTGATCGTCCTGCTGGCCTCGGAGCCGTTCTTCATCCTGATGATGGCCGGCGTCTGCAAGGTCACCGGAGAAAGCAGCTTTGCCGGCGTGCTCGCCTCGTCCAAGCTCGTGGCGGTGGAACTGCCCGGCGTGGTCCTGGCCTTCCTCATGGTCGCCACGATCAAGCTCCGCAAGTCCCCCTTCGACATCTCCACTTCGCACCACCCGCATCAGGAGCTGGTCAGCGGCCTCACGACGGACATGTCCGGGCGGCTCCTGGCCTACGTCGAGCTGGCTCACTGGTACGAGTCGGCACTGCTGGCCGCTTTCGTTGTTCTGCTCTTCAACTGGAGCATCGCCCTCGGCGTCGTGGTCTTCCTCGTCGCCTATGCCCTGGAGATCCTGGTGGACAACTCCACCTCGCGGATCAAGTGGCAGCTGGTGCTTCGCTCGACCTGGGTCGCGACGCTGCTCTTCTCCGGCGGCAACGTCCTCGCCCTGTTCCTTCTAGGCAGGTAGGCAAGATGTCCTTCTTCAGTCGCTCCCCCTGGATACTTCACTACGACGGATCGAGCTGCAACGGCTGCGACATCGAGGTCCTGGCCTGCCTGACGCCGCTGTACGACGTGGAACGGTTTGGGGTCCTCAACACGGGCAACCCCAAGCACGCCGACATCCTCCTCGTGACCGGCAGCGTCAACGAGAAGAACATCGAGATCATCGAGAACCTGTATCGCCAGATGCCGGACCCCAAGGTCGTTGTGGCCGTCGGCGCGTGTGCCTGCTCCGGCGGCATCTTCGCCCGTGCGTACAACATCCAGGGCGGGATAGACAAGGTCGTGCCGGTGGACGTGTACGTGCCCGGTTGCGCCGCCCGGCCAGAAAGCATCATCGACGGCGTCGTGCAGGGCATCGCCGCTCTGGAGCAGAAACGAAAGAAGACGGCTTGATGGATAGCGCCTCGTTCCTCGCTCGTGTCGGGGACTACCACAAGGCCGGTTGGCGGCTTGCCCTGATCAACGTCACCACTGTGATCGCGGCCCCGGCCCCGCCCCACGGCGCGGCAGCGGAGCCCGCGGCGCCGGCCACGGACGCCCCGACGGCAGACGCCGCGCCGGCTTCGCAGGCGGCCAGCGTCTTCGAGATCGCCTGGGCCTTCGCCAAAGATCGCGAGTTCGAGACGATCCGCGAGCAGATCACCGTCGGCGATGCGGTCCCAAGCATCTCCGAGTTCTTCGGCGCGGCGTTCCTGTACGAGAACGAGATCCGCGAGCTGTTCGGCATCAACGTCACGGGCATCGGCCTGGACCTGCAGGGCCAGCTCTACAAGACGGTGACCAAGGTTCCCTTCTCGCACCAGGCGATCAAGGCACGACTCGCGGCAACGGCTGCAGCGGCGGCGGCCGCTTCCGCCGCTTCGGCTGCAGCGGCGGAGAAGAAGGCATGAAGCGGACAGTCGTTCCGTTCGGGCCGCAGCATCCGGTTCTGCCGGAGCCGCTCGTTCTCGATCTGATCCTCGAGGACGAGAAGGTCCTCGACGCGATCCCCACCATCGGATACATCCACCGCGGCCTCGAAATGATGGTCGAGCGCGTTGAGTACACCGAGATGGGCTTCGTGGTGGAGCGCATCTGCGGCATCTGCAGCTTCATGCACGGCATGGGCTACTGCGTCTCCCTCGAGACCATCATGAATATCGAGATCCCTGAGCGGGCCGCCTGGCTGCGCCTCATCTGGGCAGAGATCTCGCGCATTCAGAGCCACCTCCTGTGGCTCGGGCTGGGCGCCGACGCCTTCGGCTTCGAGAACCTGTTCATGCACTGCTGGCGGATGCGCGAGCAGATCCTGGACATCTTCGAGAAGACGACCGGCGGCCGGATCATCCACTCGGTCAACCGGATCGGCGGCGTCAAGCGCGACATGAGCGACACGGAACTTGCGGCGATCCTGGTTCAGCTCCAGGACCTGGGCAAGCAATTCAAGAAGACGGCGAATGTCTTCGGGACGGACCCCTCGATCGCCCACCGGCTCGGCGGGGTCGGCGTCCTGTCGATGGAAGACGCACGCGCCGTGGATTGTGTCGGCCCCATGGCTCGAGCCTCCGGCATCGCCACCGACACGCGCCTCATCGGCGCGAACTACTACGATCGGATCGAACTGGAGCCGGTCGTCGAGACCGCCGGCGACTGCCTCGCCCGCGTGGTCGTGCGGATGCGCGAGATCGACCAGTCGATCGACATCATTCGCCAGGCCATCGACAAGATGCCCAAGGGTGAAGGGATGCCCCTCGAAACCAAACCGCGTGGCAACCCGATGGGCGAGGTCTTCACCCGACTCGAGCAGCCGCGCGGAGAGGTCCTCTACTACGTCAAGGCCAACGGCACCAAGAACCTGGAGCGTTTCCGAGCCCGTACCCCAACGTTCGCCAACATCCCGGCCATGATCAAGCTCGTCAAGGGCTGCGAACTCGCGGACGTCCCGAACATCATCCTCACCATCGACCCCTGCATCAGTTGCACGGAGCGCTGAGATGGCCAATCCCCTCCGCCTCCCCATGGTCCCCCGCGCACTGCGGAACCTCGTCTCCAAGCCGGCTACGCGGCGCTACCCGTACGAGATTCGGCCTCGCTTCGAGGGTGCCCGCGGCACGATCGAATTCGACGTGGATACGTGCAATTACTGCATGCTCTGCATGCGCCGCTGCCCCGCCGCCGCGATCACGGTTTCGCGCGAGGACCGCATCTGGGCCATCGAGCACCTGACCTGCATCGGCTGCAACGTCTGCGTCGAGGTCTGCGCCAAGAAGAGCCTCACCATGTCGAAGGAGTCCAAGCCGGTCCACACCCACGCCGAGGTAGGACCTCACGGCGAACGACCGGGCCACGAGGAGTGGCACAAAGAAGAGACGCAAGCGGCAGAGCCGGCCGTTCAGGCCGCTCCGGCCGTGGGTGGCGCCTCCCCCGTCTAGACTCGCGAGCGACTGGTCCCGCGAGCCCAACCACGTCCCACGACCGGTGGGAGTCACCAGGAGTCAAGGCGATGGCGAACAAGATCACTGAGGATTGCATCAACTGCGGCGCGTGCGAGCCGGAGTGCCCGAACGGTGCCATCTCACAGGGCGACGGCACATACGTCGTTGACCCAAGCAAGTGCGACGAGTGTGCCGCGACCGGCGGCAAGTCGGCGTGCGTTGATTCCTGCCCGACCGAAGCCATCGTCAAAGCCTGATCTTCCGGCGAGTGGCGGCCAGGCGGACTCGGCTCCATAGTTCCACCAGCCGCCGCTCGCGCAACGCGCAGGCAGAATGCGCCGCGCGTCCCGGATTGCCCCCGAGAAGCCATCCCGACACAGCCCAACACCCCATCAGGAGGACGCCGTGAAGGAGTTGATCCAAACCGTCCAGGGCTGGCAGGCGGAGGGAGTAGAGCTGGGCCGGGCTGTCGTTGTCCGATCATTCGGGTCTTCTCCGCGCCCCGAGGGCGCGACTCTAGTGGGCACCGCGGACGGCCGTCTGGCAGGTTCGATCAGCGGCGGCTGCGTGGAAGGCGCCGCGTTCGAAGAGATCCAGCGTGCCCGACGCGACGGCGTGAGCCGTGTCATCCGCTACGGCATCAGCGACGAGCAGGCCTGGGACGTCGGCATGGCCTGCGGCGGAACGATCGACGTCCTCATCGAGCCATTTCTCAGGCCGGAGGTTCTCGATGCCGCCGCGGGCAAGGGCGGCGTCGTCGTAGCGATCCCGCTGCCTTCGGACGCGCCACCTCCCGAGTACGGTCCCCACCCGCGCGGCGCGGGGGAATCGCCCGCGAAGGCGTTCCTCGTCCACGAGGACGGAACCATGACCGGCTCGACCGGCGATGCCGAGCTGGACGCAGCAGTCGCCGCCGGCGCGCGCCGCAACCTGATGCGAGCCGGATCCGGCACGGTCGCAGTTGGCCAGAGGCAAGTGTTCCTGGAGAGCTTCCCGGCCACGCCTCGCCTTGTAGTCGTGGGCGCGGTCCAGGCGGCCATCTCACTGGTTCGGTTCGCGCGCGAGCTTGGCTACGAGACCGTCGTCATCGATGGCCGCGCCACCTTCGCCACGCAGGAGCGGTTCCCCGAGGTGGGCAGCCTGATCGTTGCCTGGGCGGACGAGGCTGCGGATCAGATCGACATGGGCCCGTCCGATGCGGTGGCCGTGGTCACCCACGACGCCAAGTTCGACGAGCCGGCCATCGCAGAGGCGCTCCGTCGGGGCTGCCGCTACGTCGGCGCGGTCGGCTCGAGGAAGACCCAGGCGGAACGTCGCAGCCGGCTGATCGCCCTGGGCCTCCCGGAGGCCGACATCGCACGTCTGCGAGGACCGATCGGCCTGGATCTCGGCGGGAAAGCGCCAGCGCAGACGGCTCTTTCGATCATGGCTGAGATCGTCGCCGAGCGATACGGCGGCTCGGGTGCTCCTCTGTACAGGAAGACCTCAGCCTGACCGTATCTGCGGGCGCCCCCGGACACGTCAGGGCGCAGGTGGCCCTGGGCCGTGCCGGTCAGGCTATGTGACGTCCCAGTACACGAGCGCCGAGCGCATGTCACGCTCCCAGACGTAGAGCCCGTCTCGCCGCTTCAAGCGGCGACCGAGCAGGTCCAGGAAGTACGCGTCGTATTCGGCCGAGTCCATCAGACCGAAGTGCCGCTTCGTTCGCACCAACGCCTCGTCCATGCCGGCGCTCGTCTTCGCGTCCCACAGGCCGCCGCTGCCCATGGGACCACTTTCCATGAGCACATTCGGAGTCAGGCCCATCTGGAGCAGGACGTTGTAGCCGATCATGAAGTTGGGGCTGTCCTGCGGCTGTCCCCAGACGTGTTGCGCCGCCTCGGCCATGATCCCGCCGCGGACCGGAGATCGGAACATCAGGAAACACGTCCTCCGCGTGGCTCGCATCATGGCTTCCACGAAGGCCGGCAGGTCCGGCGATCCGTACATGGCATGCGCGCACAGCGAGTAGTCGTGGGGCTCCACCGAAACCTCCGGCCACAGCCCGGCCACGAAGTCGACATTCGTGATGCCCTCGGCAGCCAGGTTCTCGTGCATGACGCTCGCCATGGCCGGCGAGGCGTCGACGGCGGTGACGCGCGCCGCCTTGCGGGCGAGCAGGATGGACCACGCGCCCGTCCCCGCCCCGATGTCGAGGACCGTCGTCCCAGGCTCGACGTGGCTGCTCACGAACTGCCGGCTCGAGTCGGGACCGCTCCAACGCCGCTTGACGCGCTCGCTGAACTCCCTGGCCTTGCCGGCCCAGGGGTCATCCTGGTTGTTCCGGCTGTCGTCGCCACCCAGCCCGCGGGCTCTGCACTCCACCAGCTCGCGCCAGAGGGCCGCCCAGTCGGTCAGTCGCTCCATCTTCGCTCCTCGTCGCCGTACGTCATGGGACCGTTCATCGCGCATCGGCACCAGACTGCAGCGACATCCCGCAGTTTATGCGTTGACGGCCACCGCCACGAAGTGCCTTGCCGTCCGACATTCAACGCGGCCTTTCGCGCGACGGTCGTCACGAACTCGGCTGTCTGGACGCGTCGTAACGGGAGACCTTCGTCGGCGCCATAATCGGCCCACATGCGCGACGGCTCGACGAGCGCCAACTCAGCTCATCTGACCAGGGGACCATCGAACCAATGACCCGGCACACACCATCGCCAACCCAGGAATGGACGCAATTCACCAAGAAGGCCATGGGTTTCGTGAGCGCCAAATCGAGCGCGATGACCGTCGTCGTCGCCTTGATGGTCTGCGTGGGCCTGGCCGGGCTCCGACCCAGAATCCACATGGATCTCATCGTGTTCGGGTTCTTTGCGACGTTGTCCGTGGCGTACTTGCTTACGGCGCTGACCCACGTGTGGAATTGGCCCGCGCAGGCCATGTTCGTCTGGGCCCAGGGACCTCGGCCCAACTGGGACCCAGCCGACGACACGAACGAACTGGCGAGTCGCGTCACCGAAGCCATTGCGCACGCGAGAGACGACGAGTCCTGGCGCGAGACTCGAACACTCGCCGAGCAGTTGCCGGCCGACATCCGGCGGGTGCACGCCCTGGCGATGATCGATGTCTTTCACCTTGCCCGTTTCGACGAGGTGGCATATTCCGCCGCGGTAGGCGAAGTGAAGGATGAGGTCGAAAGCCGATACTGGCGGGCCCAGTTGGCGGTGACCCAGGCGTTCGCCGAATTCCTGACGGGCGGCGACTATCTGGAGCCACTCTTGGAGGCCTCGAAGGAGCTCGGCCCCTTCAGCCTCGACCTGCCATCTCGGGTGCGCATCTGGATAGCTAGAGGCGGGATCTCGGCCGTCTTCATGGGCGTCGGCATCGTGGCGGGCGTCGTTCTGGCGCTCGCCCGAGGAGCCTGATCTCGGATCGGCGTCGGCGACGCCCTGCGAACCTACCCGCCTGGGGCGTAAGGTTGTGACCTTCGGCCCGGAGCCTCGGGACGCACCGGGCATGCCACGTGGCTCGGTCCCGGTCAGTATTACCAAGTAAGTTGATACAGGCTTCGGCAGCCGTCCGATCCACCCCACCGGAGCAAGATGCACCCAATCGTCAGCAAGACGCAGCTCTCACCCAACGTCACCCGCCTCGTGGTCGAGGCTCCGCGGATCGCTGAGATCCGCATGCCCGGCCAATTCGTCATCGTCCGGCGCGGACCCGGCGGCGAGCGAATTCCACTCACCATCGCCGACGTGGACAAGAGCGCGGGCACCATCACACTGGTCATCCAGGCCGTCGGCAAGACGACCCATGAATTGACCTCCATGAACGTCGGGGACGTAATCACGGACATCGCCGGGCCGCTCGGCAACCCGACCAAAGTTCTTGAGAGCGGCCACGCGGTCTGCGTCGGCGGCGGCGTCGGGACGGCGGTGGTCTACCCCATCGCCCAGGCGCTCGCGGCGAACGGCGTCAAGGTCACGAGCATCATCGGCGGGCGATCCAAGGAGTGGGTCATCTGCGAGGAAGAGCTGCGGGCCTGCGGCGACGTGATCGTCTGCACGGACGACGGCAGCTACGGCCGGCCGGGTTTCGTGACCGAGGCCCTCAAGGAACTGTGCGAGGCCGGCGGTGTGGATGAGGTCTACGCAGTCGGGCCCGTTCCGATGATGCGGGCCTGCTCCGAGTTGACTCGGCCATATGGGATCAAGACGACCGTCTCGCTCAACTCGATCATGATCGACGGGACCGGGATGTGCGGCGGCTGCCGCGTCTCGATCGACGGCAAGACCGAATACGCCTGCGTCGACGGCCCCGAATTCGACGGCCACAAGGTCGACTTCCGGCAGATGGCGGACCGCCTGACGACTTACCGCGAATTCGAGCAGGCGGCTCTCGCGCGCTGGACCGACGAACACCCCCAGGCCCACTCATGAGCGAGCCGAGAGGAATGGACGAAATCGTGGACACGCTTTCCGGACGCGCCGCCGCCGCTCGCGAGCCGCTCCCCAAGAAGGAGCGGATGAAGATCACTCGCGGCGCTATGCCCGAGCAGGACGCCATGGCCCGCGCTCGGAACTTCGCCGAAGTGAACCTGGGCTACACCGAGCAGCTGGCCATCATGGAAGCGGATCGCTGCCTCCAGTGCCCCAAGCCGTACTGCGTCGACGGCTGCCCGGTCTCGGTCAACATCCCCAACTTCATCCGGCTCCTCGGCGAGGGCAACATCAAGGCCGCGGCCGACTCGCTGCTGAGCGACAACGCCCTGCCATGCGTGACGGGGCGCGTCTGCCCGCAGGAAACCCAGTGCGAGCAGGTATGCCTGCGCGCCAAGACCGGCACGCCGGTCGGGATCGGCAACCTGGAGCGGTTCGTCGCCGACTGGGCGATCAACAACCGCGACGCCTTCACGAGCACCAAGGCAGCGTCCTCGGGCAAGACGGTCGCGATCGTCGGGTCCGGACCTGCCGGTCTTTCGGCCGCCGGTGAGCTGACCAAGCGCGGCCACAAGGTCACGATCTTCGAGGCCTTCCATGCCGCCGGCGGCGTCCTGATCTACGGCATCCCGGAGTTCCGCCTCCCCAAGGACATCGTCCAGAAGGAAGTGGACCGGCTGGTCGCCGACGGCGTCGAGATCGAGCCGAACTCCATCATCGGCAAGACCTATACCCTGCCGGAGCTTCGGTCCCGCTTCGATGCCGTGTTCGTTGCGGTCGGCGCCGGTCTCCCGGTCTTCATGAACGTGCCCGGTGAGAACCTCAAGGGCGTGTACTCGGCCAACGAGTACCTGACCCGCGTCAACCTGATGGGCGCCTACAACCCGGACTCTGACACGCCGGTTCTGCGCGGCCAGCGCGTCGCGGTCGTGGGCGGCGGCAACGTGGCCATGGACTCCGTCAGGACCGCCCGGCGCCTGGGCGCGGCCGAGTCCGTGTGCGTCTACCGGCGCTCCCGCACTGAGCTTCCGGCTCGGGCCGAAGAAGTCCACCACGCCGAGCAGGAAGGCGTCCGCTTCGAGTTCCTCACCGCGCCCGTGGAAGTGCTCGGCGACGAGAAGGGCTGGGTCACGGGCCTCAAGTGCGTCCGCATGGAGCTCGGCGAGCCCGACGCCTCCGGCCGGCGGCGCCCCGTGGAGATCCCCGGCTCCGAGTTCGTCTTCCCGTGCGAGATGGTCGTCGTGGCCATCGGGACCAAGTCCAATCCACTGCTCACCTCCACTTCGCCGGACCTCAAGGTCAACAAGTGGGGCTACATCGAGATCGACGACAACCTGCAGACCTCGATGGACGGCGTCTTCGCCGGCGGCGACATCGTCCGCGGCGCAGCCACCGTCATCCTCGCGATGGGCGACGGCAAGAAGGCGGCGGGCAATATCGATGCTTATCTGCGCGGGGAGTTGAAGGTGCCGGAGGCGGCGGAGGCTGCGGCGGGGAGCTAGGCCCGCAGGCATACTCCGCGCCCCTCGGTCGATGCGTCAGCGAGACCTCAGGGTTCAGTCCCTTTGTTGACGGTCGGCCTAGGACGTCAGTCGGCATCTCTGAGTACTTGCTACTCTGGCCATGGTCGCGACGCTCTTGCGCGAAGGTCACGGCTCGAAACGAGGAGGGGCACAGGGTGCCAGAAGTGGGCAGGACGCTACACAAAGCGTCGGTGGCCGCAGGAGTCATGGCTGGCGTCGTGCTCGTCGCGTCGTCGCTGCTCGGCGCCGTCTACGTCAGTGGTTGGTTCTCTTCGGCCCCTGAACACAATACGTTCGTCCAGATCGGGGATATGACGACGGCGCGATGGAACCCGACGGCCACTCTCCTCGTGGACGGTCGAGTCCTGGTTGCCGGAGGGGTGGGTAACGGCACGGGGTACGGACTGGGCGGTGGCCCGACCCTCGACTCGGCCGAACTGTTCGACCCTAAGACCGACAGGTTCACCGCGACCGCTCCCATGACGACTGCACGACAGGCGGCGACCTCGGCACTGCTTCCGAATGGTCAGGTCCTGGTCGCGGGTGGAGGAACCGCCTCAGCAGAGCTGTACGATCCAACAACGGGCAAGTTCAGTCCGACAGGTTCGATGTCGCATTCGCGATGCGGGGCGCTATCTGTGGCGCTGCAGGACGGTCGGGTTCTCGTCGTCGGAGGCGGATGCGACGAGTACGACAACGACAACTCGTCGGAGGTCTATGACCCGGCAACTGGGCAGTTCAGGTCAACCGGAAGCCTCTCCACTGTTTGGTCACCTTCGAGCGCAATCCGGCTCAAGGACGGTCGGGTTCTCGTGGCTGGGGGAGTCGACTGGGAAACCACCGAGCGCGTGTCTTTCGCCAACATATACGAACCCGGCACAGGCCAATTCTCAGCAACAGGTCCCCTGCCTACTCCCCAGGATGGAGCCGCTGCGCTCCTTCCTGATGGTCGGGTCTTGATTGCTGGAGGTTGCGGCAATGGCTTCGACGGCCCCCTAACCACATCGTCGGCAGAGCTGTATGACCCAGCTTCTGGCTCATTTCGCCGCACAGGGCCGATGCAGACGACGGTCTGCGGGGGACAGTCGGCGCGGCTCGCGAGCGGGTCGGTACTCGTTTTCGGATGGGACGCTGAGGTCTACGACCCGACCACAGGCACGTTCCACATAGCGAATGGAGGGGCGACGTCGTATGGCTCGAGCGTTACCCCTCTCACCGATGGGCGCATTCTGGTCGCAGGAGGATGGAGCGAGGACGACTACGCGCCGGCGCTGCCTTGGGCCTCGCTGTATCTACCCTGAGCTACTCTCGGCCGCGGTCTCTCGCTCTCCCGCGCGGCTATGCCACTTCACTTGCCGCACCGGCCGCCGGCCCGATCACGAATGTCAGTTGGAAAGCGTAGTCTCCACTCCTCTCGCCCCAACCAATAGCGCATGAGTCGGCGCCATGGGGCACTCGAGATCACCTTCCTGGCATAGCGGCTCACGCCGAATCGACCGTGCCGCAACACCCGTGGGGTGCTCGACACGCCACGCGGCCGCTTTCTGCCTAATGACCGTGGCGCGAACAGGAAGCGGATCCTCTCGGATCGCCGAGCCAGGCCGGGTGGCGCAATCCAACGGAATCGGCCGTATCGGGCCGTCGTTTCTGCCGAATGACGGGCCAGGGCGCCCTCCGGCATATTCCTGAGAGTCGACTCGCCGTTTTCGGGCCGCGATGGAACGCGGTCGCGGTCGGATCCCGCTATTCGTTCGCATGGCTGTCGTCAGGCAGAAAGCACCGGACACCGACAAGACGACGCGCCTGCTACTCCCCGACGTCACTCACCCTAAGGGATGCAGGGCCCCTAAACGCCCCCAGCGGCCGCCACCTCCACAGCCACAAGATCGTGGCCGCTATCACGACGACCGCCACGCCACTCACCACGGTGTAGACGGACACGAGCCAGAACAGGCCCAGCGGGACGGCGAGGAAGATGAGGCGCGTGCGCCACGGCTCGGGGAGGCCGCCGGCCGCGGCCCAGCAGAGGATCGGCAGGACCATGCCCGCCTCGTAGCCCCAGACGCGCGGGCCGATCGCCACGGCTAGCAGACAGGCGGCGGCGCCGGCTTCCACGATCGGCGCGCGCCGCAGGCCGCGAAGAGCCAGCAGCACCACGGCCACGGCGCATAGGTTCGGCAGCCACGAGGGCAGCCCCGACACGCGTCCCAGCAGACCGGGGATGCTGACCGCCTTGTTGGCGTTGCCGATTAGGTCGTTGGCGAGCCACGGCTGAAGGCCATTCCACCAGGCCGCGGGCCAGCCCCAGTCCCCTGCCGCGGCCGGCACGCTGATGAGATAGCCGGCCGCGACGACGGCGGCCGCAACCACGAGCGCCCGCCAGCGGCCGCGGAGCAGCAGCAGCCCAATCAGCGGCAATGCCAGCGTCGGTTTGTACATCAAGAGGCCGCACGCCACGCCAATCTCCAGCGGCTTGTCGCGCCGCAGGGCGTCGATCGCCCAGAACGCCAGAACCACGGCAAGCGGCGCGTTCTGGCCCATTACCGCGCCTGCCGTCGAAGGCGTCCACGCGAAGGCCAGCAAGATCGCCACCTCCGGCGAGAGATCGAAGGCGCGAGCCGCTAGGAACCCGGCCACGGCAACCAGGCCCAGCATGATCGCGGCGTGGATGACGAACCCGAGCCAGATAGGCAGCGGCGCGAACGGGGCGAAGAGATATGCCACTGCCGGCGGGTACGGCCAGTCCACCTGGACGACGCCGTGGGCCGCCTGCCAGGCGATATGTCGCGCCGGGTCCACCAGGTCGCGCGTGCCGACAGTAGACCCGGCCGCCCAGAACGAGGGCCAGTCCGCTCCGCCGTTGACGGCGGCGGTATCGATCGGGACGATGCCGATCACGGCCAGCGCCACTCCCCAGAGCCGGACCCGCTTCGGCGGCAGCGGCAGCCGTCCCAGCTTGGTCCGGAAGGGCCAGGGGCGCGCCAGCGCTCCGGCGATGGGCGGAGTGGCCGGATCGTTCACCGGAGCCACAAAGGGAGCGCTCACGGTGTCACGGCCGGGACGGCGGGGTCGGCAGCGGCGGCAGCGGCGGCAG
>PMIE01000037.1 GCA_003156975.1 Chloroflexota bacterium | reverse complement strand
TCAGCCACGACCGCTGGTTCCTGGACCGTATCTCGACCCACATCCTCGCCTTTGAGGGCGAGAGCCAGGTGCGCTGGTTCGAGGGCAACGTCAGCGACTACGAAGCGCTCCGCCACAAAGAGCTGGGCACCGCCGCCGACCAGCCACACCGGATCCGGTACAAGCGGCTCGCGGGCTAGAAGTTGGCGCGCCGGAGGGATTCGGGCGCGTGCGAACAACAACGGACGAAGGCGCGGCCTCCGCCCCGCCCCGTTGCGTGATACGAAAGTACCGTGTCAGATGAAACGCGGGTTGGTGGAATTGCCCCGCAACCCCGGCGGTTCCGCCCGTCGGGTTATTCTTTGGTCGAGGGTGGGATGGCCGCACGTAGAGTCCGCGTCTACATCGACGGGTTCAATCTCTACTACGGCGCCCTGAAGGCCGGCCCCTCGCTGAAGTGGCTCGACCTGCAGGCCCTCGCGGTCGCCGTCGCGCCCGGCGCAGACATCTGGGTCCGCTACTTCACCGCGAAGGTCGACGACCGCAAGCCCGCTTCCTGTAAGCGTCCTGACTCTGGCACGACCTGACACGTCGCGGTCGTAGCACGACCCCTACCGCCCGATCATAGGACTCCGCGCCGTCACCGATTGCGTTCGCGGGGTTCCCTTGGGTAGGGTTCTCATCCTCGCCCCGGCAGCCCGACCAGCCTATGCTCGGAAAACGCATGAGGATCCATGACCATAAATGGCATGGGCGCCAGGTTGAGGTCTCCACTGAACGCCGCTCCGAGCTCCACCACCCAGACTCACAGTCCAGCCGCCAACCCGATGCCCAAGCTGCGTCTGGCGGGGCTTCGATCCGTCAATCTGCGGTCGGCCCACAGCCTTCGCCGCCTGGCGACGATCTTCTTTGCGACGGGGTCGGTGGTCTTCATCCTGCTCATCCTGGAGCGCTCGATGGCGATCGTCGGTGCCTTCAGCGAGCTGGTCGTCATCTGCTTCCTGGCGTGGCTGCTGGCCTTCGTAGTGAGTCCGGCGGTCGACGGCGCCGCCAGCCGCCTGCACATGGGGCGCAGCAAGGCCGTCGGTCTGGTGTACGGCTGCATCGCCCTGGGCCTGGCGGGGTTCGTTCTCATCGCCGCGTCGATCGGTGTGAGCGAGGCGACCAATCTGGTAGGCAGAATCGACGAGGGCACCGCGACGATAAGCGGCAGCCTCGCCTCGCTGCAGAAGGGCCTGGGGATCAGCACCGGGACAATCGATCTAGCAGCGCTCTTCCGTCAGGCGGAGGCCCATGTCGTCCCGAGTGTCCAGTCCACCCTGGCAGCCCAATCGGGGGCCATTGCCGGAGCGGCCATCTCGGTGGCCGGGACCGTCTCGATCATCCTGGTGTTGTCGGTCTTCATCGTCGCCGACGCGGACGGCCTGCAAGCCAAACTGCACCGGGTCATGCCAAATCGATTCGAGACCCAGCTGGACTTGTTCGATAGGTCCGTCGGCCGAGCCTTCAGAGGCTTCCTCTGGCTGCAGGTAGTTCTCATGATCATTCAGGTCGTGCTGACGGCAGCCGTCGGCTTGATCTTCGGCCTCCCGTACATCTTCCTGATGTGCCTGTTCGCCGCACTGTGTATGCCGATCCCGTTCGTCGGCTCGGCCCTGGCTCTGGCGCCACCGGTCCTGATCGCGGCGGCCTTTGCCCCGGGCGCGCTCGTGCCTGTGTTCCTGGTGGTCTTCGTCGGACAGGCGTTGATCATGCATACGCTGGTGCCGCGCCTGATGAAGCGGACTTCCGGAGTGCATCCGATCATCACCATCGTGTCCGTCATGGTCGGGGCCCAGGTGGCCGGGGTATGGGGCGCCATCTTTGGGCTGCCGGTCGCGGCGGTCATCTCTATCCTTGCCAACTACTTCATCAATCTGCAGGCTGTCCAGGAGGTCGAGGGCGTCGACCTGGGGGAGGTGACGGCCGCGATTCGAGCCGCCTACCCGGAGGCCACGCCGGAAGAAGTCCTGGCCGAAGCGGCAGATCAGGCTGAGGCGATATATGCAACTCAACGCGAAGAGCGGACTGCCGAATGAGTGACGCCATGTCGGTGGCCCGCTCTGGGCTAGTGCTCCTCGAGTCGGGTACCGACAAGGATCGGCGCGTATGAGGTCGAGCCGTGTGACCGCCTCAAGAAAGGGAGTGGAGCCTGGGTCGCGGGCATCCACGCTCGTGATAGCGGGCGCCGCCGCCGCATTCGTCGGCCTGTTCGCTCTTGTCAAGACGAACCGCTGCGCGGTCTTCGACCTTGAGGTAACACTGCGCCTCCAACGCTACAAGTCGCCCCGGCTCGCCCGGCTAATGGCGGCCGCTTCGTGGCCCGGATTTCCGCCTCAGAGCCGAGTGATCCCCCCGGCGATCATCGGGATGTGGTTGCTTTCGGGGCGGCGCACGGCGGCGGTATCGCAGACTCTGGCGTGGGGAGCGGCGGGGCTGTCCACGGGCTTGAAGGGCATGACCGGACGGCCCAGGCCGCTGCCGCCCGCGGTGGAGGTGCTTGTCGCACCTCTGGGAGGAACCAGCTTCCCGAGTGGCCATGTCCTCACCTATGTCGCCTTCTACGGCTTCACAGCGCATCTGATTTCGATCGAAGTACAGGATCCGCTCCTGCGTGCGACCGCCATCTCGGGCCTGGTAGGGCTCGTAGTTCTGGTGGGACCGAGCCGGGTCGTCGAAGGCCACCACTGGGCAACAGATGTCGCGGCGTCCTACCTGGTCGGGCTCGCATATCTCCTCGTTCTGGTCCGCATACATCGAAGGTTGCGTGAGCGATGGGGCTGACCGGGCGCACCCTCGTTGTGTGGAATCCGAATGCGGGCTCGAAGGCTGGACTGCCGACGAACCGGACTTCCGAGGAAGAACTGCGGCAGGCCCTTGCTTCCAACGCAATCGACGCCGAGCTATTCATGGGCGATAGCGTTGAGGCCGCCACATCCCGAGTGCGACGCGCCGTCGAGGATGGGTACTCGACGATCATCGCGGCTGGAGGAGATGGAACGATCGCCATCGTTGCGAAAGAACTCCTCGGTCGCTCGACAAGCCTCGGGATCCTGCCACTCGGAAGCGCCATGAACCTGGCGCGCAGTCTCGGTATCCCCCGCGACCTGGACTTGGCCGCCGCGATCCTGGTGTCGGGAACCGCGCGCAAGATCGACGTCGGCGAAGCCGAGGGCCAGATGTTCCTCGAGATGGTCTCAATCGGCGCCAGCGCGGAGGCGTTCGGGGAGGCCCATCAGGTCGATGGAGGCTCGCTTCGGGCCCTCTTCCGCCTCCTCTTCCTGCCCTTCCGAGTTCGATCGACGAAAGTGACTCTCACTCTGGATCAGGGCACGATTCGGACCCGGGCGCTCATGGTTGAGGTCGCCAACACTCCCTATACGGGCCTGGGATTCACTCTCGCGCCCGGCGCCCGTTCTGATGATGGCCTGCTCGACGTTCGGGTATTCAAGGGATTGTCGGGCTGGGGTCTTGCCCGGCACCTCAGTCGAGTCATCTGGGGACGGCGCGACTACTCGCCTCGGATCTCGGCTTATCGGTCATCCACGGTTCTCGTCGAAGCCGAGGGAGCGCTGCCCTGCCGAGCGGACGCGTTGGACATTGGCACGACACCATGTCGACTGACCGTCCGCCGGGCTGCGTTGCAGGTAATCGTTCCGAGCGCAGACCAAGCCCAGCCCGAACCCTGAGTTGGCCGATCCGGTCGGAGGTTCCGTAGGAATCTAGCCGGCCGCAGTGACCCTGGATGTCCGCCGAGATGGGTTAGACGCTCAAGCCGCATAGAGCAAAGCCTTTGTGTGCTCGACCGACTGTCGGAAGTAGGGGTTCTTGATGGCCGACCCAACGACCAGGTCGACCGGCCTCCCCAGCAGCTCCGCCAGAGCCTCGAGCAAGCCGAAGTAGGCATCGGCATACTGTCCCGGCTGTAGATCCTCGAAGTCGACCAGGAAGTCGTAGTCGCTCCGCTCTGAGTCGAAGTCCTCGCGTGCGGCCGAGCCAAACAAGGACAGGCTTTGCACGCTATAGCGGCGGCAGAGCTCCGACAGTTCCGTTCGGTGTTGTTCGATTGATGGGCTCACGACTTCTCTCCTCACTGAGAGGCTAGCAGTTCGGGCGGCCTGCCCAATCGGTCACGTCTTGAGGCCTCCCTCAAGCTCCCGTTCGCAATCCCCTACTTCGCCGGGAACCCCGCACCAAGGATCCGGGCGAGCTTGTCGATAGCGGCCGCATCTAGGGCCGGCGTCGCGGTGATCAGCCTGCGAAGCGACTTCGGGGATTCGAGGCGGACGCCCCGGAACGAGCCTGGAGAACCCAGCAGCGGCCAGTCGACATCGATGAAGCAGAGCACCGGTGTGACCGGCATCGTGATCTCTACGGAGGTCAGCAGCGTCTCGACGGCCGCGACCTGCCAGGCCATGTTGTCGGCCAGGTGGGAACAATCGCGGCCACCGACGTAGAGGCGATTGTCGGTGTGGAAGAGACCGCCTTTGTCCCGGATCCTGAGGCTGCCCTTGTAGTGCTTCGCGTCTACCACGAAGAGGCCGGCCGGAGCGACCAGGAGGTGGTCGATGTTCCCGCGTGTGCCCGGGACGCGTCGGTCGTGCAGGGCGACGACGTCCGGCATGCCGGCGATTGCTTCGGCAAGCCTCGCCTCGCCGCGAGCTCCCTTTGCCCAAGCGCGCGTCGACTGGGGCTCGTCGACCACGGCGAGCAACACGCCGCCGAACCGCCGGCCGAACCGCTCCTTGACCCTCTCCTCGCGCTTGGCCGCGCGTCGGTCATGCTCCCGTTGGGCCGAGCCGCCGGCAGTGCCGGAGTCGAGGGGCGGGGGTTCGGTGAGCGCCGCGCCGACATCGCCACCAGGGGTCGCGTCCGGGCAGGCGATGCAGCGGACTGTCTTGGAAGCGGCGTGATACAACGCCGGGGCACCCTGAGGCAGCGGCGCACCGCAGAGCACGCATCGGCCGGCGTATCGGAGCCGAAGCTTCTTCAGCTCCGCCGGAGTTGGTTCCTGATCAGGTCCCATCGGGGCACTCGCATGTGGCGGAAGCTTGGTCACAGTCATCTCGGGGTCGCCCTCGTAGTGGACCTCGGCGTGACCCCAGCAGAAGATCAGCCCGCATTCGCGGCAGCGGAAGGCTGACGAAATCCCCTGCGCCCGGCCTCGCCAGGCTCTCGGCTCTGGCCTTGTACTGGGCCGGAGTGAGTTCGCTGTCGCCGTATCGATCGCCGTTGGACTGGTATGACCAGTGGCCGCCCAGCTTCCGACCCGGGTGTTCTTCTCCCCGCTCTCGCGATCGGGGCACGCCGGGCGGGTATAGCTCCACGTGGCCGACTTGTTTGCCGCACAGAGAGCAGCTGAAGTCGCGAATGATGGCCTGGTCGGATGTCGGCTCGGGGTGTAGGTCGGACGGCGTCATTCGTTGCCCACCATCGTTTCGAAGTTCTTGGTCCGGTTGCAGTTGCCGCAGAGGTGGCCTCCGGCGCCTTCCGCATGGGGCTCGTCTTCTGGGTCCGGGCCAAGCCCGGCGCCGCAGATGCAGCACGTATATGTGGACTCGCCCGTGTAGTAGAAGATCTCACGCCAGCCGGAGCAATCCATGACGAAACCGCCGGATTGCCGGCCGATCGGCGCCTCCTCGGCGCCCGCTACCTTTTCATCCATGTCGTCCATGTTGCGACGGTCGTGGCTGGTCGTGACACCTCGGATGTCACGAGCGGTGCGTGGACGCGCCGCGGCTGCGAAAGCGCGGGGTAAGGGCCAGGTAAGCGCCGCTCACTACTGTCCTCATCGTGGTCGAGTACATATGGGACCCGGACAAGGAGATCGAGAACGTACGCAGACACGGCGTCTCGTTCCAGGAGGCCCGGACGGTTCTTCGCGGGTATCTCACGGCCACATGGTCCGATGAGCCGCACTCGGCCGAGGAACCGCGGTTCAAGAGCATCGGTTACTCCGATCTCGGCCGAATCCTGTGGTGGTAACCTCTGATGACGGGATCCAACCCCGGATCATTTCCGCATGGCGCGCCTCGAAGCGCGAACGTGATGCGTACCAACGACGACGGTAACCCCGACTTCGCCGACATCCTGGAATCCGGGAAGGTGGAGATCGGACGGTATGCCAGGATGGAGGCCGATGGCTTCGACATCGTCATCGACGGAGCGGTCGAGTACTCGCTCCGGCTGATCCCCTCCAACAAGATCCTCGGCCGTTTCGCGTCCACGCGCGAATCCTGGCCGGCGGTCCTTGCCGAGATTGAGCGCGGGACGCCGGCAAAGTGCCTCGTCCTCGACTGGCACTGGGCCAATGGCAGACGAGGCCGAGTCAGTTCTGGTCGGCTTCTCGTCTCCACTGCTCGGGCCGGGCTGGGGCCCGATGGCGCGCACCGGAACATGCGCGCCGCCAGCTGATCGTCCAGGCTCTCCGCATGGCGCGCCACGAAGCGCGAAGACATGCGTACGAAACCGGTTCGTTCTGACGAAGAGCGCATCCGCGCCTTCCACGAGAAGCTCACCCAGCCGTCCATCGTCGAGATAGACGATGCGACCGCCTACTGGCTTGAAGACGCAGATGGCCGACGGATCGGCGAGCGGTCCTCCACCAGCGAAGCGCCGCTACTGGCCGCGCTGGCCGAAGTCCGGCGCGACAGGGCGGACCCAGTTGAGCTCAGCCTCGTGTGCGACGCTCCCGACAAGGGCGCACCCGACGACCTCCGATACGTCAACAGCACGGGTATCGGCCTGCTTTGGATGGCCGAGTCGGCCGCCGGTCTCCCGCCGCGGCCGCGCGTGCCTGCCCCAGGTGAACTGCCCGGCTACGACGGCAAGCGGCCGTTCAGTCGACATGTCGCCGGCGTATCGGCGCCACCGCAAGCCGGCCCATCGACCTCGAAGTCGGGGCGTACCGAAGCGCACCAACCGGCCGACGACCCAGCACCAGCTGCGCGCCAACCGCACCATCTCCGCACGGCGTGCCGCCACGGCGGGCGCCCCGATATTCACTGTTTGGGGCGTATTCACCTCGGCAGTGAAGAACGGCCTTCGAGTGATCGCGGAGGCGGCGCTCGAGGACGACGTCGCGGTATGTCGGGTTTCTACGCTTTGTGTTTGGGCCTACTTCACGAAGTAGCC
>PMIE01000106.1 GCA_003156975.1 Chloroflexota bacterium | reverse complement strand
CCCGGAGCAGGCGGTCGTGGCCGCTTTCGAGCGCATCGACTTCGTCGTTGCGGATCCGATTCGGGAGATCGTCGAGGACAACGGCGATCCGGAGCGAGCGCTCGCGGACCACGCTTTTGCCAATCGCCTCCAGGCGCGGGCCGGATGTCGCGTGGTTGTCGGGCCCGGGCCGCTCGCTCTCGGCGCCGATCTGGCCAGCGGTCTGCCGTCGGATGCCGCCACGCGATCGGGCCGCGGCCTCGCGTTGCAGGCGTTGGGCGTCGAGTTGGCGCTTGCGGGCGGCCTTCCCGCCGACCGCTTGTTCCTCGGCGCGGTGTCGGAGTGGGTCGTAGCCGAGGCGGTTCCGGCCTCGATTCTTGTGGAATCGTGGCTACGCAGCCTCGTGTTCCGTGGCTACCGACTCGCCGTGGATGACCTTGTGAGTGCCGGTGGGGCTACGCGTGGGTCCGCCTGCACAGTGGCCGCACTCGCCGGAGGTTCGGTTGCGCTGGCAATGCGCGTTGCCGGTGGTTCGCCCGCGGCCCACGCCGCCGACCTGAGCGCTGCGGCTGAAGTGGCCCGGGCGATGCGCATCGGCCTCGGCGACGGGCGGCTCCACGGCGAGGCGGCCGCGGCAGCGGAACGGATACTCCGGGCCGCCAACGTGGCGCTTGAGCGCCTGGCCGCCGACGGCTGGGGGAGCCTTCTCGGGCCTGCCGGCATCGGCCCGGACGACGCCGACGGAGCACCTGGTTCAGAGCGACTGGGAGGCTCGGCGGTCGTGCCGCGAGGCGAGGGCCCGGCGTCGGGTGCGCGCCTCCTCGAGAAGCTGCTTTAGGAAGTCAGCCCTGCGCCGGGTAGAATCGCGACAGCCCGCCTCGTGCTCCGCCGGATTTCACGGAGAACTCAGCTGACACTCCCGAACGTGCGTAATGTCGCCCCGGCCGGACGCCGCCTGTCGCCGGTCGTCCTCATCGGGCTGCTGGCGCTGGCCGTCTCGTGGCTCGGCATCGTGTATTTCTCCGAGCCGTGGGGCACTTCGCTGCTGCCGTCGGGCATGGACGCTCGGTGCTACTGGCTGCCGACGCTGGCCGATCCATACCTCCATTCCAACTGGCTCGACCAGATCGCGTATCCGTACTCACCGGCGTTTCTGCAGCTCCTCGAGCCGATCCGGGTCCTCCCATGGCCCGTCTTCGTGGCCGCCTGGACCGCGATCCTCATGGCCGCCCTTGCCTACATGACCGGCCCGCGGCTGATCCTCCTGGGGCTCGCTTTCTTCGGTCTGATGGAGATTTGGGGCGGCAATATCGAGCTCCTCGTCGCAGTTTCGATCGTCGTCGGCTTTCGCTGGCCGGCGGCCTGGTCCGTCGTCCTGCTGACCAAGATCACGCCAGGCATCGGGCTGCTGTGGTTCGTGGTTCGCCGCGAGTGGAAGTCGCTCGGAATGGCACTCGGCGCGACGGCAGCCATAGCCGCGGCCTCGTTTGTGCTCATGCCGGAGGCCTGGCAACGCTGGCCGCAGGTTCTCGCCGGAAATGTCGGCAAAGGTGGGACCTGGGCGGCGGTCCCGATTCCATTCCTCGTCCGGCTGCCGTTCGCCGTGGCTCTCGTGATCTGGGGCGCCCGAACCAACCGTCGCTGGACCGTGCCCGTGTCGGCGATGCTCGCCCTTCCGGCGCTTTGGTACGGTGGCCTCAGCATCATGATCGCCGTGCTGCCGTTGCTGGGCGTGAGGTCGTGGGGGGAGTTGCGGTCGGTTCTGGCGCTGGGACGCGTGGAGCTGGGAGAGGAGATCGTCCGGTTCGGGGCGTTCGCTCGCAGACTCAGTTCGTGGCGCCTTCGAGCAACAGGTTCGCGACCCGACTGAACCGGCCGCCCGGCGCATCCGACCCCATACCCGTAGGATGGACGCAACAGCTGACGCGTCCGGGGCCGCCACCATTTGTCCCTCGGCCGCCATCAAGGAGGAGCCTTTCGTGTCAGATAGCTCTCCGTTGCCCATTCGCGATGCATCCTGGCCCACGTTGCACGTGTCGCGGCATCCGGCGATTCTCCACAAGCTCGCGATCCTGCGCGACGAGCGCACCGAGCCCAAGAAGTTCCGCGAAGTCGTGCGCGAACTCGGCTGGCTTCTCGGCTACGAAGCTCTCGCCGACGTGGAGGTCAAGCCGCTCGAAGTCAGCACGCCGATGGAGCGAACCGACGCCCATGAACTGGGGGTCCGGATCGGACTCGTGCCGATCCTGCGCGCCGGACTGGGCATGGTGGACGCCATGCTCGAACTCATGCCGACGGCCGAAGTCTGGCATCTCGGGCTCTTCCGCGACGAGCGGACCCTCCGGCCGGTCGAGTATTACAACAAGCTTCCGGATTCAGCGANNTCCGCCACGGCCGCCATCGAGGTTCTGAAGCGCTGGGGCGCTTCCCGAATCAAGCTCATCAATCTGATCGTGGCGCCTGAAGGTGTCGACGCAGTCACGAGCGCCCACCCCGACGTCGAGATCTACTGCGCGGCCGTGGACCGAGAGCTCAACGAGCAGGGCTACATCATGCCGGGCCT
>PMIE01000149.1 GCA_003156975.1 Chloroflexota bacterium | reverse complement strand
GCCTGTTCGGGCTCGACCGGCTCCTCGATCTCGTCACCTTCGTCGACGAGATCCTCCTCGCCGGCAAGAGCCTCGGTGGAAACGCGAATCAGGACTTCGGCCGGTTCGCCGACGCTGTCGAACGCGTCAAAGCCGAGTTGCATCGCGTCCGCGTCGCCGACGACCAATGGCGGCACACTCTTCAGCTGGGGCGCCTCGACTTCGGGCACCTTGTTGGAATTCTCGAAAAGGTCGACCGCCTGCCGTTCACGCGGCTTGTGGCCGTTTCTCATGCCCCACCCCCGGGCAGTTTCAGCAGCGATTCCAGGCGCCGACCTCGCCGCGGCGGTGCCACGACGGCAAGGCGGAGCCCGTCATTGCGGATCAGGCGCCGGGCGAGAGCGTGGATCCCCTCGCTGGTCACCGCGTTCAGCTCCGCCAGAGCTTGCTCCAGAGTCAGAACGCGCTCATGCAGTGCTTCCTGCCCGCCAAGCCAGGATGCCAGGTGGCGTGTCTCCTCCATCCGCAATTCCATCCTGCCGGCGAGGTAGCGCTTAGAGCGCGCCAGCTCTTCCTCCGGCACGACCTCGTCACGGATGAGCGCCATCTCTTCGAGGATGGCGCCAACGGCGGGGGCAATCCGGTCCGGATCAACGCCGGCGGACACGACGAATGCCCCCGTGTCGGCGTAGTCGACCACGTAGGAACTGACGTCGTAGGCGAGGCCCTTGTCCTCACGAACGGACTGGAAGAGGCGGCTGCTCATGCCATCTCCGAGGATGGCGTTTAGGACCTCAAGTGTCCAGGCCTCGGGATCATCTCGTCGCAGTCCGGGAATGCCCACGCAGAGCTGCGCCTGGGTCGTGTCACGCCGAATGGCCATGACCCGCTCGCCTGCGGGAAGCGCAGGAGCCGGTTCGAAAGTCGAGTGATTCGCCTCGCCGGTGCCGAAGGCACGCTCGACGAGCGCCACGACTTCCGCGTGAGCGATGTCTCCCGCGGCGGACACCACGATGTTGCCGGGACGGTAGTTGTCGGCCCAGAAGGCTCGTAGGTTGGCCTCGGGCAGGTTCCGGACGCTCTCCTCACTGCCGGCGATCTCACGGCCCAAAGGCGTGTCGCCGAACATCGCCAGATCGAAGAGCGTGTGGACGTGTTCGCCTGGATCGTCGAGGTAGGACCGAATCTCCTCGACGATAACTGCCCGCTCCGACTCGATCTCACCGGCTCGGAGATGCGGCCGGATTATCAGTTCGCCCAGGACATCCATGCCGCGCGCCATTTCGCGCTTCGGCACCCGCACCCAGTAGACCGTGGACTCGCGGTCCGTGGCGGCGTTGAAGCTGCCGCCGATCCCCTCGATCGCCTCCGAAACGGCCCTGGTCGTGGGATACGCGGCCGTCCCCTTGAAGGTGATGTGCTCCATGAAGTGCGCCGCGCCAAGCTCCTCCACCGATTCCAGACGCGACCCAGCCAGCACGTAGGCGGCAATCGAGACGGAAAGGGCGCCCGGAATTCGCGCGGTGATTACGCGTGGTCCGAGTGGAAGCGCAGTGCGTTCGTACATCGAATCAATGCTAACGGATAGAGCGACCTATCCCACACGGGCCAGAAGAGCCAATCGCAGATACGAAGCGGCCGGCGCCCTTTCGGACGCCGGCCGCAATCTGGACCCGAACGAGGCTACTTGATGAAGGTCTGGATCCAGTCCTTCGCGAAGTAGACGAGGAAGGCGAAGGTCACTGCGTACATGAGCCAGTGCACTTCGCGGAACTTGCCCTTGAGGACCTTGATGAGGACCCACGAAATGAAACCGGCGCCGATGCCGACGGTGATGTCGTAGGTCAGAGGCATGAGGATGATGGTCAGGAGGGCCGGCAGGCCATCCTCGACGTCCGCGACGTTCACGTCCTTGATCAGGGTGAACATCAGGTAGCCGACGAGGACCAACGCCGGGGCAGTCGCCACGGACGGGATGATCCCCGCAAGCGGCGAAAGGAAGATCGCGAGCAGGAAAAGGATGCCGGTCACGACCGACGCGAAGCCGGTCTTGCCGCCTTCGGCCACACCGGCCGCAGACTCGATGTAGGTGGTGTTGGAGCTGATGCCGGCCGCACCGCCCGCGATGGCTGCGATGGAGTCGACGATCAGGACGCGCCCGATACCCGGGACGGAGCCGTCCTCCTTGGCCAGTCCGGCCTCTTCGGCGACGCCGGTGACTGTGCCCATAGTGTCGAAGAAGTCGCTGAGCATGATCGCGAAGATAGTCAGCAGCGCAGTGATCAGGCCGAGCTTGCTGAACACGTTTCCGAGATCGAACTTGCCGAGCGTGTCGAAGGCCGGGGTGACGGTCAGCGCGCCCGGCACCTTGGCGACGCCCGCGATCAGGGCAACGATCGTGGTAACCAGGATGCTGACGATCAAAGCCGCGCGAAACTTGAGAACGTACAGCGAGAACGTGATCAAGAGGCCGAGCAGGAAGACGAACTGCGCGGTCTGGGTCGGGAATGCCAGCGTCACGACGGTGCCGTCGCAGAACGGGAGCGGCGTCTTCGAGAACGGCGAGCAGCCGGACTGGATCAATCCGCCGTTGACGAATCCGATGAACAGGATGAAGAGGCCTATGCCTACGCCGATCGATCGCTTCAGCGCGAGCGGTACGGCGGCCATGATCGCCTCTCGAAGCCCGATGACGACCAGGACAGTGATCGCGACGCCTTCGATTACGATGACGCCCATCGCGCCGGCAGGGGTCAAGCCCTTCCCAGCAACGAGGGTGAAGGCAACGATCGCGTTGATACCGAGACCGGCTGCGAGGGCGAGCGGGTAGTTGCCGATGACGCCCATCGCAATGGTCATAAGGCCTGCCACGAGCGCAGTGGCCGCAGCGTACGCCGCAAGCTGCTCGGGCTTGAGCCCGAAGCCGGCACCGAGGATGCTCGGGTTCACGAAGATGATGTAGGCCATGACCATGAACGTGGTCAGGCCTGCCCGCGATTCGGTGAGGAAGTTCGTGCCGCGCTCGGCGAACTTGAAGTAGCGGGCTATCGGGCCCATGACTGCTTCCAACTCTTCTCCTCCTGATGACTCGCCTGGTCTTCCCACCAATTGACGCCACCCGGAGACTGGACCCGAGCGGCGCGCCTTCTCCTCCCGGCCGCGTCTCCACGCGGCCCACCACGCCCTCTAGTGGGTCCGAGTCCGTCTGTTTCGGCCGTTCAGGCTAACGCCGGTCCTGGGGTCCGAGCCAACGCTAGGTCGGCTCCTCGTCCTCGATTTGATCGTGGCCGAGCAACTCCATCTGGACGTAGCCGGAGGCATCGAACCCGAGCTGACTGGGCTCGAGAGATTCCCCCACCGGGATGCCGGTGGGCGCGAAATCGATGACCACGGCTTCGTCCCCCTGGACCAGGCGATACGTGAGCAACTGGTCGGGACGGGTCTCGAACTCGAGGTGCTCGAACGAATCCACGTTCAAGCAGATCGAGAGCGGAGTGAAGAACGTCGATGTCTCCGGCTCGTTTGTCACGATTCGCTCCACCCAACCCAACCCATGCTGAATCAGCTCATGGCCTCGGTAATACCGATACGCCACGGTCTGCTTCTCGAGGGGTCGGAGAACATTGAGCAGGTCTGTCCGGCTGGACACGATGCCGCGATTCACGAAGAACTTCGCAGGCGGCACGGACGACACCACTCCTTCATTGAGGGTAGCGAGGGCGACGATTGGAATGCCGGTGACGGACCCGCGGATGGTACCTCAGCGGCGCGCAAAGTGACAGTCAAAACACCGATTTCGAGCCCTTGGACCTGGGCCGAGACCTCCGGCGCGCTATCATCGGGCCATGCTGCTCGCCCTCGACATCGGCAATACCAATATCACCCTGGGCCTGGTCCACGGCGAGACGATCATGGCCGCCCGGCGGGCGGCGACGAGGGCTGCAAGCACACCGGATGAGCTGGAGGTCCTGATCGACAGCCTGCTCCGCCTGGACGGTGCTTCGCTGGCCGACGTGACCGGCATCTCCCTGGCTTCGGTGGTTCCCGCGTTGACCGGCGTGACCACCATTCTGGCCGAACGCCGCGGCGTGCAGCTGATGATTGCCGGGTCCGGCAACATGCCGATGCCGATCCGAGTGCAGCGGCCTACGGAGGTCGGAGCGGATCGGCTCGTGAACGGTGTGGCGGTCGCCCGCCTGTACGGCACACCGGCCATCGTCGTGGACTTCGGCACGGCCACCACCTTCGATTGCATCTCGCGCGATGGGGCATACGTCGGCGGAGCCATCGCGCCGGGTCTGGAACTCGGCCTCGAGGCGCTGGCCTCCCGGACGGCTCGGTTGCCGCGGATCGAGCTCGTAGAGCCGCAGAAGGCGATCGGCACCGACACCGTCTCGGCGATGCAGTCGGGCGTTGTCCTAGGCTATCGCGCCCTCACTCTGGGACTGCTGGAAAGCATTCGCGACGAGCTGGCCCGGGCCGAGAAGGTAGACGCCGCGAAGATACAGGTGGTCCTGACCGGCGGCCTCTCGGCGGCTCCATGGGCTCGAAATCTGCCCGGAGTAGATGCCATCGACCCGGAGCTGACGCTGAAGGGCCTGGCTATCCTCTGGGCGATGGCCAGTGGCGAGCCGATGACCCCCGGCGAAACGGCGGTGGGTTGGACCGGCAGCGCCGCGGGATCCATTCACATCATCTCGGAGCGCACGAAATGACCGAGTCGACCGGACGGCTTCGCAACCGTCGAATTGCCCTGGGTATCACCGGTTCAATCGCCGCCTACAAGGCCATCGAACTGCTGCGGCTGCTCCAGAACGAAGGGGCGGACGTACGCATCCTGATGACGACCTCCGCAGTCGAGTTCATCGGTCCGCTCACGCTCGAGACGCTGAGCCATCACGCGGTCGACTCGGATGTGCTGTCGCTCCAGGGCGACGGGCGAATCGGGCACATCGCCGCGGCCCACGACGTCGAAGTGATCGTGGTTGCCCCGGCCACCGCCCACTGGCTCGGCGCAATGGCCAACGGCCTTGCCGGCGACACAATTACTGCCGCATGCCTCGCCGCCTCAGTCCCCGTGGTCGTTGCTCCGGCGATGGACGGCGGCATGTATTCGCATCCGGCAACTCAAACCAACCTGGGACGCCTGCGGGAGTTCGGCTACCGCATCGTCGAGCCGGAGACGGGGGTTCTCGCGTCCGGGATGGTCGGCGTCGGCAGACTCGCGTCTCTCGGGCGCATCGTCGACGCCACGGTTGACGCGCTGGGCGGCTTGCCCGCCCCGGCAATCGCGGCGATGCCCAAGCCGGCGACCGCGGCCGGGCCGGCGGTCCCAACTGAAGCCGCAATCGCCCAACCCGTTGACGCGGTGGAGCCCGAACCTTCGCGCAACGACCTTGCCGGTCTCCACGTCGTGGTGACCGCCGGGGGCACGGCCGAGCCGATAGACCCGGTTCGTTTCGTCGGCAACCGCTCGACGGGCAAGATGGGCATCGCCGTTGCCGAGGACGCCCTCGATCGCGGCGCGGCCGTGACCCTGATCCTCGGAAACGCGTCGGTCGAGCCGCCCGCCCGGGTCCACCTCGCCCGGATAGAGACCGCCGCGCAGCTGCAGGCAGCACTGCAGGCGCTCACCCCGCCCGAGGGGCCGCTCTTCGACGTCCTGGTCATGGCCGCGGCCGTTGCCGATTTTCGACCACGCGCCATGTCCTCCAAGAAGCTGGGCAGGTCCGGTGGCATGACCCTCGAGATGGAAGCCACTCCGGACCTGCTGGCCGAGACGGCCGAGCGAGTCGGGGCGGCAATTCGCACCTCCGGCGCCCGGCGGCCGATCCTCGTCGGTTTTGCCGCAGAGACCGGCTCGTACGACCGGGTCGCCGACAAGTTGCGCAGCAAGGGCGTGGACCTGCTGGTCGCAAACGACGTGGACGCGCCGGGCTCCGGCTTCGGGACCGACACGAACAAGGTCACCATTTTCTCGAACGATGCGCAGCCGGAAGAGCTGCCCCAGCTGTCCAAACGTGAGGTCGCCGAGTTGCTGCTCGATCGTGTCGTCGTGCGTCTCGCGATCGCGGCAAGTGGCCATGCCGGCGACGCCGTGGCCGGTATGGCTGCGCCCCAAGCTGCGGAAGACGGAAAGTGAGCCAGTCGCCCTCGCCGATGCAGGCGGCACGGCTGACGATCGCCTCCATCGCCCGCCTCTACTCCCAGGGCGAGCGGATCGCGATGCTCACCGCCTACGACTATCCGACGGCCCGCACTCTCGACGATGCGGGCATCCCGATGCTGCTCGTCGGCGACTCTCTTGGCCAGGTGATGCTCGGCTACGACACCACCGTCCGGGTCACGATGACGGAGATGCTCCACCACACCAAGGCCGTCGTTCGTGGCGCCAGACGCGCGCTGGTTGTAACGGACATGCCGTTCCTCTCATACGGCGTCACCCCGGAGGCAAGCCTCGAGAACGCCGGCCAGCTCATGAGCGAGGGCGGTGCCGGGGCGATCAAGCTCGAAGGCGGCGAACGCAGCGCGCGAACAATTGAGACGATCGTACGCGCCGGCATTCCGGTCATGGGCCACGTCGGCCTGACGCCCCAATCCATCCACCAGCTGGGGCATCGCGTCCAGGGCAAGACCGTCGAGGCCGGTCGCCAGGTCATCGCCGACGCCCTGGCGGTCCAGCAGGCCGGAGCCTTCGCAATTGTTCTGGAGCTCGTTCCGGAGCAGCTCGCGGCCGCCATAACGGAGCGCCTCCACATTCCGACAATTGGAATCGGCGCCGGGGCAGGTTGCTCCGGCCAGGTCCAGGTAATCACGGACCTTCTCGGCATGAGTGCGGAGTTCACCCCCAAACACGCCCGCCATTACGCCGAGTTGCACTCGATCATCAAGTCCGCAGCCGAGGCTTACGAGGCCGACGTCATTTCGGGGAACTTCCCCGGACCTGCGGAGAGCAGCCGAATGGACGAGGCGACGCTCTCGGAGATCCTGGCTCAGACACCCTCCGCCCGGCTCGAGATGGTCGAAGCGAGCCGCGGCATTCCGCTCGACCGGGACCTCTAGCGACGTGTCGGGCGCGACGCTTCCTCAGGTCGTCCGAACCCGCGCCCAGTTGCGCGAGGCACTTGCTGAGGCGCCGAGACCGATCGGCCTCGTGCCGACGATGGGCGCCCTCCACGAAGGCCACGCCTCACTGATCCAGCGAGCCCGACGCGAGAACGCGACCGTCCTGATCAGCATCTTCGTTAATCCCCGCCAGTTCAACGAACTGTCCGACTTTCGCAAGTACCCGCGCGACGAGGCCGCCGACCGGCGGCTGGCGGACTCCGCCGGCGCGGACATCATCTGGATCCCGTCCGTGGCCGATGTCTACCCGGCCGGATTCCAGACGACCGTCACCGTCGGGGCGTTGACGGAGCCGCTGGAAGGCGCGGCGCGGCCGGGCCACTTTGAGGGTGTGACCACGATAGTCGCGATCCTGCTTGGACTGGCGGGAGCGGAACGGGCGTACTTCGGCCAGAAGGACGCGCAGCAGTTGCTTGTGATCCGCCGCATGGCCACCGACCTTGGGATCGGCACCGAGATCGTGGCGTGCCCGATCGTGCGTGAACCCGACGGTCTGGCGATGAGCTCGAGGAACGTCCGGCTGACGCCAGAAGCGCGGGCGGCCGCACCGGTTCTGCGACAGGCGTTGCTGGCCGCCCGGGCCCGGTACGAGGCCGGCGAGCGCGACGGTGAGGCGCTCCGGGCAGCGATGCGTGAGATGCTCGCCAAGGAACCGCTGGCCGAGCCCGAGTACGTGAGCTGCGCCAGCCCCGAGACGCTGAACGAGCTCGACCGTTTCGACGGCCCGGCGCTTGTCTCGATGGCGGTCCGATTCGGCTCCGTCCGGCTAATCGACAACGAGCCATTGGCCTAGCGGTCAGTGGCCTTAACAATTGCCCGGGGACGGGCAATTGCGGTGGGCTTTGCGCCAGCGAGCCAGGTTCGGGAACTCTCACGGACGTCGCGGCGTCTGTATCTCGAAGGGCCGATCACCGGCTCGGACATGCACTACGAGGGCGGAACCGTGAATAGCAACAAGAGCGACGAACCCGACGCCACCATCCCGCCCGAATTCGGTACAAACCCGCCCATGGCTGCCGGCCGCCCCTTCGGTCAGATGGCGGCTTCGCTGCTTCTGCGCCATAGGCGAATTACCAGCGCAGCAGCTCTTCTAACCGCGGCGGCGGTCATCGGAGCAGCCTATGTCGTCGGCGGGCCTCCGCTGGACGGTGCCACTGCGATGTCGGCGCCCCTGACGACGAACGAAGAAAGGGCCGCAGCCGCGTACCCCGCAGCTTCCATGGCCTCCGTGTCCGACAAGGCCACCCAGCAATTCGGCCCCGTCGGCCAAAGCGCTTCGGACGGCGGCACAGGCACTACAGGCAGCGGGACGACGACCGACGTGCCGAATCCGCTTCTGGCCACGATCACGTCGACACAGATCGTCAAGTCGGGGCAACTCAGCCTGGAAGTCGGCAGCCTCGACACTGCTCTGACGCAGTCCCAGGCGATAGTCGTCGGTCTGGGCGGATCCGTCGATTCGTCGAATCGGTCCGGAACCGATGAATTCGCCACGGCATCGATCACATTCCGGGTACCCGTCGCTAAGTGGGACCAGGCGTTGTCGGACCTCCGCAAGATCGGATCGAAGGTTCTTTCCGAGCAGACCGGCTCCACCGACGTCACTACCCAGGCCGTCGACCTCGACGCCCGCCTCCGCAACCTGCAGGCGACTGAGGCGGCCCTGCAATCGATCATGGCTCGAGCCTCGGCGATCCCAGACGTCATCGCCGTCGAAAACCAGCTGAGCGACACGCAGGGACAGATTGAGCAGCTGACTGCCCAGAACAAACTCCTGCTCGATCAGGCGGCCCGAAGCACGCTCACCGTGACGTTCCAACTGCCGAACAAGACCATCACCACAATGGCGACTCAGGACTGGACCCTGAACAATCAGGTGGATCAGGCCGGCGCCGCCCTCGTTCGCATCGGACAGGGGCTCGCCACGATCGCGGTGTGGCTGGTAGTGGTCCTGCTTCCGCTCGGTCTCGCGTTGCTGGTGCTGCTTGGGCTCGTCATGGCGACCCGCCGAATCCTACGCCGGGGTGGTCGCCGGAGCGCCGCGGCTGACGCCTGAGAGACTCCCTTCAAGTCCTTCGGCGCGGTGATCCCGGATTGCTTTCCCGACGAACTAGTGATATGAACCCACGGGACATTCCCGGCGATCGGGCCGTCTGGGGCAAGGAGAGGGTAATGATGCGAGCCGCAAGGTTCTCTTTCGTACTGCTCGTGGCAGGGGTTCTCGCAGCCGCGTGTTCATCCTCCTCGTCGTCCACGCCGTACGACTACAACACGACCTACCAGGACGCGGGCGCGACCCCGGCGCCGGCCGCTACGGTTGCGGGCCCAGCCCAGGTTCCGGACACGCAACAGGGTGTCGCGAAGGCCACCGGCGCTGCGCCGGCCAGCTCCAACGCCGCGGCGGGGCAGGACGAGATCGTCAAGGTGGGCACGATCAGAGTCCAGGTCACAGCGATCGATGATGCCATCGCTCGGGCCACGGATCAGATCCACACCCTCGGCGGACGGCTGGCCGGCTCCGATCGCCTGATACTGGCAAACGGAGAGCAGGGATCGGTCACGTATCGCGTTCCGGTCGACCAGTTCGAGAATGCCCTTGCGGCGATGCGCAAGTTCGGCTCCAAGGTCCTCAGTGAGCACACCGAATCGACTCCAGTCGGTGGCCAGATCGTCGACCTGCGAGCCCGAATAGCCAACCTGCAGGCTACGGAGAAGGCGATCCAGGCGATCATGGCCAAAGCCACGACGATCGCCGACGTCCTCACCGTCCAGCAGCGTCTGACCGAAGTACAGGGTCAGATCGAGGAGCTATCGGGCCAGCTGTCGGGCCTGACCGATCAAGCGGCCTACAGCACCCTGACGGTGGAATTCCTGGTGCCGTTTGCGCCGCCGAGCTACACACCCGAGCCCACGGCCTCGCCCACCCCAACACCGATTCCGTGGCGAGCCGGCGACCAAGCCGCTCAGGCGGGCGGAGTTCTGAACGAGGCTGGCGAAGCCGGCGCAACGGGCATCATTTGGTTCGTGATCCTGGTATTGCCGGTGACGCTCGTTGCCATCCTGTTGCTGGCATTGCTTGCGCTGATCGGCCGGAAGCTCGACCCGTATCGCAAGCGCCTGTTGCCCTTCACGGTGTCCCAGCCGGTGAAGGCCGGGCCGTGGCCATATGGGAATCCGTACGGCGGCCCGGTCGGACCAGGCCCGGTCGCACCCGGCCCGGTCGCACCCGGCCCTGTTGCACCCGGCCCTGTTGCACCCGGCCCTGTTGCACCCGGCCCTGTAGCACCCGGCCCGATGGGTACGCCGCCTGTGGACAAGCCCAAGGCCTGAGAACCAACACGGACGGCCTCGCCGCGGGGCCGTCCGTCAGCCCAGCGGCCGTGTTCTATCCACGGCCGAACGCGGCTCGTCAGACGGCGACCGGAGCCGCTCGCCCGATGGGCAACCGGCTCAGCCCCGTGTCGCCGTCTTGCGCTCTACGAGTTGGATGGCGTCTCTGAGCCTGCTCAGCGTCTCCGCATCCACTGCGTCCGGGCCAAGGTATGGGCCAAGCCGCTCCAGGATGTCGACCACGAGGCCGAAGAAGACACCGGCATCCGCAAGGAAGAACTGCGGCTCGTTGTTGTATCGAACCAGTGTCAGACGGCCCTGCAGGACCTGACGCTCATCGGTGTGGGCGATCTGGGTCGAGAAGTTGTGACCCTGAATGCCGTCCGGATTGTTCAGGTAGTTGAGGGCGTTGTCGATCGCAAGACCGAAACGGGCACGCCAGGCAATCAGTCGCTCCTGGACCTCGGGCGGGATGCGCACCTCGGCCGTCTCATCGAAGACTTCCGGCGTCACCGTCAGCAGACCTACGAGAGTGGCTCCCGCTCGCGCCCCGAGCATCACTTGCAGCGACCGCTCGAGCGTGAATACCTCGGAGTCGAAACGCGGGCTGGTGATGACGTCGGTCAGCAGGTCCTCGACGTTGTCCAGCACCGTCGGCTCAGCCAGGGCATTCGCCAGATGGAGGGTCTCCTCCTTGAACAGGAACTTCTCTTCGTGGTCGAGCATTGGTGCTCCTATCCCGAGCGGCTCCGGGTCCGCGATGCCAGTTCGCTCGGGTGGCAAGCGGCAGACGTCAGCCCGGGGATCGTAGCACCGGAGCGGGCGGCACAGGACCGGGCAGTGTCCGCCAGCTGCGTGCTCACCGGAAACCAGGACCGACCTTTCCGCTTACTGACAGCCCGGCGTCTCCCGCTCCGGCCCGTGGCGCCTGCGGCCCGAGCCCAACTCCGTTTCTGCCTAGTGACAGCCTGGGGAGCACAGAGCAGGCAGGACGCCACTTCGCGGGCCGCCAGAGGGCATGAATCGTCTACTCCGAACCAGCTCCCCTCGTGAGATCCGCTTCCGGATCGCCGATTTGGCCGGCGAACCCGGTCCGTCTCCGCGCCCTGTTCGCTCGGCTGTCATTGGCCAGAAAGCCGGAGGGCGCGGGTGGTCGGCCGAGGATGCCACTCAACCTCTCGCTCGGTCCGGCGAGTGCAGTCCGAGGCGGCGACGAGGAGCGGAGCGAGCGCGCTCAGGCGCGCGTGAGCGAGCACCGCAGGAGCCAACGACGGAATGCGCCGCCCGACCGAGCGAGAAGCGGCCCCGACGTGAGGGGGTACGTCGGGGCCGCAAGGAATGTGCAGGAAACCAGTTTACGGGTAGATGCCTCGGACCGAGGCGGCGTCGGCAACTCGCTGAACCGCGAGCAAATAGGCCGCCGTCCGCATGTTGACCTTCTCTTTGAGGCTCATTTCGAGCGTGCTCGCGAAGGCCTTGGTCATGACCGCGTGCAGCTTCTCGTTCACGTGGGCTACGTCCCAGAAATCGCGCTCGAGGTCCTGGACCCACTCGAAGTAGCTGACGGTGACACCGCCCGCATTGCAGAGGATGTCCGGGATCACGAACTTGCCGTTCTTGTAGAGGATCTCATCCGCCTCGGGGGTCGTTGGGCCGTTGGCGGCTTCACCGATCAGTCGAGCCTGGATCCGGCCGGCGTTTCGGGCTGTGATCTGGTTTTCCAGAGCCGCCGGAATGAGGATGTCGCAGTCGAGCTCCAGGAGTTCCTCGTTGCTGATGTCCTTGGTGCCGGGGAAGCCACAGACCGAGTGGTGTTCTTTCTTCCACAGAAGGACCGCATTGGGGTCGATTCCATCCGGCCGGTAGATCCCGCCGGTAGAGTCACTGACGGCGACGATCTTGCTGCCCTGGGCGTACATGAGCTGGGCGGCGATTGCGCCCGCATTGCCGAAACCCTGAACGGCGACGCGGCACTTGGAGATGTCCATGCCAAGGTGGCGGGCCGCGTCGATCAGCGTGTAGACCGCTCCCTGGGCCGTGGCCTCGTTGCGTCCTTCAGATCCGCCGAGCGGAATCGGCTTGCCGGTCACAACGGCCGGCGACGTGTACCCGACGTGCATCGAGTACGTGTCCATGATCCAGGCCATCGTCTGGGAATTGGTGTTCAC
>PMIE01000042.1 GCA_003156975.1 Chloroflexota bacterium | reverse complement strand
GCCGCGCCCGCCGGCGCCGCCACGGCCGCGCGCGGCGCCGCCTCGACCGGCACCACCGCCACGCCCGGCTGCAGCTTCCTCGCGCCACTCGACCCACTGATGTGGGACCGCGGCGCTCTCGGCCCGCTGTACAACTTCGAATACCGCTGGGAGGTCTACACGCCCGCGGCGAAGCGCCGCTGGGGCTACTACGTCCTCCCGATTCTCTTTGGCGATCGGTTGATTGGGCGGATCGAGCCGCGGATAGACCGGGCATCGAAATCGGTGCGGATCCTGGGTTTGACCTGGGAGCCGGGCTTCGACCCTATGGCAGCGCCTGGATTTGTGCCGGCCTTCTCGGACGCGTTGACCGCATACCTCGCGTTCGGTGCCGCCGGCGGAATCGTGCCTCCCGGCGGGCCCGGCCACCGGGCGCTGTTTCGGGATGTGGCGCGGCTCGCGCCGGTCCTGCGCGCGAATGCCGGGGTCGCACCACAGGCCAAGGCCGCCGCGACCGCTAAGGCCTGACCCTCGAACGTTCCGCACTCCGGTCTATGCGGCACGTGAGGACCCCACTCCGACGGGTGGTGGGAGTATGTCCGCATCAGGCACCGAATAGGAGATGCAATGGCAGTAACACGACGAGCCACGGTGAAGTGGGTCGGGGATCTGGCGACCGGGTCCGGCGAGCTGAGCGCAGGCACGAGCCGAGCGTTCACTGCCCTGCCGGTGAGCTGGGCGGCTCGAACCGAAAATGCCGACGGCAAGACGAGCCCTGAGGAGCTCCTGGCCTCGGCTCACGCAAGCTGTTTCTCGATGGCGTTCTCGAGCGAGCTGGCCAAGGCAGGTTCGCCGCCGGACAGCCTCGACGTCACCTCCGAGATCACCCTCGATCGCGTCGACGGCAAGATGACCGTGATCTCCAGCAAGCTGACCGTTCGCGGCCACGTGCCGGGCCTTGACGGCGCAGCCTTCAAGGCACTCGCGGAGCAGGCGAAGGACGGCTGCCCGATCTCGCGGGCCCTGAAGGGCAACGTCGCTCTCAGCGTCGAAGCTTCGCTTGACTAGTCATCCCGCGCAAACTTCGCACTGCTTCCCCGCGCCAAAGGCTGGTACTCTCCAGCCATGAGCAGACAAGATCCCCCCAAGGCCGTCCGCGTGGATGGCTGGACCGTTGATGGCAGCTGGCCTGGTCGCAAACCGGGAGTCTCGACAGTCGGGCTCTTCCTGATTGTCCTGGGCGTCTTCCTGGCCGCGGGCCAACTATTCAGCCAGGCCCAAACTATGGCGTCGGCCTTCTTCCTCGCGGTCGGCATCGTCCTGCTGTTCGTCGGCATCCGCGACCGCAGCGACCTTGCGCTGTACGCCGGCGCCTTCGTGACGGCAATCGCGCTGTCCGACCTGCTCAGAAGCCTGGATGTCATTCACGGCTCCGGCTGGTCGGCGCTCTTCCTTGGCGTGGGTGTGATCGCGATTGCCCTGATCCGCTCGTCGGCCGGCAAACGCTTGACCTGGATTCTCGGCATCGGCGGGCTGCTAACCCTGTGGGGCGGCGCCGACGTCCTTTCCTCCAACTTCAGCAATCTCCCCGCCGACCGCCTGATCGGCCCGCTCGTGATCGTGCTGCTCGGCCTGTACGTCGTGACGCGCAGCAGACGCTGACCCGCTCAGGAGACCTGGCGCGACCCAGAGGGAGGCGTCGGGACGCCATCCTCGGCGACGACGATCTCGCAACCCTCGCCCGAAGCAACCACGGCGCACTCCTCACCCTGAGGCGCGACCGGGCACTGCTCCGGTGATGTTCTTGCCGCAACGAACACTGGATCGAGAACCGGCAGCATGGCCAGCCTGGCATGCAGATCTGTGGTCGCCACGGTCGGGATGTGGCCGCCGCTCAGAGTGCGCTCCAGTGCGGGATCAAGCGGGCGAAGATTGCCCTCCTCGTCGACGACCTGGGCGAATACCGCAACGATCTCGGCATCGAATTGGCTTCCGGAGTGAGCGCGCAGCTCGGCCCAGGCCCGCTCAACGGGCAGCGCCGCCCTGTAGATGCGGTCGCTGATCATGGCATTGAAAGCATCTGCAACGGCGATGATGCGTCCGCCCAGTGGAATGTTGTTGCCCACGAGTGCGTCTGGATAGCCGCGGCCGTCCCAACGTTCGTGATGGTGGCGAACGATCTGGGCGATCTCCGCCATCGCATCGTGGACTTCCAGGATCGCGGCGCCAATTTCGCTGTGCCGGCGCATCTCCGCCATTTCGGAATCGGTCAGGCGGCCGGGCTTGAGGAGAACGGCGTCGGCGATGCCTATCTTGCCGATGTCGTGCAGGTAGCCGCCGATGCGGATCGTCATCTGCTGTCGTTCATCGAGCCCGAGAACGGCGGCCATCCGCTCGGACAGCACGCCGAGCTGCCGACAATGCTCGCCCGTTTCCAGGTTGCGGGCCTCGATGGCCGTCGAGAGCGTCAGCGCGATCGAGTCGAGAACCGGGCTCATATATCGATACTGCAGCGCCTCGTATCTCATCTGGGCCGTCGACAGTGCGCGCCGCACCTCGCCCAGCAACTCCTGGCCGGTGAAGGGCTTGACCAGCATCCCCGTGGCGCCCTCACGCAGCGCCTGAATCGCAGTGTCGACCGTGCCGTGGCCGGTCACCACAACGACGGGCAGCTCCGGCTGACGGTCGCGCAAGGCGCGCATCAGAGCCAGACCGTCCATGGCCGGCATGTGGATGTCCGTGACGACCACGTCGAACGCGCCTTCGCTGAAAGTCGCGAGGGCGGTCAGCGGATCGCTACAGGTGACGGGCTCGAATCCCTGGACCTCGAGCAGGCGGCGCAGGATCTGCAGAATCACCGGCTCGTCATCGACGCATAGAACGCGCGGGCGGGCGTTGCCTCTTCGAGATGGTCGCAGGTCCCAGGTCATGCAGCCTCCCGGCCGCGGCCGGCGGAGGTTGTTCCGAATTCGGCGCCGCACGGTTCATCCTGCCGGCTCGCGGCCTCCGACGAGGCCATGCCCGGCACCAGAACCTCGCCATCGAAGGCCGGCGATGACTTGGGGAGCCACACCGTAAACACCGACCCCTGCCCCGGCGCGCTCTCGACGTGAATTGTGCCGCCGTGACTCTCGACGACCTGCAGGCTGACCGATAGGCCAAGCCCGGTGCCGCCGCCGGTGCCGGCATGCGTGGAGAAGAATGGCTGGAAGATGCGGCTCTTCGTCTCGACGCTCATCCCAGCGCCGGCATCGGCGACGACGACGGCGACGCGTTCCTGCTGCGCCAGCGTCTTGACGCGAAGCTCACCGCCCTCCGGCATCGCGTCGAAGGCGTTATTGAAGAGGTTCAGAAGTACCTGCCTGAAGGCATCCGGGTCGATCTCCAGGCACGGCAGATCTCCGAATTCGGCCACGATCTGGACATTGGCTTCCGATGCGCGATACCGCACGAGATCGAGAGTCGAGCGGGCCAGGTCGTTGAGGCTCGACGGAATGCGCTGCGGCGGGCGAGGCCTTGCGAACTCCAGGAGCGCCCTGATGATCCCTCGGGAACGCACCGCCTCGTCTCGAATGACGACCGCCTCGTCGTGGCGGGGATCGCCCGCGGGCAACTCCGTCATCAGAAGCTCGGCGAAGCCGAGTATTCCCGCAAGTGGGTTGTTGACCTCGTGCGCCACGGCCGCCGCAAGCTCCCCCACCGCGCCGAGCTTGGATGCCTGAACCAGCTGCGCTTGTACTCGCTGGACCTCGACAAGCTGGTGACGGACCCTGGCCAGCAGAGCGTGGTTCTCCATCGCCACGCCGATCTGGCTGGCTACGAGTTGCGCCAGATGGACGAAGCTCGGCTCCAGGATCCTCTCGCCGCGATGGTCGAGCACATGCAGCCACCCCAGGCTGCGGCCGCTGTGGTCGACGAGGCGCACCGTCAGGGCGGCCTCGATCTCAGAGTCCACCCCCAGCATGTGCTCGCGCGGCATGGCTACACCGACTACCTGCCCACTGGCACTGAACGATGCAATCAGTGCGGCCCGGCTTGGTCCGGCCTCGCCGGGCAGCACCGGCCGTCGAACCCCAATCGCCGATGCAGCAAGAGGCCCGTGGGCCGCCACGACCACCGCCTCGGTGTCGCTTTCGACACGGACCAGGAATGCCGTGGCCCCGTCCGGTGTGATTGCCTCCAGGAGACCCAGGTAGTCGACCTGGCCGTCGCCGGTGAAGGCCAGACTCTCACTCGCCCCGAGCACTCGGGCCAACTCGTCGGCACGAGCACGCTGGGCCGCCTCCGCGGCTGCGGCACGATCGATGGCCTCCGTGGCTCGGGCATCGGCCGCGCGAAGGTCGCGCAGGCCAACGGCCAGGATGGCCACGACCGCGACGAAGGCAACCGCCAGAGCGGCCACGAAGAAGCCGGACCCGAGCTCGAAGGCATCCTCGACGGCAAAGAGCCCCAGGGCGATGGCCAGAGGAATTGCCGCAACCGTAACCACCGTTGCCCCGATGCGCGCCAGCGGCCCCAGACCCCCTGCTCTGGGCGAGCGGCCACCGGGCATGGGCCGCTCAGGGTTGTTCGCGATCATGAGCAAACCCTACGGGTTCCGCCCACCCGCCGCCATCACCAACATTGGCGATTAACTGCTCCACCGGACGGCGTAGGAACGGTGCCCTATGGGACCGCGCAGCCGCCGGTCGCCGGCCGATTGGGCGGGCCCGAGCCCGGCCCGGCGGCCGGCCGACGAGAGCGCTCGATCTAGCCGAGCTTCGCGGAGACCTCGGCGGCGGCCAGCTCTACGGCCTCGCCGAGGATCTCGACAACTCTCTGCAGCTCGGCATCTGTAATCACGAACGGCGGCCCCAGCAAGACAGTGTCGCCGTTCGTGCCGTCTGCGTTGCCGGTGCCGTGGTACAGCAGCAGGCCGGCGGCGCGGGCGTGACGCATCACGGCCTCGATCAGGTGCGCCGACCGCGGGAAGGAGCGCCTCGTCGCCCGGTCGGCAACCAGCTCTACGCCGACCAGCAAACCGCGTCCGCGGATCTCCCCGACGTTGGGGTGGCCCCCGAGGCGTCCGCGGAGCAGCTCCAGAAGACGCTCGCCCTTGACGGCGCTCGCCTCGATCAGGTTCTCCGTTTCCAGGATGCGGAGCACCTCCCCGGCAACGGCCGCGCCCACCGGGGAGTGGCTGTAGGTGAACCCGTGGACGAACCCGCCGCCCTCGCCCCGCAAGGCGGGGCGCGTGATCGTCTCGTAGACGTTGCCGCTCGCAACGGCAAGGCCAAGCGGGAAGTAGCCCCCGGCGGCGCCCTTGGCCGCGGCCATCACGTCGGCCCGGACACCCCAGTGGTCCATCCCGAACCAGCGCCCCGTCCGCCCAAAGCCGGTCATCACTTCGTCGGCGACGAGCAGAATGCCGTGGCGCCGGCAAACCTCCGCGATTGCGGGCCAGTAGCCGTCCGGAGGGGCGACGGCGCCGAGCGTGGCCCCGACGATTGGCTCCGCAACGAAGGCGGCCACGCGGCCCGGCCCGGCTTTGGCGATGGCCGCCTCCAGCTCCGCGACCAGCAGGTCCACGTCGCCGAGGGCGTGCGCGGCGGTCTCTCCGGCGCGGTAGGGATACGCGGCGCTGACGTGACCGAAGCGGCCGAGCCACGGCTCGTACGGCCGGCGGAGCGGCTCGCGGCCGGACAGGTCCAGGGCGCCCATCGAGTTGCCGTGGTAGCTCCCCCACCGCGCGATCACCGCGGTCCGATCCGGCTCACGGCGGGCCAGATGGTATGAGCGCACCAGCTTCAGGCAGCTCTCGATCGCCTCGGAGCCGCCGCTGACCGGATAGATCGCCGGGTCGTCGACAGGCAGGTGTCGGCCGACGGCCCGGGCGTATGCCTCGAGCGGCTCACTGGTGAAGGTGGTGCCGTGGACGTATGTGAACTTCCGAGCCTGCCGCTCCATCGCGTCGACGATGGACTGGCGCCCGTGGCCGACGTTGACGACGATCGCTCCGCCGGCGGCGTCCAGGTAGGTTCGCCCGTCCGCGTCCCAGATCGTGGCGCCCTCGGCCCGGGCCGCGAACGGCAGTTCACCGCCGAGAACGCGCTGGAAGACTCGTCCCGTTTGAGTGGCCTTGGTGCTGCTCACATGGGGATTGTATTCCGGGCGGCCGAAGGGGCCCGAGGCGGCCTCGCGCCCAAGCCTGCGCCGCCGGGAAGCCGTGCCCGCCCCACCGTCGCCATGCGATCTATGACCAAACAACTTAGGGCCGAACCTCCGGGCCCACGTGACCACCGGCATATGGGCGCATGCATCCGCACGAGCTATTCATACAACATGCATAGCTCAATCGGTCCTGAGCCCCTGGGCAGCGCCCCCAACGAGGAGATCTGACCCATGCTCCGGCCTGCCGACGGCATGTACATCCTGCAGGCGTCTATCCTCAAGACGATCGCCAGTCCGCGGCGGCTGGAGATGATTCACCTCCTCGGCGAGACCGGGCCGATGGAAGTACGACGCCTTGCTGAGCATTTCGACATGCCGCAGCCGACCGTTTCGCAGCACCTGGCCGCCCTGCGCTCTGCCGGGCTGGTCGAGGCCGTGAGGACCGGCCGCGAGGTCCGATACCAGCTCGTCGATCCAGATCTTGTCGCCGCCTGCGATTTGATGCGTCAGGTCCTCATCCGTCGCATGGCCCGCATGGGAGACATGGCGGCGGCATATTCCAGCCAGGCGCCGACGCCGCGCGATCCCGTTGAGGCGCTCCGATGACATTCGCGCCGCGACTCCTTCCCAGGTCGCCAATCGGCACCGCCGAGAAGCTCCGCCACCAACGCCCTCGTCCAATAGGAGCATCAACATGGCTACAGCACTGACAGACTCCGAACTCGCCGCAGTAACAGTCGGCAAGGTCGTCGACGCACGCGGGAGCGCCTGCCCTGGACCCTTGCTCGAAGCCAAGAAGGGCATCGGCGCGGTCTCGATCGGCTCCGTCCTCGAGATCTGGTCGAGCGATCCGGTAACCAAGACCGACATCGGCGCATGGTCCGGCAAGGTCGGCCACGAGTTCCTTGGATTCGCGACCGCGGATGGGTACGACCGCGTGTTCGTGCGCCGCAAGAAGTAGTCGCTGACTCGCGGACGCCCCACCTGCACGGGGCGTCCGCGAGTCTTCTTCGGATTGATCCGGGAGACGGAATGGCTGGCCCCGCGACCGAGACGCAGACCACCAGGATGCTGGTGATTGCGACCCTCCTTTGCTCTTACCCGGGCATCGATGCGACCGGGCAGGCGCACATGGAATACCCGCCCAACACGTACGTCATTCCCACACCGGACCCGGTCATGTTTCCCGAGTCCTTCTATATGCACTGCTTTGAGAAGGGCATAGACGGAATCGTGATTGCCTCCTGCGGCACTGATAGCCCCTACGAAGGCTCGTACGAGCAACTCGCCGCCCGCATTCCCAAGGTCTACGCCTTGATGAAGGCTCGTGGCATCAGCATCCGCCGTCTGAAGCTGACTGCCATCTGCAGCGTCTGCACCAAGGCCTTCCTCAAAGAAGTCAGCGACATGGAGGCCGTCATGGCCGAGCTCGGGCCCGTCAGCGGCGAGATGACGGCGGTGACGGTGTGATTCAACAGAAGACGGAAACCGACGCCCTTGTCGTCGGCGCTGGAATCGCCGGGCTTCAAGCGGCCCTGGACCTCGCCGATCGCGGCTACAGCGTATTGCTCGTGGAGCGCGAGGCGAGCATCGGCGGCAAGATGATCGCCCTTTCCAAGGTCTTCCCGACCATGGATTGCTCGAGCTGCATCACCACGCCGCGCATGTCGTCGGCTGCGCACCACGACAACATCACTACCTGGACCTACACCGATGTCGAGAGCATCGTGCCGGACGGCGGCGCCTTCACGGCGAAGCTCACGCGCAAGGTCCGATACGTCGTCGAGGATCTGTGCATCGGTTGTCGGCTGTGCGAGTACGCATGCCCGGTCGAGGTGCCTCACGAGTTCGAGGGAAACCTCGGGGTCCGGCGCGCGGCGTACATCCCGTTCGGAACCGCCATCCCGCAGAAGGCCCTGATCGACATCGACGCCTGCGTCTATTGCGGCAAGTGCGAGAAGGCCTGCCCAACCGACGCCATCGACTTCGGACAGGAGCCGCTCGAGGTCACGGTCCGGGCCCGGTCCGTCCTCCTTGCCACCGGCTTCCAGACCACCGCCATGGACGCCAAGAAGGAATACCAGGGCGGCACCGCAGCCAACGTCATCAGCGCCCTGGACATGGAGCGGCTTCTCTCGCCCAACGGCCCATATGGCCGGGTCTTGCGGCCCTCGGACGGCAAGATCCCCGACAACATCGCCTACGTGCAGTGCGCGGGTTCGCGCGACGAAACCCTCGGCGTGCCCTACTGCTCGCGCGTGTGCTGCATGTACGCAATCAAGCAGACGATGCTGCTGTCAGGCTCGCTGCCCCTCGCGGACATCACGGTCTACTACATGGACATCCGCGCCTTCGGCAAGGGCTACGAACAGTTCTACCAGACCGCTCGCTCCATGGGCATCAACTTCGTCAAGGCGAAGGTGGCCCGCATCGAGGAGCAACCCGACGGCGACCTCAAGCTGCGCGTCGAGATCATCGAGGAAGACGGCCGCGTGACCGAGGCCCTTCACGACCTCGTCGTCCTGTCGGTTGGCCTCAAGCCAGGCGACGATCCCCGGCGCTTCATCGGCGTCGACCTGGATCAGTACGGCTTCATCGCCTCGCCGGATCCCAAGCTCGACGCCACGCTGACCGGCCTCCCCGGCGTCGCTGCCGCAGGCACGGCCATCGGCCCCAAGGACATCGTGGACTCGATCGTGGAAGCCAGCGCCGCAGCGACGAAGGTCGCCACGTACCTCGGTCCGCCGGCCAACTCGCCGCCTCTTCCCGACGACGGACTGGATGTTGAAGTGCGCGAAATCAAGGCAGGCGATGCGCTCGCCGTGGCCGGCCACACGGAGGTGCAGCGTGGCTGAGCAAGCCCCAAGACCGGCAGCCGAGAAGGTCGGCGTCTACGTATGCCACTGCGGCGGCAACATCTCCGACGTCGTGGACGTCGACAAGGTCGCGACCGAAGCCGCGGGGCTTCCGGGGGTGGCAGTTGCCCGCCACATCATGTTCATGTGCTCCGACGAAGGCCAGAAGGCCATCGTCGACGACATCGAAGCCCTCGGCCTGGATCGCGTCGTCGTTGCGGCGTGCACCCCCAAGCTCCACGAAGCCACATTCCGGCGCGCCCTTCAGCGCGGC
>PMIE01000124.1:27366-27545 GCA_003156975.1 Chloroflexota bacterium | reverse complement strand
CGGGTGTGGTAGTGTTGTTGGCACGACATCGCACCGATGTCCAAATCAAGCGGCACACGACACTCCCTCTCATCGGTTCTCGGCGAGAAAGGTTCGCTGGGGCCGCACGAGAAGGAGTTTCTTTTTATGTACGGTCAAGACAAGACTCTGGTTTGCGCAGACTGCAACCAGGAGTTCGC
>PMIE01000124.1:25864-27324 GCA_003156975.1 Chloroflexota bacterium | reverse complement strand
CCGCGAGGCCCAGGTCCCCTTCCGCCCGAGCGGCGCGAAGCCGGTCTACTGCAGCGATTGCTTCACCAGCCAGCGTGGGTCGAGCAGCCGCTCTTCCTACTAGATCGCCTAACCGCGACTAAACGAAAAGGAGCCCGAGCGATCGGGCTCCTTTTTGATTCCGCCTGACGAGGGGCAGCACCACTTCCTGCCAAATGCCAACCCGGGCAGCGCGGGGCGGGAATCTCGCCGCCATCGCAGCTCCCCGGCTGGTACGCCGACCTATGCACGAGGTTGTTCCTGCCAAACGCGAACAACTTGTGTGTGGAATTCGCGCTGGAGGCAAGATCGGGCCGCCGTCCGGCAGGGAGCGCTCCGGAGAGGCCGCCTACGCCTCGCAGATCCCGCCGCGCGCTACCCCCATCGGAATATGGCAGGATCGGCCGCCAGAAATGGGCGGAACGGCTGCGTCGGCTTCAGGGCTCGCCGGATTCCCCTAGCTGTTCTGCCGTCTAGCTGTTCTGCCGCCCCTGCGCCTGGAGCTTCGCCCAAGTGTCCTTGAGGGTGAGGGTCCGGTTGAACACGGGATGCCCGGACGCGGAGTCCACGTCGGGCGAGAAGTAGCCGAGTCGCTCGAACTGGACCGTCTCCCCCACCGGAAGGTCGGCGAGGGCCGGCTCCAGCATGCAGCCGGTGAGCACCGTCTCGGACTCGGGGTTCAGGTCCGCGAAGAGGTCGCCGTCGGCTCCCGGATCCGGCCGAGTGAAAAGGTGGTCGTACAGTCGAACCTCGGCCGACATCGCGTGCGCAGCCGAAACCCAGTGCAGAGTGGCCTTGGGCCGGCGGCCGTCGGGCGAGTCTCCGCCGCGAGTGGCCGGGTCGTAGGTGCAGCGCAGCTCCACCACCTGGTCCGCGGCATCCTTCACGACCTCGTTGCAGGTTACGAAGTACGCGGACCGCAGCCGCACCTCGCGGCCGGGGGCAAGGCGGAAGAACTTCGCCGGGGGCTCCTCCATGAAGTCCTCGCGCTCGATCCACAGTTCCCGCGAGAAGGCCACCTTGCGAGTCCCGGTCGACGGATCCTCCGGGTTGTTCGCAACCTCCATCTCCTCGACCCGGCCCTCGGGGTAGTTCTCGATGACCACCTTGAGCGGCGCAAGGACGGCGAAGCGGCGCGGGGCCGTGCGATTTAGCACATTTCGCACGGAATACTCGAGCTGGCCGACTTCGATGACGTTGTCGCTCTTGGCCACACCGATCATCGCCGCGAAGTCGCGGATTCCCTCGGCCGGGAACCCGCGCCGGCGCAGGCCCGCGATGGTGGGCATCCGGGGATCGTTCCAGCCGCGCACATGCCCCTCGTTAACGAGGCGCAGCAGGACGCGCTTGGAGAGGACCGTGTAGGTGATGTTCAGCCGCGCGAACTCTATCTGGCGGGGCTTCGAGGGCACCGGCAGGTTCTCGATGAACCAGTCGTAGAG
>PMIE01000124.1:0-25859 GCA_003156975.1 Chloroflexota bacterium | reverse complement strand
GCGGCCATGTCGATCTTGGCGCGCAGGACGCGAGCACCGTTGGGGAACTCGCCGGCGCGCATACGCTCGAACAGATCCAGGTTCTCCGCGATCGATCGGTCGCGGTACGGGCTGTTCTTGCCGGGCTCGGTGAGGGTGCCGCGGTATTCGCGGATCTCGTCGGCCGAGAGGTCGTCGACATAAGCCTTGCCGGCGTTGATCAGGTAGACGGCCCACTCATAGAGCTGGTCGAAGTAGTCCGACGCGAAGTAGAGGTGCTTGCCCCAGTCGAAGCCGAGCCAGCGGACGTCGGCCTCGATCGAGTCGATGTACTCCTGCTCTTCCTTCGTGGGATTCGTATCGTCGAAGCGCAGGTGGGTGCGGCCGCCGAACTCTTTGGCGACGCCGAAGTTGAGGCAGATGGACTTGGCGTGNNGATGTGCAGATAGCCGTTGGGCTCCGGCGGGAAGCGCGTGACGATGGTCTTGTGCTTGCCGCTCTGGAGGTCCGCGGCCACGATGTCACGGATGAAATCGCCTCGTTCAGGCGCGGAACCTGCCGGCGAGGATCCTGCGGGTGAGGTTGGTTCCTGGCTGGTCACGTGGCGATGGCTCCCGACTCGTGGCTCAAAGAGCTTCGGCGCTGCGAAGTTGGGTTAGGGCTTGACTGTACCCGATTTCGACGCGGCCTCTCGTGCGACTGGTGAGGCTCCTCACCCATGGGTCGCCTGCACCCCGGCATCGCTGAAGGTGCCGCCCGCCACCGGCAGGAACCGCCAGCTGTAGCTCTGGGCGCCAAGGGTCAACTCCAGGACGCCGAACGTGCCGCTGTGCCGAACCTTCGAGTTCGCCCGAATGGTCCCGAAGCCACGCTGTCCGGCGCCGCCCGTGCCGACCACGAATTCGCGGATGCCGTTGACGTCGGCCTGTCCGGACGGCGACTGCGGCGTGAACCGCTCGTAGTCGTGGTCGTGGCCGTCGATGACGATCTCCGCATCAGCCGCGTAGAGGTCCTGCCACCAGGCGGTGTATGCGGGGTCATTGCCGTGAGCGCCGCCCGAGCTGAATGCCGGGATGTGCCAGATGGCGACGACGTGCTTGCCCGCGTTCGCGGCAAGATCCGCCCGAAGGAAGGTCTCCTCCGGCGACCCAACCCCGCACCCGCCCACCTCGGAGCAGATGGCGTTGAGCGCCAGGACATGCCAGTTGTTGGCGAGGTCGTAGCTGTAGTAGCCCTTCCCCGCGGGACCGGCGGCCGCGCCGAAGTACGAGTAGTAGGGACCGGCTCCGGCCGTCAGGTAGTCGTGATTCCCGGGCACGGGACGAATCCGGTCCTTGAATGCGCCCCACGTCCTGTCGAAGCAGTCGGAATACTGGGCCGCGGTGCCCGTGTCGTTGGAGTTGTCGCCGGCGGTGAAGACCACGTCGTCTGGTCTGGCAACGATCAATGCGGCCGTCGCCCGCGCGTCGGCGACGGAACCGGTGACGCAGATATCCCCTGCCCCGATCAGGACCGGGCTGCCGGCGGGGGGCGGGACGGCCGACCCAGCCGGATCGGGCCCGACCGAGGGCGCGGCCGGCGGCCCGGCGGTCGGCCAGACGAAGGCGCCGGAAGCCGCCACCGCGACGACGAGGCCGGCAAGCACGATCGCAAGCGCGAATCGATGAGCGCGCACCGACGCAGCCAGGGGCACCGGAAGCGCCGCTCCCCTACCCGACCGCGTGCCCGACGAGCGCTCCCAGGCCAAACGTGACCGCGGCCGCGAACATGCCGAGCAGCACCTGCCGCCCGCCGGTCCGCAGAACGCTCGAGCCCGTGACCACGGTGATCGCCGCCCCGACGAGCATCAGCGCCACGGCACTGACGAGTACCGATACGACAACCGCTGCCACGCCGGAGGCGAAGAAGAACGGCGCCAGCGGCACGATCGCGCCCGCGGCGAAAAGGAAGAACGATGTCAGCGCGGCAACCCACGCCGAGCCACCAAGCTCGTCCGGGTCGATACCCAGCTCTTCGCGAGCCAGCGTGTCGACCGCGCGGGTATGCTCGCCGCCGATGATCGCCTTGGACATCAGGCGGGCCTGTTCTGCGGTGAGCCCCTTGGACTGGTAGATGAGGGTCAGCTCCTCTTCCTCCTCATCAGGGACGTTGAGCAGTTCCTCGCTCTCGACCTTGACCTGGTGGGCGTATAGCTCGCGGGCACTCTGGACGGAGAGCCACTCCCCGATCGCCATGGACAGGGCTCCGGCCAGCAGGCCGGCCAAACCTGCGATCAGGACGGCGTGGCCGGCGCCACCGCTCGACGCCCCGGCCACGCCCATGGAGATGCTGAGGTTGGATACGAGCCCATCGTTGGCGCCGAGGACGGCGGCGCGCAGCTGATTACCGCCGCTGCCGCGGTGGCGGCCCTCGATGCGGGCGATGGAGCCACCCTCGACGCCGCGGCCGTCTGCCAGCTCGCGAAAGAGTCGGGCGTGGGACCGCTCGTCGCCGGGCATCCGGGCCAGAGCTTCGGGCTGGTCGTCGTACATGGCCTGGTCAGATAGCTCGCGTTCGGCGATCGTCGGCACCACCAGGCTCGGCCCGAAATGGTTGGCGATGAACATCAGGACGCGAGTCCGCCACGCCGGTCCCATTCCGTCCGTGGCCACGCCGGCGGCGGTGAGTTGCGCCCGCCAGACATCGGCGTGGACCGTCTCCACCTCGACCATGCGAGTGTAGAAGTCCTTGACCGCGCGGCTCTGCTCCTTCTCGCGCAGCAGCGAGTAGAGAGCGATGGCATCGACCTCGCCGTGCAGGTTCTCCATGTACCGGGCGATGTCGGACTTGGCGTTGACCGCCGGGGTCGCGGCACGCGGCGTGGCACCCTTCGCGGCGCGCGGCTTGGCACCCGCCGGCGCGCCCGCCGGCGCAATCGCCGACTTGGCGGCGATCTTCGGGGCTCCGGGCTTGGCCTTGGGCTTGGCTGGGGCCTTGGCGCCGGGCTTGCCCGACTCAGTCACGGGCTTCTTGTCTGGGCTCATGACTCTAGTGTCGCCGGTCTGCCCATGATCCACAACGACGACCGCGAGCCGGCTCCCAGGGCCGCGTCAGGTCGGGAACCCAGGGTTAACCCCAATAGGCGGCCAGATTCAGCACTTCATCAGAATCTCAAGTTGAAATGTCGCCGTGGCATGGGGCGGACGTCATGGACGCGCCCGGTCACGGACATGGAACAGCCGGCCGCTCTACCCCCTCCGCGGCCGGCTGTTTCTATGCGCGACTATCAGGCGGTGATGCTGTACGTGCTTGTCCCTGACTGCTCCGTGCCGGCAGCCCACGGTTGATCCCGCGACCCGGGCGTTTGGGTGGCCATTTGCGTGGCTATCTGGGTTGCCTGATCCGCAGACAGCTTGGAGTCCGCGCTCTGAAGGGCGGTCGCCATTGCCTTGAGAAGGTCGTCCTGGCTGACGCCCTTGGACTTGGCGATGGACGAAAGACTCTGACCGCCTTGCAGCGACGACATCAAGTCCTGGGTGCTCATCCCGAGCAACTTCGAGGCAGCATCCATCGCGGCCGCACCGGCGTGATGGTGGTGGCGATGACCGCTTGTCGCACTCGTCCCAGAAGTGCTCTGGGCTGAGCTAGTCGCGTCGGTGTCATCGGCTGGCGGTGGTCCGCCGGCCGGACGGGGTCCGTCCGCCGGTGGGGTTCGGGTGGCGATGTCGGTTGCCACCTTGGCGGCTTGATCGGCGGAGACCGCCGGGTTGGCCTGCTGGATGGCAGCGGATATCGTCGAAGTCAGAGTGGCCTGGCTGATCCCTTTCGAGGAGGCGATGCTTGCGAGACTCTGGCCGCTCTGCATGGCAGAACGTAGGTCGCTCGCGCTCATTCCCAGCAGCTTCAGGGCAGCGTCCATCCCTGGATGGCTGCGCTGGTGCTGGGATTGGGTGGGTGACAACCCAACGGCGCTGAGTTGAGCGGCGCTGAGTTGCACGGGTGACAAGCCGTCCACGCATAGCTCCTGGCTGGTGGTTCGGCCCCTCCGTATTCAGTGTCGGTGATTGCGCCGGAAAATCGAGGGGTCGGCGAGGGACGACCACTAGAGGAACTCGTGCAACCGCGCCCGAACTCCAGAAGAGCTGCCGAAACAGCCTCTAGCCTTGCTCCACCGCAATGCTGCCCGGGGCTCGCTTCGTGGACCCCGGCGTGGCAGTACTCGGCAACCAGGCACGGAACCGGTCGCCCAGCTTGGAGCGCCGTTCGGAGCCCCACACGAAGACGTCCGCGCCGCCGCCATATGGGCAGAACGCGTCACCGGTCGCCGGACAGAAGACCGCGATCCTACCGATGAAGTCGCGAGCCACCGCCATCCACACTCGGTCCAGGCAGCCGCGCTGCCAGCTGAGAGTTGTGGCAACGAACTCCGCCCGGCTGAGGTCCGGCAGGTATCCACTCAGGGACTCGATCCAGCTATCCGGCGGAGTGATCGCGGATGCGCCCAGCGCGCGCAAGCCGGCGGTGTCTTCATGGCGTGGATCGAGGTGGATCGCCAGCACCAGCACCGTAGTGCCGGTGAAGAGCGCGCTGGCGACGGCATCGAAACGCGACGCGGTCTGCCTGTCGTCCTCGATGCTGGCGGGCTCGGTACTCTCCCGCAGGTAGTGAACGCGCGTCCACACGGACTCATGCGAGAAGCGCAGCATGAATCCTACCGGCGGTTGGGCGGAGTACTGCGCTTGCCAGGCGTCGAGCGCTTCGGCGACGTTCATTACTGCCCTGATCGAACTCCCTCGTTCTGAGCTACGCCGTCAGACGGGCTGAAAGCCAGATCGACTTCCCCATCGGCTACCGTCCATCCGCGACGATTTCAATCGCCCGGCTCCCTACGTCGAATATCGGAGTCGAGTCCGGGCATACCGTACCCGGAACGGCGGTCATATACAACGCTAGAACTACAGTACTAGGACCCTCTCGGGCGGGTTGGACCAAATAGGTCCCTCTCAGCGCCGAAATCCGGTGCGCAAACGCACTGCGGGCGGCCGGGAACCGCCCGTCAGTATCCGGAGCCAGGGGTTGCGGTCGCAGCCGCGGACTTACCCAATTCGAGCCCATCCGCGCCGGCCGATTCGTACGTTTCGTAGTGCTGGACCTCGAAGTGGTCGAAAACGTTGGGTCGGCCGTTGCCAAGTACCGGCGTGGCCAGCAGGTCCGTGCTGCCGACCCACCGGTAAAGGTCCTCCAGGCTGAGCCACACGCTGACGAAGACGATCTCCTCGGCTCCGTCCGAGTGAACCTGGCGTCCGAGCTGGGCATGCACGAGGCCATCGCGTTGACGCGCGTCGTTCAGCACCTGGACGGCTTGCTCGCGAAAGACGGCCACCTGTCCGGGCTGGACACGCCCCTTGAGTATCCGGACGATCAAGTCGCAAACCCCAGCCAGACGAGCCGACCCCCAGACCAATTCTCCGGACTTGCGTCCGATTCGGCAATTACAGGGCCATATCAGCTTGGCGGCCGGGTGGCAGCAGATTCATCAACGTGACGGCAATGTGGCGTCCGAAGCAGCCGAGACAGACCGTTGGACCTCAGGCGCCGACCGGCTTGTCTTCTCGCAGGAACAAGTAGATCAGCCCGGCGATTACTCCGCCGACGACCGGGGCGGCAAGGTAGATCCAGAGACCACTGAAGTCGTTGGCAACCAGCGCCGGACCGAAGGAGCGAGCCGGGTTCATCGAGGCACCGCTGATTGGCCCGCCAACGAGCGCGTCGATCACGATCGTGCCGCCGATGCAGAAGCCGGCAGCCGCCCGCACGGCTCTCGGATCTGTCGCTACGGCCGTGACGACGAAGACCAGGAAGAAGGTCATCACGACCTCCCACACGAAAGCCTGACCGTCCGAACCTGTGGGATGGGTCACGCCGAGTGGCACTCCGGAGTCCAGCGTCAAGCGAAGCAGCAACGCAGCCACGGTCGCGCCAGCGGCTTGGGCGATGATGTAGGTTGGAACGCGGGTCCAGGGCAGGTGACGCCCAACGGCGAGCCCGATGGAGACGGCCGGGTTGAAGTGACCGCCGGAGATGTGTCCGAGGGCATAGACCATGATTCCGAGCGCACCGCCGAAGGCGATCGCTCCGCCCAGGACATCCTTGTTGCCGAGAGCGATCGTCCCGCACCCGAAGAAGACCAGCGCGAAGGTGCCGATGAACTCGGCGACGTGGGGCCTCAAGAAGCGGATCAGCGACGCGTTCAAGTCGAACTCTCCAATTTCGGCCTGAGGCAGCGCCTGCCGGCGCGAATTCAGACCCGGCGATCGTAACGGTCAGCGACCGACAGCGCGAGCCTCTTCTCATGGGTGGCCCGCGCTGTGGCGTGCCGCGAGACGCCGCCCGGATGCGATTGGGCCCACCGGCCTTACAGCCGCCTTACGTATGCCGGGTACAGCCCGAAGGCGGCCACCCCACGATCTCCAATGTCAGCTCCGAATGAGCAAGACAAGGAGACCGCCAAGTTGAACCGCCAAATCAGCTCTCTGACCAGACTCTCGGCCACGTTGCTGCTCGTGGGCATAGCCGCAGTTGGCTGCTCCGGGCACAACGGCGCCGGATCCGGTCAGGCCGCCGGGCCCACGCCGGCGACCCAGTCGAGCCAGGCCGATCAGACGGCCCCGACCCTCTCCCCCATCCCAACGCAGACCGCAAGCGAGTCCCCCGCGCCAAGTGACTCGGCAGCGACTAGCCAGACGGCCGATCCGGCAGCGACGCCGGACCCGCTCGATAGCCAGCTGTCGGGCCTCGACAACCTTCTCAACGGCATCAACACCTCGCTCTCGGGCAGCGACGCCGGCTCGGCCGGCGGCGAGTAACCGCCCCAATCAACAAGGAGTAGCTCCATGAAGCCTCGCATCACAGCCCTGCTCGCCAGCCTCGCGCTCGGGGGCTCCATGCTCTTCGTCTCGGCCGGTTTCGCGGCCGCAGCCGCACCCGCGACCGGTCCCGCCGGCAAGGGCGTCTGCGCCACGGACGCCGCCGCAGTCAAGGCCGGCGCCACGGTCGAGAAGCTGCATGCCTTCGGCGACTGCGAGATCAACCGCCGCTTCGCAACGCTGAACAGCCTGACCGCGAAGATCACGTCCTCCAAGGTCATGACCTCCGCCGACAAGACGGCCCTTCAGAGTGAGATCGGCTCCACGCAAGCCGGCCTGACGAGCCTCAAGGCCACGATCGACGCCGAGACGGCCATCCCGGCCCTCAGGCAGGACATCACCAAGATCGCGACCGACTATCGCGTCTACTTGCTGGTCGCCCCGCAGGTCCATCTGGTCAATGCCGCCGACGGCGTCCTCGCCGCCCAGACCAAGTTCGCAGGCGTCAACACCAACCTGGCCGCTCGAATCGCCACGGCCAAGGCCGCCGGCAAGGACACCACGGCCGCCCAGGCGGACCTCGATGCGATGAACGCTGCCGTTGCCGCGGCCGCTAATCTGGCCGGCCCGCTGCCGGCCCAGCTCCTGCCGCTCACTCCGGCTCAGTACAACGGCGGCACCGCCGGCCCCGTGCTGACCGGCGCCCGCAGCGCCCTGACTCAGGCTCGCAACGACCTCAAGTCGGCCCTCGCCGACGCGAAGGCTTGCCGCGCCGCCCTCAAGGCCCTCAAGTAGTCTTCCCGCTCCCAAACGCGGCTCCTGCCTCCGGGCGGGAGCCGCGTTTCTCTGTGCGCAGAGTGGATCTGTTCCGCGCGAGATTCCCAATTGTGTTTCGGGAGCGCTAGGATGAGGTCATGAAAGAGTCTGACGCGAGCCAGGGCCAGTCGCCATCGGAGCCCATCTCGCAAAGGATCGCCGAACTCGGGGACTGGCGCGGGGAGACCCTCGGCAGAATGCGCAAGCTCATCAAGGAGGCAGACCCGGACGCCGTCGAGGAGTTGAAGTGGGTCAAGTCCTCGTCCCCGGGCACCCCGGTTTNNGTCTCTTCAACTCGAGTCTCGAGGGGAACTTGCGCCGCGCGATCGACATCCATGAGGGAGAAGAAGTCAATGAGTCCGCCTTCAAGGCACTCGTTCTAGAAGCGGTCGCCCTCAACAGTCTTGCCAGGTCGAAACCTTCGAAGAAGGCTAAGTCCTAGGCAGTCCCGGACAGCCGCCGATCAGCCGGACGGCCGTCAACCACCTGACGGGGAACCACACCTAGACCGCGTCTTCGGTGAATGGCTGCAGCCGGAAGCCGAACTCGGCGCCGTGGCCATCCTCCCGGGGCTTTGCCCAGATCGTGCCGCCGATCGACTCTGTCAGCCGGTGGGCCACGAACAGGCCTATCCCGGAGCCGGCAACGCGCGACGTGCGCTCGGAGCGGTAGAAGACCTCGAATAGCCTCTCCGCTTCCTGCGGATCGATGCCGGGGCCGCGATCCAGGACGAGGACCCGAGGCCAGCCATCCGGGGCGTCGACCCGCACCTCTACCTCGCCGCCGGGCGGTCCAAACTTGGCCGCGTTGCCGAGGAGGTTCCGCATAATCTGCTCGACGAAGCCTTCCTCTGCGCGCGCCACAGGTAGTGGAGTCGCGATGCTGAGGTGGAACTTGCAGTCCGGCCAGCGCCGCTGCTCCTGCTCACAGACCCTCCGAAGGACGTGCTGGAGCGGAATGGGCTCCGTGTGAACCTGAATGGTCCCGCGTTCCGCGCGGGCAAGCACCACCAGGTCCTCGACCATCCGGCGCAGCCCCTCGGCCTCGTGAGCGATGTCGCCGAGCAGTTCCGTTCTGCTGGACTCATCCAAACCGGGCCGCTGCAGCAGTGTGCTTGCGGCGAAGATCGAAGTGGTCGGCGTGCCGAGTTCGTGCGAGAGGATCCCGAGGAAGTCCTCACGGAATTCTTCGGCTTCCTTCCGATCGGTCAGGTCCAGGTTTATGCCTGCCCAACTCGTGACCTGGCCATCTTCGCCGTACACGGGAAAACCCCGAGACAGAATGGTGCGGCGCGAATCTTTGGCGTCCTGGATGACGAGTTCGCGATTCCACGGCACGTGAGCCGCAACCGTCTCGGCCCAATCCTGCTTCGCCTTCTCGGCGATCTCCGGGGCCAGCCTGACCATCCATCCGGAGTCGCGAGCCTGCTCCATGGTCTGACCGGTCATCTTCAGGAACGACTCGCTCAGGTAGCGCATCCGGCCGTCGCTCTCGGCCAGCCAGATACCGAACGGGATCGACTCGCCGATCGCCTGGGCCTGGCGCTCCAGCTCGGCCAGGGCAGCCAGAGCCTCCTCGCGATGCTTCCGCTCGGTGATATCGACAACGCTAATCGTTAGACCCATGGTCTCGCCCTCAGAGTCCTTGATCGTCTCCGCGCTCAAGAGCCAGGTTCCGGCCGGACCGTCCGCCCGAGTGTCCCCGCTCACCTCGACTTCGCGAATCGGGACACCATCGGCAACGACCCGGGCAAGCGAGGCCTGTGCCTCGTTCGCAAAGGCGGGCACGAGACGGTCGATACGCTGCCCAAGGCTGGCCGCGGGGGAGAGGCCACCGATGGCGGCAAGCGCGGGATTCACGTACAAGTAGCGCAGGTCCAGGTCCAGGACTGCCAGACCAACCGGAGCCGTTTCAATGAGAGGTGTAGATGCCACCGCTCCGAGCCGGATCAAGTCCGTCAGAACCCCGTACCGCTCAACCTCCAGCCGCCGGACACGAGCGGCGGTCCAGGCACCAACGGCAACGAGCGCCAGCACCTCGATAGCATCCGCAATCGCCAGACCAAAAGTCTCGTCGTACAGACCGGCTCGCTCTCCGACGAGGCGAACCAAGGCACCGGCGGGAACCACGATCAGGGCGGCGGGAATCAACCTCCTCATCACCTGGCCCGCGATTCCCAGGTCTGCCATCAATCTCACGAGCACGTGGTCCGGGTTCGATGAGAGGATGGCGGTGCAGGTTGCGATCAGGGCCAGCGAGACCGGCAGCGACACCTCAGTCGCGGCACCTGGCCAGAGAAGCCCCTGCGCTCCGTACATGTAGCCGAACGCCGATGCACCGCCGATGGCACCGCAAGCCAGCGCCAGAACCTCGGACGGGTAGACGCCGCGAACACGGCGTCCCAGCACCAGGACGCCAATGGCTGCGCTCAGGAACGCCAGCGAGGTCTGGATCGCGAATCGGCCCGGATACGGCGAAGTCGCGCCGGCAAGGTCCCGCACCAGCAACTCGTCGATCCTGAAATCGCTGCCGCTCACCTGTTCCAGGAGCGTTGCCCCGGCAATCGCCACTACAAGCAACGCGAAGACCCACCGGAACCACTGAACCCGACGGGACCACCGCGCCGCCCCGGAACCAATCGCCAATCCCAGCCCGGCAAAGCAGAGAGCGTCATTGACCTTGGCCTCTGCCAGGCCGGGCAGCCCGCTGGTCAGCAGCGGCAAGCCCAGGGCCCAGCCCGCCAGAACCGACAGACCAAACGCGACGAGCAGGATCGAAATGGCGGCGGCCACCCGGCGCGAGTTTGAGAGCAATCCGACCGGAGGACGCGGTCGCGAGCCATCGGCCGCGCGGTCGCCTCGTCGCGACTCTGTCTCAGCTGACATCTGGCCGGAGACGGTCACGTCCTGTGTCGCTCCTTAGGCGTCCATCGTGGCCGGTTCACCCTATCTCGGAGGTTGAGTTGGGGCGGATAGACCGTCAAGGCTTCCAGGGTCGTGGCTTGACGGGCTCGCGGGCAGGACCCTCGATCGGATGGGGGCCAACCCATTCCGACCGATCCGGCTCGGGCTCGGGCTCCGAAGCCGGGTGGGCCGGTGCCGCAGCAGCCTGATCCGGATGGTGGGCCGCTGCCGTCCGGGCGGCGATAGGGGTTGGCGGTGCCGGGGTGGTCGCCGGGGCGGCGGGCGTCGCTGCCGGGGCGGACCCGGGCGTCGGCGGCGGAACCAGCGCCAGGGCCGCGGGCTTGTCGGCGGACTTGGGCGCCGACTTTGAGGCGGGCTTGGCTGCGCTCGGAACGGCTTTCGGCGCACGCACACCCACAGGCTTGGGCCCCGACGCCGACTCGGAATCCCGTTCGGCTCGTTTGGCGGAGCCCTTGGACGGAGGCGGCGAGCCGGCCTCCTCCGTGTCATCCGCCACAGGCATGTTCACGACTGTGCCAAGGGCTGCAGCAGCTTGCACGAGTGCGAGCGGAATCGGCATCGGGTTGCGGCCGTCGATGCCGGCGAGCAACCCCCGAACGAACTCGCAGATCCGATCCGCCTCCGCGTCGATGCCCTTGAGCACCAGACTCTCGACCTGCACCGCCACGATCCGATGGCCGCCGCTTGCCTCGATGGCGAGTTCGCTGACGGAGAGCTTGGACCAGCGGATCAGCTTGGCCGTGGCCCGCGGCCCATCCGGACCGGTGATCCGAACAGCCATCGCTATCACGCCGGCAACCGTCGGCGCGAGTATCGAGTACCGCGACTCAGGGTCGTCACCCCAGGCAATCCAGCATTCTGCGTCGGCCTCGGCTCCGAGATCCACAAGCACGGGTCGCAGAATTGCGAGGACCCGACTGCTCAACGATTCCTTGCTTGGGGCCGTCTTGCGCCACTCACCCAGTCGCATCGAGTCGCCTCCAGGGGACGCCAACTTGTGATCACGCGGTCCTTGATCAGGCTATCACGACCCAGCCTCCGGACGAGGCCGATTAGATCTAGCGAAGTACTGCCCGCCCGCCTAACGAATGACGTAATGCGGGCCAGGCGGCGGGTATTCTCACGCCATTGGGAAATCGGACAGCGATGCCGGAGTCCGGCGCCGAACGATATCCGCGAGAGGTGATGCGCATGACAGTAAGCCGCCGTCGACTCAACTGGGGAGTGTTTCTCATCGTTCTCGGCGTGGTGCCCCTGGCCTATCGCCAGGGAGCCATCCCGGCCTCAGCGCTCGGCGAGGCCTGGCGACTCTGGCCACTGATCATCGTCGGGATCGGCCTCAGTGTGATCTTGTCGCGAACGCCGGCCTTCTTCCTTGGGGGCACGGTGGTAGCCATCTGCCTCGGCCTCGTCCTCGGCAGCGCCTTCGCCATCGGCCCGGACGTGGGCTGCGGCGGCGACGGCCAGAGCTCGCGCACAACCTCCCAGTCCGGTTCGTTCCAGGGCAGTACGGCCGTCGAATTGGATCTGCAATGCGGCACGGCGACGGTCACCACATCAAGCGACGCCTTGTGGCACGTTGACGCCACAACCAGAGGCGGCGACGCCCCGCAGGTAGTTTCGAGCGCCAGCAGACTGCAAGTGGGCTCGACGAAGACCACGCACTGGTCTTTCGGACGTGGCAAGGACACCTGGCGGGTCCAGCTTCCGGCCGGCACCGGGATCGACCTGACGTCCAACATCGACATGGGCGACGCACGCTTCAACCTTGGAGCTGCCGATCTCGCGACGGCTCGGTTCAATCTCAACCTCGGCTCGATCCACGTCGACCTGACCGGGACGAAGGTGGGCAACCTCACCGTCTCCAGCAACCTTGGATCGGCCTACGTGACGCTGGACGGATCATCCGATTTGGCGGGCCACCTCGAGACCAATCTGGGGTCTCTCAGGGTATGCCTGCCCGAGGGTCTGGGAGTCCACGTGACCTCGACCGATAGCCTCTCATCGAGTGACTTCGCCGGTGCCGGCATGGTCCGAGTCGGCAACGCCTGGCAGACACCCAACTACGGCAGCGCGGCCCACAGGGCCGACCTCACCGTTGACACGAGTCTCGGGAGCCTCAACTTCAACCACGCAGGAGGCTGCAATTGAACCCGCAAATGGAACCACGACGCCTGTATCGCTCCGCCGATGACCGCATCGTTGCGGGCGTGGCCGGCGGCCTCGCCGCCTACATGGATATCGATCCGGTCATCATCCGCATCATCTGGTTCCTGTCCTTCTTCCTGACCGGATCGCTTACGTTCTGGGTCTACCTCATCATGATCGCCGTTGTCCCACCGGAACCAATGGACTGGCCATCCCAGTCGGGCTGGACGGCGGGGCCAAGACCCTTCGGGTACTCGGCCGGCTACGGCCCGCCTTCAACCGGTTCCGCGCCGGCCACTGGGCCATCGGACGCCGCCGCCGGTCCCGATGCAGCCGGCCCTACGCCTGGCGCCGCACCTGAATTCGGTCTCTACGCGGGGACTCCCGGCATGCCCCCCGCCCCTGGGCCGGGTGGCTGGTGGGCCAACGACTGGCGCTCGCAGCGGCGACAGGAGCGCTGGCAGCGGCGCGCCGAGCGGTGGCAGCAGCGAGCCGAGCGGCACGGCTACCGCGGCAACGGCCACCCGGGCCTGTTCTTCGGCATCCTCCTGATCATCGGCGGCGGGGTGCTGGCCTGGCATCAGCTCGACCCGAATCTCGACCTCGGGCTTACATGGCCGATCCTGGTCATCGCCCTAGGCGCGGTCCTGATTGCCTCGTCGTTCGGTCGGCGCGAGAGCTAGAGAGCCATCACCTATGGGGCGTGGCCCTCACGCACGGCGCCAGCTGGGTGTCCGTGGCCTTGATATGGCTGGTCAGCCAGCGCATCAACTCGGCCTGTAACCGGACGACCAGGTGAGCAGTGGCTCCGGTCTTGTCGAATTCCTCGCGAAACGCCGCGAAGGTTGCGACGAAGTCCTTGTGGGCGGCGGCGTTCTTCGCAGCGACCGGGCAGTTGTACTTGGCCATGCAATCCTCTTCGTTGCCGAAATGCATGACTGCGTATCCACCGAGCTTGTCCAGCAAGCTCGAGATCTCCGTCCGTCCGCGCCCAGCGCTCATGGCCGAAAGCAGATCGTTCAGCCAGGCAATGAGCTGCTTGTGCTGGTTGTCGAGACTCTCAACGCCCGTCGTCATCGAGGGATCCCAGGAGATCGATGGCATCGTGTTCTCCGCTGCTGGGCAACCCGTGTTGTAGCTCGCCGGGGAGGCGCCCGAGGCAGCAGTCCGGATTCTGGCGGAATCGCCGTTGCGGCTCGAGCATATCCAGTGGCGAATGGCCGGTGTAGTCGCCAAAAGGGGGTAGTCACCGGCTGCTCCGGGACGCTGTTGCTGGTTGCGAACTGTTCGAGTCGGACAAGTTCCCGGCCGCGACCTTCGCGTCCCCGCAGCCGATCGACCCTGGCGCGCTTCCGGCCGATGGAACCTCCGTCAAAGTTGACGCCGCGGGCGCTCTCACTCTGCACGAAGTCGGCAAGACTGTCACCGTGGCACTGCAGGCCGTCCGCCAGGGCGGCATCATCGCCGTAACGATCAGCCTGCCGATCACCTTCTCGCACTACTCGGTCCAGAAACCGAGTAGTTTCTCCGTGCTGTCGGTTGACGATCGCGGCATCATGGAACTGCATCTGCTGTTCACTCACGCCTGAGTCGCATCCGCGGCGCAATTGCCGCAACCCACGATCGGAGTTGAGGCCGTGTCCTTCTTGCGCTTCCTTGGGGGCCACCCCGCCGAAACGACGACCGCCGGTGTCGCGGGGTCCCCCGATCTCACGGCCGAGACAACTGCTGTCCGCAACATAGTCGCCCGGCTCGAATCGCTTCCTTCGGAAACGGCGCGGTTTCTCGCCGCCATGGCCTACGTCCTGGCGCGTGCCGCCAACGCCGATCTGGAAATCAGCGCGGTCGAAACGGCAGCCATGGAGCAGGAATTGACCGGCGCCGGACTCGACCAACCGCAGGCAGTCCTCGTCGTCGAGATGGCGAAGCTTCAGGAGAAGTTGAGCGGTGAAACCAGCGACTACCTGGTGACCCGTGAGTTCCGCGAGCACTCCACGCCCGAGCAGCAACTGGCACTGATGCGGGCCTGCTATCACATCGCGGCCGCCGACAATTCGATCACCTCGATGGAGAATTCGACGCTCGTCGAAATCGCCAATGAGCTTGGCCTGAGCCGAGAAGACGCGGCCAGAGTGCGCGCCGACTTCGCGGACAAGATTTCTGCCCGACTTGGGTTCGTGCCGGACGCCGAAGCCAAGGGCTAGCAGGGCTTCGACTCGACCGGGCCTGGACGCCGACCGGCGGCGGACCGGCGGCGGACCGGCGCCGCGGGCCGGTGCCGGAGGATTGGTAAGCTACTTCCTCCGACACCTCCACCAGGATTCGCCAGTCCATGAAGGCCTACTTCTGGGGCGTTCTCGACGTCTACCGCTCCTACTTCCACATCGTGGCCCTGGTCCCAGCAGGCGGGGCCGGCCTCGTCTCACTGCTGATCACCCTCAACATCGTCCTCGGTCTGCTGCCGATCCTCTTCATCGTTGCCACCAGCGTGATGATCGGCCGCGTGCCGGACGCGGTTGCCGGCGGCGTCGGTTCGCGCGAGTGGGTTGCGCTCGTTGTCGCGTTCGCCATCGCCGCCTCTGCCTTCGTCGCGCAGCAGATCGTCGCGCCGCTGCAGGCGGCACTGGGAGAACTCCTGTCGCGCCGGGTCGACGGCTACGTGTTCGATCGGCTCATCGCCGCCGCCCTGCGGAGCACCGGCATCGGCCCCCTCGAGGACCAGAACGTGCTCGACGACCTGGCTCAGGCCGTGACCACACTGGAGCAGAGCTTCTGGACGCCCGGGGCCGCCTGTTCCGGGCTCATCGCACTCATCGGCCGCTACACGCAGATGCTCGGCTCCGCCGCGGTTGTCGGTCTGGTCTTCTCGTGGCCCGCGGCCGCAGCACTCGTTGCGGCAACGATGGTGTTCCGGAGGGGCCAGCGCGGCGGCCTGCGTGTCTACGGCCGGCTGTTCTTCACCAACATCGGTATGTGGCGCGAGGCCAACTACTACCGGGCCACGGCGCTACGAGCCGCGGCGGCCAAGGAGATCCGCGTCTTTGGGCTGGGTCGCTGGCTGTCGGACCACTACCGGCAGCTGCAAACCACTCGGCTGAAGTCGGTCTGGGCCGAGCGGAGGAGGATCTACTTCGCCCCGTACCTCGTGTACACGGCCTTCGGTTTTGTCGTCGCTTCGCTCACGCTCGCGGCCCTGGGCAGGACCGCAGCCGCGGGAACCATCTCTCTGACGCAACTCGCCCTGGGGCTCCAGGCCGGACTGGCCACGCTCCGCCTGGGCGAGCATTTCCCGGAGGCGGACGCCCAAACCCAATTTGGGATGCTCGCCTACGACGGCGTCGAGGGTTTCGAGCGGGGTGTCGCCGCCTTCCACGAGAAGACGATCCAGCTCGAACCTCGTCGGGAGTCGCGCGGACTGCCCGAGCGCGAGATCCGGTTCGAGGGCGTCGACTTTCACTATCCCGGGTCTGAGCGACCGGTCCTCGACCATCTGAACCTGGCGCTCCCGGCCGGCCGCTGCACCGCCATCGTCGGACTCAACGGCGCCGGCAAGACGACCCTCGTCAAGCTGCTCGCCCGGCTGTATGAACCAACCGGCGGCCGCATTCTGGTCGACGACATCGACGTCCGCTCCTTCGGCGTGGACGACTGGCGCAGCCAGATCGGGGTCATCTTCCAGGACTTCAACCGCTACGAGCTGACTGCGGCGGAGAACATCGGCTTCGGGGCGGTGGAGTTGATCGGCAACCGCGACCGGATCCGCACGGCTGCTCGTCGAGCCGGAATCCTGACCACGCTCGAACGCCTGCCACGTGGCCTCGACACTCCCCTCGCCCGCCAGTACAAGGACGGCGCCGAGCTTTCCGGCGGGCAGTGGCAGCGGGTCGCCATCGCGAGAGCGCTCTTCGCGCTGGAGAATGGGGCGTCGATTCTGGTCCTCGATGAGCCGACGGCCGCGCTCGATGTCCGAGCCGAGGCCGCCTTCTTCGAGAAGTTCGTGGACGTGACTCGCGGCGCCACCGCGGTGCTGATATCGCACCGCTTCTCGAGTGTCCGCCACGCGGACAACATCGTGGTCCTGGATGGTGGCCGGGTCATCGAGCAGGGCAGCCACGACGAATTGCTCGCCGCGAACGGCCGCTATGCCGAGCTTTTTCGGCTCCAGGCCGAACGATTCACCGACGATGAGGAGACCGAGGCAGTCAACGCCGCCGATCTTGCCGGCGACGGGGCGGTCGAGGAGGAAGCCGGCACCGAGTCGGAGGCGGTCCGATGAGAGAGACGCTTCGAAGCGCGGCCTGGCTGCTTCGCCTCTCCTGGCAGCAGAACCGGCTCAAGACGCTGATCGCGCTCGTTCTCGTTCTGGGCAGCGCGGTCTCGGCGCCGTTGATGGCGCTGGCCCTCAAGTGGCTGACCAACGCCGCAGTGGCAGGCGACGGCGGGACCGCCACCGTTGCCGGAGTCGCCGTGGCGGCGTGCGTGATCGGCGTTCTGACGTTGGGCCATTTCGCGCACATCGCCTATTTCGAGCTGTCCGAGATCAACACCCTCGAAACCGAGCTTCGACTGATTGCGCTGGCCAACGGCTCCGCCGGGATAGAGCATCAGGAACGCCCCGAATACGCCGACCGCGTTGCCGTCCTGGAGACGGAGCTGCAGCAGATCCAGAACGGCTTCTTCGCCGTCCTGTCGCTCTCGAGCCTGGCCGTCGCGATCGGCATCACCGGTGTATTGCTCGCCGTGGTCAACCCGATCCTGTTGCTGCTGCCCCTCGTGTCCATCCCGCCTCTGGTCACTGGTCGCAAGGCTCAGCTGGTCATCGATCGAGCGCGCGATGAGACCGCGGCCGACACACGGCTGGCGATGCACCTCTTCCGCCTGGCCACAGGCGCCGGCCCCGCCAAGGAGCTGCGTGTCTTCCGACTCCAAGCCGAGATCCGGCGCCGCCACCGCGATCTGTGGGAGAAGACCACTCGGACCTTGTGGAGGGCCCAGGCCAGGGCCATGGCCCTTCGCGCCGCCGGGCAGCTCATCTTCGCGGCCGGCTACGTGGCCAGCGTCCTGTTGGTAGTGAACGACGCCATCGGCGGGCACCGCAGCATCGGCGACGTGGTCCTGGCCATCACACTCGCCGCCCAGGTCAACCAGCAGGTCTCGGCAGCGGTGTCGCTGCTCAACGATCTGCAGCGGATCGCCCGAGCCTTCACCCGCTTCGAATGGCTGGAGAAGTACGTGGCCGAGCGAGAGCCGAAGGATGCCGATCAGCCGGTGCCCGAACGGTTGAGCACGGGGATCCATTTCAAGGAGGTGGCCTTCACTTACCCGGGCACCGATCGAGTTGTGCTGGAGGGAGTGAACCTGGATCTGCCGGCCGGCTCGACCGTCGCCATCGTGGGCGAAAACGGGGCCGGCAAGAGCACGCTCGTCAAGCTCCTGTGCCGCTTCTACGAACCGACCTCGGGCACGATCACCGCCGACGGCGCCGATCTCGCTCGCATCCCCCTCGCCGAATGGCGCGAGCGAATCGCCACGGGGTTCCAGGACTTCGTCCGCTTCGAGTTCGTCGCCCGCCAGACGGTCGGAGTCGGCGACCTGCCGTTCGTGGATTCGCAGGCGGCCGTGGAGGCGGCTCTCAATCGCGCCCATGCCGGCGACGTCGTCGATCGCCTGGAGGACGGGCTCTCGACGCAACTCGGCAAGTCATACACCGAGGGCACGGAACTCTCGGGCGGGCAGTGGCAGAAGCTGGCCCTGGGCCGGGCGATGATGCGCGAACTGCCGCTCGTCCTGATCCTGGACGAGCCCACCTCCGCACTCGACGCCGAGGCGGAGCACAACCTGTTCGAGCGCTACGCCGAAGGTGCGCGGCGAGTTGGGACCGCTACCGGCGGCATCACGGTGCTGGTCTCGCATCGTTTCTCGACGGTCCGAATGGCGGATCAGATAGTTGTCGTCGCCGACGGCCGAGTGGTTGAAGCGGGGTCGCACGCCCAGCTGATGCGCAATCGCGGGCTATACGCGGAGCTGTACGAGCTGCAGGCAAGCGCGTACGAGTGACTCTCGCTGGCTCGCCGAGCCTTCGGCGCCGACGCCGAAGTCCGTCAGGCAGCCCGCCTCGGCAACCCCACGGACTCCGCCCCGAACCACGTGCCGGAGCTGCCCTTCACGATCGCCACCGCGTTCTCCAGCGCGCCGATTGCGGCGAACCGGCCCCCGCCGGCCACGAACTCGGCGCAGGCTCGAACCTTGGGCGCCATCGAACCGGAAGGCCACGCCCCGGCCGACAGGCCCTCACGAGCCTCCTCTGCCGTCATGCGGAGGATGGCCTCCTGGCGCGGCGTGCCCCAGCGACGGTACACGGCATCCACGTCGCTGAGCAGAACCAGGCCGTCCGCATCCACGGCCCGAGCCAGGACCACGGCCGCAAGATCCTTGTCGATGACCGCCTCTACGCCCTCGAGTCGGCCGCCGGCCAGCTCCACTACCGGCACTCCCCCACCCCCGGAAGCAACGACGAGGATCCCCGAGTCGACGAGCGAACGTATCGCCGAAGCCTCTACGATGCGTACCGGCGGCGGGGATGGAACTACTCGCCGCCAGCTCTTCCCATCCGGGGCGATGCTCCATCCTCGAGTCGCCGCGTGCTCTCGGGCCGTGGCTTCGTCATAGATCGGTCCCACGGGCTTGGTGGGATTCGCGAAGGCAGGGTCGTCGGCCGGAACCACCGTCCGCGTGACGATTACGGCGATCTCCCGCCGCCGCCCCCGCTCCAGGAACGCGTCGTTGAGAGCCTGGGCCAACAGGTAGCCGATCTGGCCCTGTGTTTCGGCACCGAGCACATCGAGCGGCGGCGCCGGAACGACAGAAGCGGCCATCTCCGCTCCTATGGCCAGAAACCCAACCTGCGGTCCGTTGCCGTGCGTTATGACGATCTCGGCCCTGCTGCCCTCGGCGAGCGTGACAAGGCCGCGCGCCGCCGCCACGAGGTTGCGGCGCTGGACCTCCGTGGAGCCCGCCTCGCCCCGACGTATCAAGGCGTTGCCGCCGAGGGCAATCACCAGGCGCGTCATCCCAGGCGCTCCTCGCCGGTGATGAGCGTGTAGAGGAGCGCCTGCTCGGTGAACCAGCGGTTCTCGGCCTCATCCCAGGCGCGAGACTGCGGCCCGTCGATGACCTCGTCGGTCACCTCGTCGCCCCGATGGGCCGGCAGGCAGTGCAGGAATATGGCCCGCGGCCTGGCGAGCGCCATCAGCCCGGCATCGACGCGGTAGCCGGTGAAGATGCGGGCCCGTTCCTCGCGTTCCTTCTCCTGGCCCATGCTCGCCCAGACGTCCGTATATACGGCGTCGGCGCCGGCCGCCGCTGCCCGCACGTCATTGCCCAGTTCGATCGCACCACCGTTGATCTTGCAGTTGGCCCGGGCCGCCTCGACGATCTCCGCCTTGGGTTCGTAACCCTCCGGCGTCGAGATCGCCAGAGTGAATCCCAGGTAGCCGGCCGCCTGGATCAGCGAGTGGCATACGTTGTTGCCATCGCCGACGAAGGCCACCCGAAGCCCGGCGAAGTCGCCGAACTCCTCCTGGATCGTCATCACATCCGCCAGAGCCTGGCATGGATGATGGTCGTCCGTGAGGGCGTTGATGATCGGGATCGTGGAGTAGCGCGCCAGCTCCTCGACCCTCGACTGATCGAAGGTTCGAATCGCCAGCGCCGTCAGGTAGCGGGATAGGACGCGCGCCGTATCGGCGACCGTCTCGCCGCGGCCGAGCTGCAGCTCGTCTCCGCGGAGGGTGATCGGCAACATGCCCAGGCCCCAGCCGGCTGCCTCGAAGCTGACTCGCGTCCGGGTGGATGGCTTGTCGAAGATGAGCCCCAGGCGTCCACCCGGGACCGCGTTCTGAGCCATCCCCTTGATCGATTTGAGGTGCCGGGCCAGTTCCAGGTTGGCGAGAATCCCGGCTCGGCCGATGGAATCCAAAGTCAGGAAGTGACGCGTCATGGCGGTCTCTCTTGCTAGCGGCGCGGTTACTACTTGGAGGCGGCCCGTGCCCGCGAGACGATAGGGGCGAGCAACTGTGTGAGGTTCGGCTGCTTGTCCCCGGCCGCACCGTCAGCCAGCTCCTCGAGCTCATAGCGAACACGCACGACCGGCTTCTCAAGCTTGAGGACCCGAGTCAAGTCGATCGGGGTTGCCGACAGCACCAGGTCCGCCGGCATGGCATTGAGCGCAGCCTCCAGTTCGTGCATCTGACCCTGGCCGTAGCCCATCGCCGGAAGCAGATGCTCCAGGTCAGGGTACCTGGCAAGGGTTGCAGCCAGTTCGCCGGTGGCGTACGGAACTGGATCCACCAGCTCGGCCGCCCCGAACCGCCGCGCCGCAACGACGCCGGCGCCGTAGGTCATTCCGCCGTGGGTGAGCGTCGGGCCGTCTTCGACGACCGCCACTCGCTTGCCCTTCACGTCGCCGCCCACCAGCGTCAGCGCCGACTTGGCCAGCACGACGCTAGCCCGGGCGTTCATCGCCGCGATGTTGCCCCGGACTTCGGCTATCTGGTCGGGCGTGGCCGAATCGACCTTGTTGACCACGACAACGTCCGCCATGCGGATGTTGGTCTCGCCCGGGTGATAGTGCATCTCGTGGCCGGCTCGCAGCGGATCGGCAACTACGACGAACAGATCCGGCTTGAAGAATGGGAAGTCATTGTTTCCGCCATCCCACAGGACGACATCCGCTTCGGTTTCGGCCTGGCGCAGGATCGCCTCATAGTCCACGCCCGCATAGAGGACGCGCCCCGCATCGAGATGCGGCTCGTATTCCTCGCGCTCCTCGATCGTGGTTTCGTACCGATCGAGATCGGCATATGTGGCATACCGCTGGACCCGCTGGGCGACCAGGTCGCCGTAGGGCATGGGGTGGCGCGCGACCACCACCTTGAGGCCCTGCTTCTCGAGCAGCTCCGCAAGGTAGCGAGTGGTCTGGCTCTTTCCGGCGCCGGTTCGAGTGGCTCCCGTCGCAACCACGGGCCTGGTGCTCGGCAGCATCGTCCGCGCCGGTCCGAGCAGCTCAAAGTCGGCCCCGCCGGCAAGTGCCCGGCTGGCCGTGTGCATTACGTGCTCGTGAGCCACGTCGCTGTAGGCGAACACGACCAGGTCGATCCGCTCCGTGGCCAGAAGATGTTCCAGCTCGGACTCGGCCACGATCTGGATGCCATCGGGATAGAGCGGCCCGGCCAGCTCCACCGGATAGCGGCGCCCGGCGATCCCGGGGATCTGAGTGGCGGCAGTGAACGCCACCACTTCGACACTCGGGTCCTTGCGATAGGCGGTGTTGAAGTTGTGGAAGTCGCGCCCGGCGGCGCCCATGATGACAACACGGGTTCGATCCATTGGTTCCCGGCCCTTCCGCAGTCGCGCCGTAGGGTCTACCCCGGCTGCGAACCTTGGGCCGACGAGCCGGTGCCGCCTCTGGTCCAGCGGTCGTCGAACTCCGCTAGTTTCGTCCCATTGGGTCTCATTCGCAAGAGCCGACCGATCCGCTACTCCCGCGGCTCGCCTGGCGTTCTTGCGGCGGCCTTCTTCGGCGGCTCTCCGGCAACGGAATCCATCGATAGGCCCAGGCCGCTGAGCGTGTTTGCGATCGCGTCCGTGTCCAGCCCCACCGGCCGCGATGAGCTGAACCCGGAGAGGCCGCCCAACATCATCCGCAACGAGCTCAAATTCGTGGCGGCGTCCACACCCTCCCCGGAGTCGAGTCCGCCCATCGCCGTCGCAACGCTGCGGCCGACGAATGCCTGCACCTCGCCCTCGAGACCCCAGGCGTAGCCCCATAGGGCCGCTTCCTCGGCGTTTGCCAGCCACGGCGGGATCTCGCCGGGCACACCGGAAAGGGCCCGGCGAAGCGTCCGGCGGTAGGCATCGACCATGGCGGAGGTGATTGCGCCGTCGGGCGTCTTGAGAGGCAGCGGCATCCGCGCGGCGCGGGCCAGGATCGCCAGCCCGGCGAGCGCCTCACAGGCAGCGGCGATCGGCTGAAGCCGGACTCCCCACACCGCGGCGGCAGTCAGTAGCGCGATCCCGACGCCGACCCAGGCGCGCGAAACCGCCCGAGTCTGGAGCCGGAGCCAACCGCGCTGCCCGGCGATCCGCTCCAGCTGCTCACCGGTCTGCTCGAAGAGCGGCCGGAGGTCGACGAAGTCGGTGGGTGACAGAGTCGCGCCAGTGCCGGCGGCCGACACCAGGCCGGCCAGCAGAAACTGCTCGCCCGGTCCGAGCGGCCGGGAGGTGGCTGCCGCGTGAACGGAGTGGTCGGAACGGCCGCTCTGAACCGCCGCGGAAACGACCTTGACCCCGCCGCGCGGCCCCATCGGCGTCATCTCCCGGTAGAAGGCGATGTGGCCGTGGGCCGCCAGATCCAGCAGGGCGCACGTGACGGCGCGGGTCGTATCCAGCGGCGCCGCCACGAGAGCGGCCAGAGCCGGCGTCATGTCCGAAGGTGGACCCGAGACCATCACCGAGTCATCGTCGGCATAGCCGGGTTCGCGACGCCGGCGGCGCCGATCCAGAACGAAGATGAGCGCGGCAAGTAGCGCCACGATGGCGCCGGCGGCGCTGTCGGTCTGGTTGGTTCGGTCGGTGAAGAAGCGGGTCACGGCGTCGCGAAGGGTGGCGGCTGCGCTCTGGGCCGCAGCGACGGGGTCCAGTGTCTTGTGGACCGCATCGATGGCCCGCAGAAGCTCGGCCTGGACGTCTCCTTTCGGCGCCACCTCGTTGCTGAGCGAGTCGTACGACCAGGGCGATGAAGTCTCGTAGGAATCCCACAGGTCGGAGTCCGCGTCGATGTATCCACCGATTTGCCCGTTGTCCACCGCCAGCGCGATCACCAGCGACTTGCCATAGACGCTGCCACCGTCCCCCCAGTTGTTGAAGAAGGCCGTCGTATGAGGGTTGCCTTCCTCTCCGATGGCAATGTCCACGTAGACCGGCGCGCGGAGTTGGCCGGCCAGGGCGGCGGCCGAGGCTTCAGCATGGGCGAGTCCTGCTGCGTCGAGCGTGCCCGTGCCGTCGAAGACATGCCGGTCCATCAGAAGGCCTTCTACTCGAGCCAGGAGGCTGGTCGCCCAACTGGCAAGACTATTCACCCCGGCCGACGAATCCTCGATGAACTTCACCGCGTCGGCCGAGAGCATGCCCTTCAGCGTGGCCCCCATCGTGGTTGTCCCCATGTCATCCCAGCCGGTCAGAAGGATCCCATCCACCTTCCACGCCTTGGCGAGGGTGGCTTCATCGGGCAGGGCCATCAGATCCGCGGTGTATATGACCACGCGGCCGCCACCTTCGGCCTCGATCTTCGCGGCCAGCGACTCGGCGACCGATACGGCCTTGGGACTGAGCAGATTCCCATAGTCGTAGACGTGTCGGCCCGAAGTGATCGTCGGATATGGAGTTGCCGTCGGGCGAGCCGCAGCGACCGACCGGGGCCCCCACAGGCCGACGGCAACGAAACTTGCCAGCACCACTGCCAGGGCGGCGCTGAGCTTGATTGCCGGGGCGCGCGATCCCCTTGGTCCCGCCCCTCGCTTCGCCCGATCCATTCCTCACCCTCCAGCCGGAACTCCAGGTTCGTGGCAGCCCGGCGACGAAACGGGCTCCATGGGAGCGGCCCATCGGGCCGACTACATTCTACGTGAGGTACTGGTACATCCCAAACACGCCCGAAGCGAGAAGAACAAGGGTCACCACCCACAACACCGAGGCATGCGCCCTCGAATTCGCCAGATCGCCCAGCAGTTCGCGATCGCTCGTCAATCGAACCAGGAACGCCAGCGGCAGGACCAGGATGATCACGTTGAAGACCATAGCCCCAACGCAGACTCGCACCAGGTCCGGCGAGACGAGCGCAACCGCAGCCGCCGGCAGCACTTCGACGAAATAGACCGCATAGAAGCGGCGGGCCTGGTTGGGCCTCAGGTTGAGGCTGTGCGGCCAGCCCATCACTTCGCTGATCCCCCAGGCGGCCGAGAGCGAGACGACCACGAGCGCCAGCAAGCCCGAGCCGATGAGGCCGATTGCGATCAGCCAGCCGGCGCCGCCGTTCGCGAGCCGAGCCATGCCCTCGGGCAACTCCCGAAGATTCGTGACACTTGCGGCAACGGGCGCGGCCGACTTAATTGCCGCGGCCGCGGCAATCACGATCGCGGCCATGAGGGCTTGACTTACGAATGCTCCGACCAACGTCTCGATCCTCGATCCGCGGAGATCCTCGCGACTCAGCTTTTTGTCGACGCTGGCGGACTGCTGGTAGAACAGCATCCAGGGCATGATCGAGGCTCCGACCACCGCCACGACCAGCGCGAAGTAGTCGTGAGGGACGTCGTTGGGGAGCGGGCTCAGGTCCGAGACAAGGTGGCCGATATCGGGGCGACCGGCCACGGCGAGAACCACGAAGCTGAACAGAGCCAGGGAAAGGGCCAGTGCGAAGCGCTCGAACCAGGTATAGCTGCCGGTAAGAACCATCGAGGCGTGGATCGCCAGAGCTCCGGCGATGGCGATCGGCCCGGGGACGCCGATGATCGCGGCACCCAGGGCGATTCCGGCGAACTCCGCCACGTAGGCGACGAAGTTGATGATTGCCATGCCCAGGACGGAGACGGCGGCCCATTGCGCTCCGTACCGGGCCCGCACCAGCTCGGCGTGGCCCTTGCCGGTGGCGAGGGCCAATCGCGCGGTCATCTCCTGAACCAGGAAGAGCACTGGAACGATGGCGAAGATCGGCAGAAGCAGGGCGTAGCCGGCCTCTGTCCCGCCCTTGCCCGCGGTTATGACGCTCGGCGCGTCGACGTCCGCGAGCATGACTACCCACGCCGGCCCGACGACACGGAGCCAGCGAGCCAGGCCGGGGGCGCGCAAAGCCGCGCTCATGGAGCGGATGCCCGCGAGTATTGTCACGCGCCGAACCATAACCGAGTCAATGACCGATCCAGAGGGCCGAGCCGCACTGTCTGCGGTCCCTGTGGCCCCCGGAGTGTCGGCCGTCCGGCATGCGCCCGACCGGATCCGATACGCGCGCCGAGATCGAAAGAGCCGGCGCGAGGGGCGCCGGCTCTTTCCGCTTCTACGCTTTGTGTTGGGCCTACTTCACGAAGTAGCC
>PMIE01000009.1:1236-2501 GCA_003156975.1 Chloroflexota bacterium | reverse complement strand
CCCACGACAGTCAGGAGGACGCTCTCGACAAGTTGGGCCTGGAGGAGCGGGCCGCGGACGCGCACAAGCGGCTCGTTCGCGAACACGACGGTTCCTTCAGGTATCGCGTCCACGTCGCAGGTAAATCGAAAGTCGGCAAGGCTGTCGAGGAACGTCTCGCGGAATAGGGGAGTGCCGGCATTTCCGCGAAGACCGCGCAGATAGTCGATGTCGTCCGCCGAGAACCGCATTCCCGTGAGTATCTCGAGGGCGTCGTCGAGGCCGGCCGCCAGGGCGTAGCCGCCGCCGAACGGGAGGCTTCGGAAGGTCAGCGCGAATACGGCGGTCCTGTCGGCCACGCCGGCAACTTCGTAGCCGGCGCCCATCGTGAGTTCGTACAGGTCCGTCAAGGTTGCAAGGCTCGGCCGGTAGATGTCAGATACGCGGGACACCGGGCCCTCGTTTGGAGTGGGATCTGTGCGGCGGAGGTGCTGTCCGGACTTCTTCGTGGCGGCGCGGCTTGATGCGTTGATCGCCCCCGGATTCCTTGACCAGCAGTTCCGCGATCGCTTCGAGGGTTCCGATTATGGTCGCGGCCAGAACGCCTACCGTGAAGTTGGAGACGATGATGGACTCGTCTGCTTCAGGACGGTAGTCCTCGAGAATCTTGACATGGCCTTGATAGACGGTCTCGAGTGTCGCGCCTTCCAGCAGAGCGAGTCCGGCGTCTACCGCGCGGCCGGCGACCTCGCGCATGTCCGCGTCTGTTGGGCGGCAGATCGGCTGTGGCGCGGTTCCGGGATGAATTGGCAGTGGCGGCGGCAGCGCGATCAGTAGTGAGGCGATGTCCTCGGTGACCTCGCGGCTGAGGCCGCGTCCGCGTCTGTATAGCGCCCCGCCCGGCTCCGGCCAGTTGGTCTCGATTCGAGTCCGCAGCGCCAGCAGTCTCATCCGGCAGCCGTCCACGGTATCGAGACCGGCGGAGCCGGTCACGGCCGAACCGGGACGTCGACGGGGCCGGGACTTGGGTTCTTCGCCGGCTACTTCGTCGGCGGCGAGTCCGGGCGCGAGTGCCTGCGGCGCGGCCGGGTCGACGGCGGCGGGAGAGGCGATCACCTCAGTCAGAAGCAACTTGTGATGCCTGCCGGAATTGCCCATCGATCCCTCCCTGAAGCCGATCAGCCCGTCGAGTCGGTGATGGCATCAGCATAGCGAACCCGCCGCGGGGCAAGTGCGAACCGCGATACTCGATCCGTCCGGTGCCGCAGCCGGCGCCGCCGCCGCGC
>PMIE01000009.1:0-1227 GCA_003156975.1 Chloroflexota bacterium | reverse complement strand
CGATGTCGTCGAAACCGACAAGCGAGATGTCTCCGGGTACGCGAAAGCCTGCGTCCCTCGCGGCTTCCAGAAACGTAACCGTGGTGACGTCGTTGGCCCCGAATAGGGCAGTGACTTCGGGGTGACGACGCATGTACTCGACGCCCAGCACAGCGGCGGCGTCTGTGAGGGGGCAACTCGAGTCGATGATGTGCGATTTCAGACCGAGGCTCGCAACTGCTTGAACGTAACCCTCTCGCCGGGCTAGGATGCTCGGGTAGGACTCGGGCTCCGTACCTATTAGGGCGATGTCCTTGTGACCGGCCGCGAGGAGGTGTTCCACTGCGGCGAAGGCGCCCGCAACGTTGTCAGTGACCACTGAATCCAGGCTGTTGCCGTGCGCATATCCGTCGATCAGGATGACCGGTTGCCCGATGGCCGTAGCCCGGGCGATGGCATCCGCGTCGAGCTGAATCCCCATTAGCAGAGCCGCGTCGCAGTCACCGTCGATCCACGCCGCAGGGACTTCGCAGAGCGAGTAGTGGCCATCTACGACTATCGTGGTATGAACTAGCTCGGCTCCGTGGGTGGCGCAGGCGAGGGCGGTGGCAGCCGCAATCGGCAGGTAGAAGTGGTTCTTATGCGGGTTATCGTGCCGGTGCGTCTTGAGGACGAGCGCCACCCGGCNNGCCTTCAGTGGAGCGTAGCCCTCGGTCTCGATGACCTCGGACACGTCTCGCCGGAGTTGCCTGGGGACGCGATAGTCCGCCGCGACGACGTGCGCCACATCGGAAGTCGAGCAGCCGACGGATCTGGCGATGTCGGCCATCGTCACCGATCCTCGAAACCTCAAGTCAAGGCCCTCTTGCGACCGGGTATGTCGCAGCCGCAACGATCAGCGACACCTGCCCCGGCAGGGGAGGACTCGGGTTGGGGTTGGAGGCCCACATGGGCGCAAAGTACTGGTCGCTGCTGGCACTCCTGGGATGATTTCGGGGATTGGCGTTGCCGTCAATGCGCGGCTGCGCCCCGGCTCGGACACGTCTGCCGGCGTCGGCAATCGGGGCGGCCCAGACGGGCGGTTGGCCGAGAGTGATGGGCGAAGTATCCTGGCGGAACCAGACGCGAGGCCGTCATTCGCGCCCGTGGTCAAGTCCGATCCAGCACAGCGGAGCAGACGAAATGGTCATCGGCAAGCGCATCGGGGTCCTGACCGCAGGCGGGGACAGCCCCGGGCTCAACGCCGCC
>PMIE01000101.1 GCA_003156975.1 Chloroflexota bacterium | reverse complement strand
AGCTCGCAGATCGGACACGGCTGGTAGTCGTCGGGACGTCCTCTGGGCACTCCCCAATTCGAGATCACGCAGTTATGCGGTCGTCCCGAGTCCGCCTCGCCGTCCTGGACCCTGGCGGGCACGGGACGATCGCCGTCTTCGGCCACCCTCTCCTCTCCGCGGCGTCACAGGTCCCGCGAGTCACTAGCCGACTGGCCTTCCCAGGGTCACTGCGAACTGATCTCGGCCGAAGCACCAGTCAATTGCGTTGGAGGTTCTGATCGAGCAGAACCTTGTCCCGCGTCAAGGATCTTGGGCACTTCTTGGCCCAAATAGGTTGGATCCTGCTGGCTCCGCGACGTAGGCTGAGAGCGGTGTAGCAAAGTCGAGCGACTCGTCCGCAGGCCCGATGCGTCCGCCTCCGGGAGGCGTCGCCCCTCCTGGGAGAGCGACCCGCCTATCGCTTGACGCTTCGGTCGCGCACATCGAGTTCACAACTCGCAATTGTTCGACTGACTCGAACAAGAATCGGCATCGGGCTAGCGAGCGTCGAGGAGCCCCGCCGAGCTCTTGTTGTGCCCGAATTCGGCCATTTCCGCTTGATCTGGGTGCTTTCGGGGCGAATCGATAGGCTGGCAGGACCCGATCTGAGCACGCGGAGCCGATCTCGGCAGTTTCATATTCGACTGGCTCGAACATTTGCGACTTAGGATGCCCAGGCGGCGCTCTGGGCTAGAAAGCGCCGCCGCTCAGACCGGCGAACCTCGCCGCTGAGGCGAGCGGGTCTGCGGTCGCGAACCGGATACCTTCTTGGAGATCGGGACACTAGTCCGGCCGCTTCGGTCCCTCGCGTCGCATCCGCTGCAGGGCGAAGATGTGGCGGACGATCAGGTCCTGGGCGATGTCGGAAATGGACACGAAGCGGACGGCGATCAGCGTGCGCGGCGGGCGGGGCGGCCTGGTCGGCGCCAGGGGACGCCAGTCCGGGCCCAGGTCCGTGGCGTCGTCCACGCGAATTACCTCTCCCTCGGCCATCACCGCTTCCTTGCCCACCTCCAGCAGCAACTCGAGGGCGTCCGCGGCGCTCACCGTGTCTGCGATCGGCGCCCGGACGACGAACTGCAGCCCGCCGGCGCTGATATTGCGGGTAACGCCCTCGCCGATGAGGCCGGCGGTGGCGGTGTCGCTCTGGCTGACGATGGTGTACTGGATCGGGCATTCCGCATCGAGGCGCAGGTGGGTTCGGCGCTGAGTGAGCCGGCATTCGGCGGGCATCTCGACCGAGAAGAGACGCGACTGAGTGGAGCCCAGATGACTCAGGAAGGTGGACTCGGCGACCATTCCGGCGTCGTCCCGGCGGAATGTCAACGCGAGTGGGTCGCCGGTTACCAGCCGCTCCAGGCGCGAGTCGGGCTTGACCAGGCCCAGCCACAGGGCTGTCGGCACCGTATGCACGACGACCGCGCGGAAAGAAACCACCTTCCCGTCGATCTCGGCTTCGACGCGAACCTGGTCGTGGACCACTGGCTTCCCGGGCGTATCGATCATCGTTTTCGACGCAGATGATGACGCCCGGGAGCCGATTGCGCCTGATGGATCGGAGTCGGGTAGGCCCGAGCCGGAAGACGCCATAGTACGAACGGCCGATCCTCGCGGCGGTTTCTCCTGCAGACTTGGTTTCGGCCGGGCATATGCTGCCAGTTGTGAGCGGCGACACTCTCTTGAGCCAGGCGGAGCAGGTCCGCACGCGCGCGGCCGACCTTGCCGTCGGGCTTTCCCGGACGGCGAGGCTATCGGCCACGATCGCCCAGGAGCGGGCCGTCCTGCGCATGCTCGGCGTCGATGGGCTGGATCGAGCCGGCCATCCGCTGGCGACGACGCTCGCCGAGCGCTACTGCGGCTCCGACACGGGCCGGCTGGGTCGCGGAGTCCTTCTGCCGTTCGTCGTGGCGATGCTCGAATACGACATGCCGCCGCATGAGCTGGCCCTCGACGGGGCGTCGGGCGCGATTGACCTGGGGCTGGAGGCCCAGCTTCTCGAGCGTCCGGATCGACTTGCTGCGGCCCAGAAGCGAGCCGTCGTACTTATCAAGGCGGCTCTGGCTCGTTTCGACGCAAACCGCACCGCCACCCGGGAGATGCGCGACGTCCTGGGCCAGCCGGACGAACCGTGGCTGGGTCTTGACCTGCAAGCCACCGAGGTCACCGCCGGCGTGGCCGAGGCGCGGTCGATGATCGCCGCCGGCGCGGACTTGATTCAGGTGGAGGTTCCCGCAAGCTGGGAGTTCGCGGAAGCGCGCCGACAGGCAGGTCTGGAGACTCCGCACCTGTTCGAGGTCCAGACGCCGCAGCGCGCCCGCGAGACTGCGGCCGGCGGCCGGCGGAGCAAGTCGGCGCCTGTTCGGCCCGCGGCCGAGCCGGTCCCGGTCGGCAGCCAGCGAGGCCTGGCATCGCTGCGCAAGGCGGTCGACGACGCGGCGGCGCAGCGGCGCTGTTATGCCAGCCTGATGACCGTCACGTCGGCCTTTGCCGCCCCGGAGCAGGCGGTCGTGGCGGCTTTCGAGCGCATCGACTTCGTCGGCGCCGACCCGATCCGCGAGATCGTGGAAGACAACGTGGACCCGGAGAGAACCCTCGCCGACCACTCGTTCGCTCACCGGCTGCAGGCGCGGGCGGGCTGCAACGTGGTCATCGGTCCGGGTCCGCTGGCGCTCGGTGAGGATGTGGCAACCGGCATCCCGTCCGACGTCGCCACGCGGGCCGGCTGCGCCCTGGCCCTTCAGGCACTCGGCGCGGAGCTGGCTCTCGCCGACGGCGTGCCCGCCGATCGGTTGATGCTGGGCGCCGTTCCGGACTGGGCAGCCGGGGACGGCGACGCGGGCGCGTTCCTGCTGCAAGCCTGGTTGCGCCGGGCCGTCTTCCCCCAGCACCGGCTGGTCATGGGCGGGGGCAAGGGCTGGCTGAATGCGCCGGGAGGTTCCGCGGCTCTGGTTGCCGCCATGTCGGGTTCGTCGGTCTCCCTGTCCCTCGAGCCGCGCGGTACTGGCGAGGTGAGGACTCTCGCGACGGACCTGGCCGCTGCCGCCGGAACGGCCCGCGCGCTGCGAGCCGCGCTGGGCGATGGCAATCTCCACGGCGGCGCGGTGGAACAGGCGAGCCGGACACTCCGCGCCGCCGGCGCGGTACTCGAGAGGCTCTCGGCCGAGGGTTGGGAGTGCCTGCTCGGACCGGCCGGGCATGGCGCCGACGGCGAGCGGCTGGGCAGGTCCGCGGTCGTGGATCGCGCCGACGGCCCGACATCCGCGGAGAGGCTGCTGGCCAGGCTCCTGTAGCCGGGCCGCCCGCCGCGGCCTGTGCTCGTCGCCCGCCGTGGCTCGTCGCCCGCCGTGGCTCGTCGCCCGCCGCGGCCCCGGCCCGGTGCTACGATGCGCGCCGGGGTTGGCGGAGAGTCGGCAAGAGGAGAGGCCCTGAACAGTTCCAGTGAGCGCACGATTGCGCTCGCCGGCCGTCGTGTGCCGGTCATCTATGTGCTCGCCGTGATCGCCGCCGCCGCAACCTGGCTCTTCATCGTGGCCTGGTGCGAACCCTACGGCCGCTGGCCCGGCACTGCGATGGATGCCCATGCCTACTGGCTGGCCCCGTTTGGAGCGGATCCGTATTCGATCGCCTCTGTCGGCACGCCCAACGCCTATCTCTACTCGCCGATCTTTCTCCAGCTTCTGTACCCGCTGCGCCTCCTCTCCTGGCAGGGCTTCGTGGCCGTGTGGGCATTCTTCCCGCTCGCCGCTCTCGCCTATCTCACCGGGCCGCGCCTCTTCCTGCTGGGTCTTGCGCTGACCTTCCTGGAGGTAGCCGGCGGCAACATCGAGCTGCTGATCGGCGTCGCCATCGTGATGGGATTTCGCTGGCCGGCGGCCTGGTCGTTTGTGCTGCTCACCAAGGTCACGCCGGGGATCGGGCTGTTGTGGTTCGTCGTTCGCCGGGAGTGGCGTTCGCTGGTCATCGCTCTTGCGGCAACGGCGGCCGTTGTCGCGGTCTCGTTCGCCATCCAGCCCGAGGCCTGGATCCGCTGGCCGCAGGTCCTCACGTCCAACACCGGAGCGACGAAGGGCACATGGGCGGCGGTGCCGATTCCGTTCCTGTTCCGTCTGCCGTTCGCGCTCGTCCTGGTGGTCTGGGGCGCCAGAACGAACCGCCGCTGGACCGTCCCGATCGCGGCGATGCTGGCCCTGCCCGCGCTCTGGTATGGAGGTTTGAGCATCATCATCGCCACGTTCCCGTTGGTGGGGGCCCGGACCTGGATGGAATTGCGGCACGCGCTGGCTCGGGGCTGGTCCGAGATGCTGGCCTCGGTTTCGGCCGCGCGTCTCTCCTTGCGTCGGCGGGCCTCTGAGCGCTAGTTATCCACCACTGTGGACGCCCCCGCCGGGCGGCAATGCCGCGCCGGACATACGATTAGGCAGCAACCCAAACGAAGCGTCACGGAGGAGTAACCAGTGCCGGAGAGCTCTCCACTGCCCGCCCGTGATGCAGCCTGGCCGACGCTCCACGTCTCCCGGCACCCGGCCATCCTCCACAAGCTGCGGATTCTCCGCGACGACAAGACCGAGCCGAAGAAGTTCCGCGAAGTCGTTCGCGAGTTGTCGTGGCTGCTCGGCTACGAGGCCCTTGCCGACGTCGAGGTGAAGCCGAGATCGGTCACCACGCCGCTCGAGACCACGGACGCCGCGGAGTTGGGCGTGCGCATCGGTCTCGTGCCGATCCTTCGGGCCGGCCTGGGGATGGTCGATGCGATGCTGGAGCTGATGCCCACGGCCGAGGTCTGGCATCTGGGCCTCTTCCGTGACGAGAAGACGCTGCGGCCGGTCGAGTACTACAACAAACTTCCGGACTCAGCCACCGTGGATCTGTGCATGATCCTCGACCCGATGCTCGCCACCGGAGGATCGGCGACGGCGGCGATCGAGGTTCTGAAGCGCTGGGGCGCCACGCGGATCAAGCTGATCAACCTGATCGTAGCCCCGGAGGGCGTGGACGCCGTCACCGCCGCGCACCCGGATGTCGAGATCTACTGCGCTTGTGTAGACCGCCAGCTCAACGACCAGGGATACATCCTGCCCGGTCTCGGGGATGCCGGCGACCGCCAGTTCGGAACCGGCCGGACGGGGTAGAGAGCGCCTTCAAAGCGCACTCTTTTCTGTGCGCGACCAGCCCAAACGGTGCCTGCGCTCCTGCTAGCATGCCGGGCACACGGTCCGGTTTTGTCGGGGCAGGTTAGTCGGGCTGCCCGGGCCGGATCTGCCGCTAGGAGAAGGTAATGGCCCAGCAGGTAGGCGCACCGAACTACGCCGGTTTCTGGATCCGGTTCGTGGCGTACATCATCGACATGATCATCGTCGTGATCCTCAGCATCACCGTCATCGGCGGGCTCATCTATCTGCCACTCATGTGGTGGAAGAAGGGCCAGTCCGTCGGAATGATGCTTGTCGGCGTGAAGATAGTCCGCGCTGTGGACGGTGGGCCGATCACCGGATCAATGGCCTTTATCCGCTTCATCGTCTTCATCGTCGAGGGCCTCGCAAGCTACATCCTGATCGGTCTCCTCGGCTTCATCTGGGCGGCCTTCGACTCCCGCAAGCGGGCCTGGCATGACATCGCCGCCGGCACCGTGTGCATTCACGCCTAGACGTTCTTCCGGTAATACGAAAGGCGGAGGCCTCACGGCCTCCGCCTTTTTGTATGCCTGGAGTGGCGCGGGCAGCGCCGGACTGCTCGCCAAATAGTGAGGCGGGCAGCCTTTCGGCTGCCCGCCTCGTATCTGCGAGGGTCAGGCGCCCGCGGTCTCGGCGGTCGCCGGCGCGGCGTCGTCTCCCCGCCGACCAAAGCCGTTGAGGATCTGGTACAGGATGATCGCGCCGAAGCACGCCGTGCCGATGCCGCTGAAGGAGAAGTCTCCCCAATTGATCGTCAGGTTGCCGGCGCCCATCGTGAGTGCGGCTGCCGCGGTGATCAGGTTCTTGTTGAGCGAGAAGTCGACCTTGTTCTCCACCCAGATGCGCCCGCCGGTGGCGGCGATCAGGCCGAAGAGGACGATTGCCAGACCGCCGAGGACGGGCCACGGGATGGTCTGGATGAGTGCGCCGAACTTGGGGCAGAAGCCCATGCACAGCGCGACGACGGCTGCGATGACGAAGACCAGGCTCGAATAGATCTTGGTCACGGCCATGACGCCGATGTTCTCGGCATAGGTTGTGACACCGGTGCCGCCGCCCGAGGCGGAAACCATGGTGGCGATGCCGTCGCCGAGGAAGGCCCGGCCGATGTACGGGTCGAGGTCGCGCTTGGTCATGCCGGCGACGGCCTTGACATGGCCGAGGTTCTCGGCGATCAGAACGAGCGCGACCGGGACGATAAGGGTGATGGCGTGCCCATCAAACGTCGGGGTGGTGAAGTTGGGGAGGCCGATCCAGCTGGCGTGCCACACGCCGTCGAAGCTGATCTGCTTCGCTGCGGGCACGAGGCTCATCACGTTGCCCAGAAGGAAGTAGAACAGATAGCCGATGATGCCGCCGAGGAGAATCGGCAGCGGCCGGATGATCTTTGGCGCGTACACAGCGACTATCGCAACCGCCAGTGCGGTTACGAGGCCGAACACGACACCGAGGGTGTCGAGGTTGGGGTTGTTGAATACCGCGTTGTTGATCTTGAGATCGCCAACCGCAGTGGTCGCAAGGTTGAGACCGATGACCATGACGATGACGCCGGTCACGACCGGCGGCATGAGGTACTCGATCCACTTGTAGCCGACGGCCATGACGATCAGACCGACAAGGGCATATACGGCGCCGCAGGCGATGATGCCGCCGAGCGCCGCCGGGATGTTGGGCCCGTGGCCGCTCCACGCGATCGCCTCGGCGGAGCCGACTACCGCGATGAACGAGAAGCTGGAGCCGAGGTAGCTCGGGACGCGGCCGCGGACGCAGACGAAGAAGATGAGCGTGCCGACGCCAGAGAAGAAGATCGCCGTGTTGGGATCGAAGCCCATGAGGATCGGAGCCAGCACCGTGGCACCGAACATCGCGAAGATGTGCTGCAGGCCCAGCGCGATCGATTGCGGGGCCGGCGGCCGCTCGTCCGGGGCGATTATCCCCTCGCGCTTCACGGTCCACTGGAACATGCTCCGGACATACGCCGTTGCGGCTGCCATGCTCTCCTCCTGCCCTTGGTAGGGCTCCATGCCTCGGGTGTGACGAGCCTCCCAGCAGGCTGCCCGAGCCTGGATGTAGGGTCGCAAGAACTGCGCCTCTCCGCTCGCCCGTCCTGCACGAATATGTGCCTAACTTGTGGAGAAGCGGCGTCTGTCGGGCTCGCCGAGTGGTCAGCCGCGGCCCGGCGGCCCAAACAGCTAGCATGCCCGCATGACCAACTCGCCGACTCGTGCCAGGCCCGCGCCGGAGACCCCGGCGGATCCGCCATCGCCAGGTGGCCTGACCTCGGCCGAGGCGGCGCTCCGCCTCCGCCGCGATGGACCGAACGCACTCGGAGGTGAGGGTCGCCGGGGGCCGCTTGCCGTCCTCGTGAGCCAATTCGCCAGCCCGCTCGTCCTGATCCTCGTGGCGGCGAGCGTGGTCAGCATGGCCGTCGGCGATCGCGTCGAGGCCGGCATCATCCTGGCAATCGTCGGCATGAGCGCGCTGCTCGGGTTCGTCCAGGAAGCCCGGTCGGAGGCGGCCGTGGCCGCGCTCCAGGCCCGCCTGGCGTTGCGCGCCACCGTTGTCAGAGATGGGAAACAGCAGGAAATCCCGATCAACGATGTCGTTGTCGGCGACGTCGTGGTTCTCGCTGCCGGTGACATCGTGCCGGCCGATGTGCGCCTGCTCGAAGGGAATCACCTCTTCGTCGATGAGTCGTCTCTGACCGGCGAGTCGGCCGCGTCGCTCAAGACACGTCGAGAGGGAACCCTCGATCCGGACAAGGACGAGGATCGGGCCGGGTTGGGCTTCTTCGGAACGAGTGTCGTGAGCGGAACCGGCAAGGCGGTTGTGACTGCGACCGGCGCCAGGACCAGCTACGGGGTCATCGCTCACAGGCTTGCGGAACGAGCCCCGGAAACGGATTTCCAGCACGGCGTTCGCGCCTTCGGGCTGTTGATCGGCAAAGTGACGCTGATCCTGGTGGTCGGCGTCTTCGCCATCAACGTGGCTCTGGGGCGGGGGCTCTACGACGCGCTGCTCTTCTCGATCGCTCTCGCGGTCGGCCTGACGCCCGAGTTGCTGCCGGCCATCGTCACGCTCAACCTGACCCGCGGCGCTCGCGCCCTGACCGCACACGGCGTCCTGGTCAAGCGGCTGCCGGCGATCCAGAACCTGGGCAGCGTGACGGTCCTGTGCACCGACAAGACGGGCACTCTCACGCTGGGCAAGCTCGAGCTGGTCAAGGCCGTCGGGATCGACAAGGACGACGCGGGTGAAGCCTCCCACGCCCTTGAGATGGCCTACCTCAACAGCCATTTCGAGTCGAGCTTCCAGAACCCCCTCGACACGGCCATGCTCGCGGGTGCCCCCAAGCCAAAGGATCTGGCCGAGTACAAGAAGATCGCCGAGCTGCCATACGACTTCAACCGGCGGATGCTGAGCGTGGTGGTCCAGCGCGGCAGCGAACCGCCGCTACTCGTTACCAAGGGCGCGCCCGAGGCGATCGTGGCGGCATCGAGCATGGTTCGCACCGATCACACCTCCCGTGCCATCCACAAGGCCGAACACGATCGGCTGGCCAGGCTGGTCAACGGCTCATCGGCCGACGGCTTCCGCCTTGTGGCCGTGGCCTCTCGAGTCCTGAGGCCGGACGAGTTGACCGGGCTATCGAAGGCGCCTGCCAAGGTCTCGGCCGCCACCGACGCGCCCGTCTCGACCGCCAGGTCGACTGCCAGGCCCGCGAAGTCGGCCGTGAAGGCCCCGGCCGCCCCCGTGGCGATCGCCCTTTCGGACACCTCGCGACTCGAGCGCGACCTCACCTTCGAAGGCGTGATTCTCTTCAGCGATCCTCCGAAGCCGGACGTCGACGAAGCGATCGCGTCGCTGGCCGCCCAGGGGATCGCCCTCAAGATCATCACCGGCGACAACGATCTGGTCGCCAAACATGTGGCGGACCTTGTCGGACTCACGGTCGATGGCGTCTTGACCGGCGATCAGATGCGCAAGATGACCCACCCGGCTCTGGTCGCTCGCGCAAAGCGAACGACCATCTTCGCCCGCGTGGATCCGGACCAGAAGCTGCAGGTGATCCGGGCCCTGCGTGAGGCGGGCCAGGTCGTCGGCTACATGGGCGACGGCATCAACGACGCCCCGGCGCTGCACGTCGCCGATGTCGGCATCAGCGTCGACAACGCAACGGACGTTGCCCGCTCCGCCGCCGACATCATCTTGCTGGAACCGAGCCTCGCCGCGATCAGCCAGGGTGTCACGGAGGGCCGGCGGACCTTCGCCAACACCCTCAAGTACATCCGCATGGGCACGAGTTCCAACTTCGGCAACATGCTGAGCATGGCCGGTGCCGCACTTCTG
>PMIE01000130.1 GCA_003156975.1 Chloroflexota bacterium | reverse complement strand
CGACTTCAACAACATCCTGACCGCGATCTTAGGCTTCGCCGACCTCTCCCTCGACGAACCTGCGGGAACCGACCTGACCGAATACGTGACCGGCATTCGCGACGCGGCGGATCGGGCCGCGGGTCTGACTCACCAGCTGCTGGCATTCAGCCGCAGGCAGATGCTTCAGCCACAGGTTCTGGCGGTCAACGAAGTCGCGGCCGGTGTCGAATCGATGCTGAGGCGGCTGATCGGCGAGCAAGTAGAGCTGAAGATGGAGCTGGATCCAGGAGCCGGGTATCTGCGTGCCGACCGGACGCAACTCGAGCAGGTGATCCTGAACCTGACGCTGAACTCGCGCGACGCCATGCCTGCCGGTGGCCGGCTGATCATCCACACCGGCCACCATCATTTCAGCTACTCCAACCGCTCCCGCCCTCGAGAGATCGCTCCCGGCGACTACGTGACGATCTCGGTCAGCGACACCGGCATGGGCATGGACTCCGAGACCCGGGACCACATCTTCGAGCCGTTCTTCACCACGAAGAGTCGCGGGCGTGGAACGGGCCTTGGCCTTGCCACTACCTACGGCATCATCAAGCAGTCGGGCGGATCGGTTCTCGTCGACTCCGAGCCGGGGCACGGCAGCACCTTCCGGATCTACTTCCCGATGGTCATGCGCGAGGAGCCGGCTCTTGGAGAATCCGGCGCGCGCCAAATCGGACCCGTTCAGGCCGGCCAGCGCTCGGGTCGGATCCTCCTCGTCGAAGACGAGCCCGGCCTGCGCGACATCGCCCAGAGAGTGCTCGCCCGAGCCGGGTTTGAGGTGACGGCCGCGGCCGGGCCGGACGAGGCCATATTGGCCGCAGAATCGATGACGGAGCATATCGACCTGCTCCTCTCCGACGTGGTCATGCCCGGGATGCGCGGTCCGGAGCTGGCCATCCGACTGAGCCGAAGCCGGCCGGGGCTGCGCGTGCTCCTCGTGTCGGGCTACGCCGAGGAAATCGTAGAGGGCGGCCGCGACGATCTGGTGCCATTCCTGGCCAAGCCGTTCTCAGCCGAGTCGCTCCTGTCTGCGGTCGATGCCGCCCTGAACCTCGACCCACACGAGCCGGCCGCCGAAGCCCTCCCCTGTCCGGCCGACGCGCCCGCGCCGGAAGCGGCGGAGCCAGACGGTCTTTCCGTGAGCCTGATTGAAGCTGGACCCGGCCACCAGGGTGTGTCACGCTGACACAGGAGCAGCCGCTCGGTCGCTAGTGAGGGGACGCGCAAGATGGAGATCTGGCCCGGGCGGCCGTATCCCCTGGGGGCAACCCTCGGTTCGGACGGCACCAACTTTGCTGTGTCTTCCGGCATCGCCGACGCGGTAACCCTGTGCCTCTTTGACGCCGCGGGCGCCGAGCGGCAGATCCCGTTGCAGGAACAGGACGCCGGCATATGGCATGGTTTCGTGCCCGGGGTTGGGGCCGGCCAGCGCTACGGCTATCGAGTCTCAGGCCCGTATCTGCCGGCGCAAGGACTTCTCTGCAACCCGAACAAGCTCCTCCTCGACCCATACGCCCAGGCGATCTCCGGAGAGGTCGAATGGGGCGATGAGATCCACGCCTACCGTCCCGGCTCGCTCGACGACCCAAGCGAACTCGATTCGGCACCTTGCGTACCGAGGGGACTCGTTGTGCCGAACCACTTCAACTGGGGTTCCGATGCCCCGCCCGCCATCCCCTATGCCGACACGATCCTGTACGAGGCGCACGTCAAGGGCTTCACGCAGCTCAATCCCCGGGTTCCGCCGAAGCTCCGCGGCACCTACGCGGGCCTGGCGTCGAAAGCAGCGCTGGACCATCTGACGAGCCTGGGCGTCACGACCGTGGAGCTGCTTCCGATCCACCACCACATCGACGACGGCTTCCTGCGCTCCAAGGGACTCGCCAATTACTGGGGCTACAGCACGCTCGGTTTCTTCGCCCCTCATGCCGGCTACTCGGCCGAGGTTCGGGCCGGTCGAGCCGGCGGCGAGGTGGCCGAGTTCAAGACCATGGTCAAGGCACTCCACGCGGCCGGCCTCGATGTCGTCCTGGACGTAGTGTTCAACCACACGGCCGAGGGCAACCACCTCGGGCCCACGCTCTCGCTGCGCGGCTTCGACAACCCGGCCTACTACCGGCTAGTGTCCGGAAACCCTCGCTTCAACTACGACACGACCGGCACCGGCAACTCCCTCAACGCCGACGATCCGATGTGCTTGCGGCTCATCATGGATTCCCTGCGCTACTGGGTCACCGAGATGCACGTCGACGGTTTCCGGTTCGACCTGGCCGTCGCCCTGGGACGGGAACGCGGCAGTTTCGAGCGCGTGGCTGCCTTCTTCGACCTCGTTTCGCAGGATCCGGTCGTTTCGCGCGTCAAGTTGATCGCCGAGCCCTGGGACGTGGGCCAGCCCGACAGCTACGACCTCGGCCAGTTTCCCGCTCTGTGGAGCGAGTGGAACGGCAGATACCGAGACACCGTGCGCGACTTCTGGCGCGGCCTTGCCGGAACGCTGCCCGATCTGGCAACGCGCCTTGCCGGCTCGGCCGACATCTACGGCCCATCGCGCCGCCGTCCCAACGCCTCGATCAATCTGGTCACCTGTCACGACGGCTTCACTCTGCGCGACATGGTCTCGTATGAGAAGAAGCACAACGAAGCGAACGGCGAGGCGAACAACGACGGCACCGACGACAACCGCTCCTGGAACTGCGGCGTGGAAGGACCGACAGACGATCCCGCGGTTCTGGAGCTTCGAGCCAGGCAGTCTCGCGCACTCCTGGGCACGCTTCTGCTGAGCCTCGGCGTGCCGATGCTGCTCAGCGGCGACGAGCTGGGGCACACCCAGCGCGGCAACAACAACGCCTACTGCCAGGACAACGAGATCTCGTGGCTGGATTGGAAGACGATCGACGAGGACCTGCTCGCCTTCACCCGAACCCTCATCGCCACCCGGCGACGCCACCCCGTTCTGCGACGCCGCCGTTTCGCCAGCGGAGCCCTGGCCGAGGATATCGGATGGTTCACCCCGGCCGGGTCGCCGATGACCGAGTCGGATTGGGGCGCGGGCTGGACACGCAGCGTGGTGGCCCACCTGGACGGCGTTAGGGGCGCCGACCGCGACGACCGCGGCCGCCTCATCCTCGACGATGACCTGCTTCTCATCGTCAACGGCTGGTGGGAGCCTCTGACGTTTACCCTGCCCGACGTGGGCTCGCCCAGGGAGTGGAAGCGGGAGCTGGACTCGTACACCGGCGCGACCGAAGCGGGCGCAACGGGGGAGACGGCCGCCACGAGCGCTGCTGGAAGCGCCGAGGGCGCCGAGAGCGGTGGAGGAGCCGCTGGCGGCGCGACGCTGGAAGCGGGCGGGAAGCTAGTCGTGGAGCCGCGTTCGCTGGTTCTGCTGAGGTCGGCGCGCGCCAAGTGATGGGGAGCTTGGGGGTGAGGGCGCGAGGGCGATTGCAGAGGGCTGGCGGTCTTTGGCTCGCCGCGCTGGTTGCGGTTGTGGGCGCGGCTGGGTGCGGTAGCTCACCCGTGGGCTCGAGCGCTCGACTCTCGGCGGTCCCGACCTTTGAGCAGACCGCAACCGCGGTTCTGACCGCGAGCCCTGCCGCCACGGCTTCGCCGACGCCGACGTTCGTCGCGACCGGCAGCATGAAGCATGGGCGGATCTACGCGACCGCCACGTTGCTTGGGAATGGCAAGGTCCTCATCGCCGGTGGAGCTGAGACCATCGGCCAGATCGAAACTGACGTCGCGTCGGCCGAGTTATATGACCCAAGCACTGGCTCGTTCACCCCGACTGGCTCGATGGCTTTGGCTCGCGCGAACCACACAGCAACACTTCTGAACGACGGCCGCGTCCTGATCGTCGGGGGCAACTGCAGCAACACAAAGACTTGCCCCCCGGACAGCTCAGCTTCCGCCGAGTTGTACGACCCCAAGACCGGCAAGTTCAGCCGCACGGGTTCGATGTCAGCATCCCGCTCCTGGGCGACGGCCACCATTCTTCCAGACGGCCGGGTGCTGCTGATAGGTGGTTTGGGCGCATCCGCTGAGCTTTACAACCCAACCTCCGGTCGCTTCGTTCGCACCGGAAACTCCTTGTTCGACACAGGCAACGGCTCCGATACGACGACACTCTTGCCCGATGGCAAGGTGCTCATGACTGGCAAGACCTACGACGGTCCGCGCGCCGAGGTCTACGATCCGGTGAAGGGCAAGTTCACCTCGATTCCGTTTGAGTCTCCACCCGGCCCGGCCGCGTCTGCCAACTACAACGGCAAGCCATTCGACCGCGTTGCGCCCGACACCGCGACGGTGCTCAAAGACGGTCGGGTCCTCTTGTTCGAGTCCGGGTATCTCGAGACATACGACCCTGCGTCCGGCGCGTTCGCACCCGCTGGCTTCATGCACGCTCCCGGCCAGTGGACCTTCCCCACTGCCACACTCCTCCCGGACGGCCGTGTGCTCTTCAACGGAGGCGATTTCATACCCATCCTGAGCGACTACACCGGACAGGCTGCCTCGGATGCCGGAACGTATGACCCCGCCACCGGCGTGCACCTGATCGGCTCCATGCAAACCGCTCGCTTGGGACAGACCGCGACCCTCCTGCCTGATGGCAGCGTCCTGATCGCGGGCGGCACGGCCGACGGGGAGAACGCAGTGGCTTCCGCCGAGCTGTTCAGGCCGTGACTCGTATGGCTCGCTCGGGGGCGGTGGCGGCGGGTCATCGGTGCGATCTGGTCAAACTTGCATGGTGTGAAAGTTGGTCATCCGGTTGTCGCCCAACTGCCAGTGATGCAGCGGTCTGGACCGCCGGTGAGCTGTCGATCACGCTCAAGCGCCGGGTCCCAGGGTGGCCGACGATCATTACTTAGCCCAGGAGGGCCTGCCAGCCCCGCCATTCGAGCCCTCTTGTTCCATAACTTTCATGGCAGGCAAGTTTGACTAGACGCCGCGCGTGGCTCGGCCGGGCGGGCAACGGGGGGCATGCCGCGTGTCGAACCACCCGGCGGGCGACCGGCAATATGCCCCGCGTGGATCGACCGGGCGGGCGACCGGAAATACCTGACAACCCGTGACGCCACTACCCGCCACAATCGCGCTATGCCCAAACAGATAAGCCTCGACGTTGCGCGCCGGTTTCTCGCAATCCGCCACCTGCTCGCACCGCCGCGCGCATTGCCCGCTTCGCCGGAGAGCGTGCTGGCCGTGGTGGATCGGCTCGGCTCGCTGCAGTTCGACCCTCTCAACGTCGCGGGCCGCAACCACGACCTGGTGCTCCAGGCGCGCATCGGCGGCTACCGCCGCGAGCTCACGGACGAGCTGCTCTACAGTCGCCGCCTTCTGTTCGAGGCCTACAACAAAGCCCTCAATCTGTTGCCCACCTCCGAACTGCCCTACTACCGAATCACGTGGCAGAACAGCATGGACGGCCGCGCCGGTGAGCTGATCCGCGAACAGGCCCCGCTTGCCGAGAAGGTGCTGGCTGAGATCACGGCGAACGGACCGAAGTGCTCCGGTGACTTCGAGCGAGAGGCCGCGATCGACTGGTGGTGGGGTCCCACGTCTGCCGCACGGGCCGTCCTCGATGCGCTGAACGTGTGCGGCCGGCTGAGCCTGGCCCGGCGGGAAGGGAACCGCCGCTACTACGACCTGACCGAACGCCTCTACCCGGCTGACTTGCTGGCGACCCGAATTCCGGAGCGGGAACAGATGCGCCACAAGCTGCTGTCGCGGTACCGCGGCCACGGTCTGCTGGGCACACAGGGCAGCGGCGAGTTGTGGCCCGGGACAGGCACGGCCGCCAACCGAGCGGCCTTGCGCCGCGACCTGCAAGATCGTGGCGAGATCGTGGCCGTGGAAGTTGAAGGGATGCGCGGCGAGCGGTTCATCGTC
>PMIE01000021.1 GCA_003156975.1 Chloroflexota bacterium | reverse complement strand
CCGGGGAGCGCACTGACGGCTCGGCACGCTTGTCCCCGATGCTTCCTGGGGTGGTATCGACGTGCATTCGCGGATGGTTTAGGGGTATTCCCCGATCCGGTAGTCAGGGGGACTTATGCCGGGCGGACTCGGTGCCGGCTCCACGAAACACCGGCATCGCCTGCGATACGCCCGTTTCAGACGCGCCGACGCGGCGGAGCCTCGGCGAACGGCGAATGACGAAGCGTCAGCGGGACGGGCTGGGAGCCACCGGAGCGGACGTTGGGGCCACGGACGACGGGGCCGCATCTCCGGCCGGAGGCGCCGCATCTGCGGGCAGGACGCCGTCCGGGTTGCCCAAAGCCTCCGGCACAAGACCCTGGCGCGGCGGACCGCCTTGGACCATGTGGCTGTCGACGCCCTTGTCGAACATGACGCCCGCTGCCGGCACTATCACGACCAGCAGCCCGAACACCAGTGCCACGCTGACGGGCCGCAGCCAGGCGCGTCGCCCTCGCGGCCGACTCCGGATTGCGGCAAGCAGCACCGCTCCTGCTGCGCCCAAACGGCGTCGAATCGGAATTGCGCAGGTGGCGCAGGCCCACATCGTCAACAGCCCAACGACGATCAAGGCCAAGACTGTCTGGACCCAGCCAACGGCCGAGAACGCCCCGACGGCCCCGGTCGTGGCCATGGAGTCCTGCGTTTCACGGACGAACGTGGCGGCGAACATAGCCGCCAGCACGAACATCCCCATGACAATCGAGACGCTGCGCCGGCCGCCGGCCAGGTGCGCGCCGATCGCCGCCGCGCCGCCGACGATCAAGCCCGTGATGAGGTCGGTCCGGTCCGGATCGAAGCCCAACCCGTCGAGGACGCTGCCGGCGAAATGCGCCGGGCCGAGCGCGAGCGCCGCCACTAGAACGAGCAGCCCGCACAGCGCCGAGACGGCCGCCTCCAGGAGATGGCGAGCCGTGAGGCCCGACAGCGGTCGCGAGCTATCGAGCCAGCTCCCGCTCGCCTCGCCGGCGCCAACTACGCCAACGGCCGAGGACGGCGGCTCGCCGCGCATCTGACGAGTCCTGGCCTCGATTCTCTCGATGACCATCTCGCNNTCCGGAGGCGACCATCTCGCGCGCCAGCGACGGCTTCGTGTTTCGAGGCGTCCGCGCGTGGCGAAGCTCCGTCGGCGTGGCGTCCAATTCGCGATCGTCTGTGGGCACTCGGATCCTCTCGCCAGCAATAGCAGCCACGAGTCTACTTGTGCCGCCGACTCCGCGCCGGCGACTCCAACGCCATCGCGATTCCGTTTGGACGGCGCAGCCGTTATACTCCCGCTCGCCCCGTCGAACTGGCGCGACCGAGTTGGACGCCTCCGTGGGGTCGCCGTGGTGGCCTTAGCTCAACGGCAGAGCATCGGAATGTGGATCCGAAGGTTATGGGTTCGAAACCCATAGGCCACCCCAAACCTCTCTCGTACAGGCCGCCACAGAGGCGCAGCGAGTTGCCTGCCCGGACGAGGCGGTGGTACCCTGCCGACGCTTCAGTCGAAGGGCCACGGTGCCCTACCGAGGAGGAAGAGTCGATGCGGAACCGAGTTCGGGCCCTGCTGGCCGTCCCGGTTGATCGCCTCGTCCGATCCGCGGCCTGGCTGCGTCGCTCGGCGCGAATCCAGGGGCTCCTCGTCTCGATCGCGACCGCTCTCGTCGTCGGCGTCCTACTCATCGGCCTGCCCACGGCGCAGGTTGCGGGTCAGCAGATACCCACGTTCGCCCCGCTGGCTCCCCAGGCGGACGCAAGCACACCCCAGGGCGATCTGTCGCTCGATGTCCCGTTCAAGATCCAATTCACCAAACCCATGAACGAAGGCTCTGTCGAGAACGACCTGAAGCTTGAGCCGAAGACGGACGTTCAATTCCGATGGGACGCGACGGGCCAATCGCTCGCCCTGGTACCGAGTCCTCACTGGCTGCCGGATACCGTGTACCAGGTCTCCGTTTCGAGTGCCGCTTCCGACCAGGAGGGCCTCGCCCTCGCCGCGCCGATCCAAAGCTCATTCAAATCGGGCTCTCGCACGGCAGGAACGCTGACCGCCACTCGGATGGTTTCCGACCTGGCTTCGCCGACCACGGCCTTCCAGCTCACGTTCACCCGACCGGTGCGCCTCGCGACGATCATCAGCGGCGTCTCGATCGATCCCAAGATGGACTTTTCCGTAGTCGGCGACGACCCGACGGACGCCGCGTCTCAGGTCTTCACGATCACCCCCAAGAACGCGCTGGACACAGATACGGTCTACAACGTGAGCATGGCCGGCGGAGGACTGGACCTGAGCGGATCGGCCTTGCTCGACATCAGCGCCCTCCAGGTTCGAACGCTGGCGACACCGACGGTCCTGACGTTCTCGCCGGCGACAGGAACCAAGACCTACGACACTAACCAACCCATTTCGCTCCGTTTCTCGATCGCTATGGACGAGAAGTCGACCGAAACCGCCTTGACCGTCTACGCAAACGGCAACGCCGTGGCCGGGACCACGAAATGGTCGGAGACCGACACGGTTCTGAGCTTCGTCCCCAGACGGTCGTTCTCGATCGGAACGTCCGTGGCGGTCAGGCTCACCGTGACGGCAAAGTCGGCGGGCGGGCTCCATATCACGGCTGCCGCGGGCGCCAACTTCAGTGTCTCGGCCCCTCGATCAAGTGCGATCAAGTACACCAGATCGAGGATCCCGGTTACGGGCGGCGAGGGTACCTCCTCGGCTCCGTACAAGGATATGGAGGTCTACTACATGAGCCTGATGAACTGCACGCGAACCGGTGGCTGGGTGACTTCCGGCGGCGACTGCAGCTCCGAAACGCGCCACACCCTGCCGCGGATGGGGGCTCT
>PMIE01000148.1 GCA_003156975.1 Chloroflexota bacterium | reverse complement strand
CCCCTCACCGATCCAAGCGGACCGTCAGACGCAATTCCCGATCCACACTTATGCTGTGGACCGCCCGCCACGCAGGAGACAAAGACTCGTGATCACCCGCATCTACGAACTGATCACACGCATCTGGTACCGACACAGGGCCATGGCCATCGCAGTCCCTGTGATCGCCCTAGTAGCGATCGTCGTCGCGAGCCTGTTGCTCGTCGGCGGAGGCGGTGGTGGCAGCGCCCAGGCCAGCGCCACGCCCGGCGCCNNCGTCGAGTCCGTCCACATCTCCGACGCCCACCGTCGCACCCACGTCGACGCCGCTGCCGGCGGGCATGGCCTATGCCGACCTCGACGGCGTGCTCACCACCACCGCTCTGGCCCACCGTCTTCCGATGGCCTTCATGATCGACAACCAGACGAGCGCCTCGCGACCGCAGTCGGGCATGTCGACTGCCTCCATCGTGATCCAGGCGCCGAACGACCTGTCCTCGGATCGATACCAGATGTACTTCCAGGAGGGGACTGCCGTCGGTATCGGGCCGGTCCGAAGCACCCGTCCCTACTACGTGAAGTGGGCAGACGAGTACAAGGCGCTGCTCGGGCACTATGGCGGCGACGCCCTGGTGCTACAGGTGACCATCCCGGCCANNCAACGTCTACACCAGCACCGCGGCCGCGATCAAGTGCGCTACCAAGCTGGGCTACCCGGCCACCTACCAGAACATGCCCACCCGTCCGTTCAGGGCGGACACTCCCGCTGCGCAGCTGCCCGCCCAGCAGGTGTTCACGATCAAGTATCCAACCGAGACGATCGGCTATACGTTCGATCCGGCCACCGACTCCTACCTCCGGTCTGAGTCCTACAAGGTGACCAGCTCCAGTGGGAAGGTCGGCATCATCAGCGGTCCGGAACTCGACAAGGCCACCGGCAAGGACGTCTACGCCCGCAACGTCATCGTCATGTACCAGGCGATCGGGGTCCAGTGGTACGAGCCCCACGACGCCCGACGGACCGTCGGCAGCATTGGATCGGGCAAGGCCGTCGTGTTCCAGGAAGGCAAGGAGATCATCGGCACCTGGAGTAAGCCGACCGACACGGCCCTGACCCGTTTCTACGACTCCACAGGCAAGGAGATCCCGCTGGTTCGGGGCGAGATCTTCATCCAGAGCATCCCAAGCAGCTACCCGCTGACGATCATCAAGTAGAGCCACGGGTCGGGGTGCGCCTGGCGGCCGGTGGATGGTCGCCAGGTCCTCTCGGGTTGAATCGGGTCGTCCCCACGTTCGAGCGCGACGCGGCGCCGGCGATGGCTCGGCGGTCAGCTGTCCTTGACCTTTGGGATCCGGGAGATCGAGGGCACCAGCACGCAACCAGCCAGAAGCAGCGTCGCGATCAGGAAGACCGGCTGCAACACGTCGGGCGGTTGACCACCGGACGCCTTAGCCATCAGGCTTGCAAGAAGGGCGGCAGACCCGATGCAACTTGCCAGCAGCCAGACCGCGGTCCGCCCTCGATACCCGTGCTCCCAGTCGCGGATACGGACGCCAGCCGAACCCATAGCGCCGACCAAAGCCGCCGTCTCCCACGGCCATATGCGGAAGGCACATTCCTTTGGGTGAATCCGCCATACGGCAACCGTGTCGCGGACGAACTCGACCTCCGGACCGAGCTTCATAACGAGAGAAGGCCTGCTCCCCGGCCTCGAGAGCCAGCGCCGGCGGCTGAGCTCGTTGTCCGCGATGGTCCACTCTGTTGCCCATGCGAGCTCCATGAGCCCGAACGCCACGGCCAACACAAGGCCGACGGCGAGGGCCCACTCGGGCCGCCCGTCGGACCGGGTATAGGCGATTCCAACCAGGCAACCCACCGCCGCGGCGACACCCTCGGTGGCGACGAGGCTTCGCCGGTTGCGCGCGTGCAGTCTGTCCGGCCGGACATCCGTCTGGTTCGAAGCGCCTGCGCCTTCCATTAAGTCTCCCCTCGCGCTCGCCCGTTCCGCGGCGCCGTCAGTTCAGCTGGGCCTCGGCCTTGCTCATCGTCCAGGGCAGGAAGTTCATCGCCATGTAAAGGACCAGGCCGGCCACCGCCGTCCAGAACGCGATGGCGCCGCCGATACTGCCGGGCCGCAGCGGTACCAGTGCGATCGCCACGACTATCGCGATCGCGCTGACGCCGAGCGCCACGATGCCGAGGGCATTGAGCACTCGGTGCCGGCGAGCCCATTTGCCGCGCCAGTCGTTGATGCGGACGCCGGCGCGCTGCATGGCGCCGACCAGGAGTGTGGTGCGCCAGGGCTCGACGTCGATCGCAGCGCCAGACGGCCAGATGCGCCAGCGGCCGGCGCTCTCGTGGACGATCTCGACCTCTGGGCCCAGCGCCATCACGGCAGACGGCTTGCTGCCGGGTCGGGACAGCCAGCGCCGTCGGCGCAGTTCGGGGCCGGCGACGGTCCACTCGCTGGCCACGACCAGTTGGGCGAGACAGCCCACCGCGCACAGGAACGGGAAGTAGAAGAGCGCGAAACTGCCCCATCCCCCCAGCACGAAGGCCAGATCGCCGGCGGCAGCCCATGCCGCGAAGAAGACGATTCGCGCCAGGACCGATCGGGTGGTACGGGCATTCAATATGACCGCCTGGTCGAGACTGCCTGTTGAGTCGCTCACTTCTCCCTCCCATCCGCTCTTCGATTGGCGGCCAGGATAGCTGGAGTCAATGCCAGGGCCCAGTTGTTGGCCAGGCAGGCCAGCCTTCTTGTCGAATCGATCTCCTGTGGCGCCTCCAGGGCAGGTAGTCGATCGCCAGTGCCAGGTACAACGCGCCCCAGGATGTCCAGAACGCCACGAAGCCGAAGGGCCGCATCGGCCCGCCGAGTGCGATCGCCACAAACACCCCGGCAGAAGCCGCGAGCTGAATCGCCAAGCCCAACCTATCCAGTCGCCGATGCCGGCGCGCCCAATCGCCGCGCCAGTCGGTCACACGGACGCCGGCCCGTTCCATTGCACCCGTGAGTGAGGTGGCGCTGCGTGGCCAAACGTAGATCTCGGGGCCGTAGGGCGCGATACGCCACCGATTCCTGGTCTCGTGGACGATCTCCACTTGCGGGCCCAGCTCCCCGACGAGGGAAGGCTGCCGGCCCGGCAGGGAGCGCCAGCGCCGACTTCGAAGTTCGTGGCCCACAACGGTCCACTCGACGCCGTATCCGACTATCGGGACGAAGATGACGATGAACAAGATCACGGGGATGGCAAGCATCCAGCCGTCCCAGCCATAGCCCAGCGCCAGGGTCAGGGTG
>PMIE01000049.1 GCA_003156975.1 Chloroflexota bacterium | reverse complement strand
CGCCTGCGCAGGGCAGCCGATCGCTGGAGGAGGAGGTAGCGATCGGCTGGAGGTGAGGGTCGGTGCGGGGTTCGGAGCGGGTCGCCCCGGGGGGAGCGAAGCGACCCGCCGGTACGATCACTTGCCCAAGTGATCGTGTACCGCCGTTTCCGGCGAACGCGAATAATCATTGCGGAGGGCCACTATTCAGTCATCGTGCATAGACCGTATTCGCCGTGGCACCTCCGACGTGCCGGAATCGGTCGCGGGCGGCGGATTGCACGCAACTGCGGATGGCGTAGCATCTGTGCATGCCACGACTTGCATGCTTCAAGTGCGGGCGAACTCTCTGGGCTACCGTTCCGGTGGCTCAGCTGTTCGCCGAGGAGCGGCGCTGCCCGAGGTGCGGAGCAGGGCTGCAGGATGACCGACGGGTTGCGGATCGTCGCTCCGAGTATCGCCGCCAGGACAGGGTAGGGGACTCGCCGACCGGGGAAGATCGACGGGGCGAAGAGCGCCGGGTCGGTCAGCGGCGCCGAGTGGGCGTGGCCTGACAGCTGCGAGCCGAGTCTAGGCGCGGATTCGCACGGCGCCGCTTAGGCGACATCAAGCCATGACCGCGAGCCAGCCGGCTAGAACAGACTGTCGTCTGACTTCGGGGGTTCGACCAGCCGATGGCGGAGCGCGAAGGCGACCGCTTCCAGCTTGGAGTGGACCCGCAGCTTGCCCATGATGTTCTGGACGTGGGTCCGGAGAGTGTTCGGGGCGATGTAGAGCCGCTCGCAGATCTCCGGGGTCGCGAGGCCTTCGGTCAGGGCCTTGAGCACTTCCAGTTCGCGGGGAGTCAGCGGCTCGATCTGGCGGCGTTCGGTGCCGCGCTCTCTTGCCGCAGCCACGCGCTGGGCGATCCCCACGATCACTGAACGCGGCAGAAGCGTCTCGCCGGCGTAGGCAGCGCGAACTGCGCTGACCACTTCGTCGATGGCTCGGTCTTTGGTGAGGTAGCCGTCGGCGCCGGCCTGAATGGACTCGAGAACCGTCTCGTCGTCCGTGAGGGCGGTCAGCATCACAACGCGCGCGGCTGGCCAGCGGGCCTTGATGGCGCGAGTTGCCTCGGCGCCGGTACCGTCGGGGAGACGGTAGTCCATCAGAACGACATCCAGACGCTCTCTGGCCATGGCCTTGGCCTCGGCCACGCTCCCCGCAACGCCGGCCACGATGATGTCGGGCTCGCGGCCGAGCATCTGTGACAGGGCTCCGGTCAGGAGCTGATGGTCGTCGACGAGGAGCACTCGGATTGGCCGGTTCTCGCCGTACGATTCGGTCATCTCGGTCGCCTTCTTGATGGCAGCAACGTGGCGCAGTGGGCGGACACCTTCTTCCACTGGCCGAAGGGCATTCTAGCTGTACTTTCAGCCAGCGCGCACTAATCCATTAGTGTGGGACGCCATCCGAATCGGGTGCCTGAGTAGGCCGGGCCGGTTTGTGTGGTACGGACGGAACTTTGGAGCGGCGGGGCGGCAGGCGCGTCAGGCGTCGGCCCAGCGTCGGCGCGGCGTCGGCGCCGTGGCGCCCCAGCGTCGGCCCGGCGGCGGTGTGGCAACTCCGCGGCCCAGGCGGCCGTCCCAACCGGCTGAACGGCGCCCCGCCGAGCGCATCGGCTCTCATCGCGTCGCCATAATGGCGTGGTGAGAGTCTCCATCCTCGGTTTCGGCTTGATCGGCGGTTCCATTGCCCGTGCCCTGCACGAGCGAGGTGAAGCCGGGCAGTGGCATGTGACTGCGTGGAGCCGCAGTCAGGCGCCGCTAACCAGGGCTGCCGCGGACGGGGCAGTTGATGTAGTCGCGGCCACGATCGAAGAAGCTGTCCGTGACGCCGACATCGTCATCCTCGCGGCGCCGCCCCTAACGTGCCTTGACCTCGTGGACGAGCTGGGCGGGCCTCTGCGAGGGGCTCTGTCGGAGGATTGCACGCTGACGGATGTGGCCAGCGCCAAGGCTCGCATCGTTGCCCGGGCGGACGCGCAGAAGCTGCCGTTCATCGGTGGGCATCCGATGGCGGGGCGCGAACAGAGCGGGTACGGAGCGGCCCTGCCGGACCTGTTCGTGCAACGGCCGTGGGTCACCGTCCTCGGGCAGTACGCACGGCTGTGCGACGGCGAGCGTATCGGCGAATTGATCGAGGCCTGCGGCGCTCTTCAGGTGCCGATGCACGCGGCCGCCCATGACAGCGCCGTGGCCGCGATAAGCCACATGCCACTCATCGTCTCCGCAGCGATGGTGGAGGCGGTTGCCGGCGGCTCGGGCGAGCCGGAACACGAAGACTGGCGCGCCGCAGAAGTCCTGGCGGCAACGGGCTGGGCCGGAATGACCCGTCTCGCGAAGGGCGAGCCGAGCATGGGAGCGGGCATCGCGGCCACCAACTCGGCGGCCATCGCCGGCCGGTTGCGCGATCTCCGCAATGTCATCGACTCGTGGCTGGCGGAGCTCGAGCGTGACGGCGGCCCCGACGCGGACGTGCTTCTGACTCGCTTCAAGTCGGCCAAGCAGCGGTTGACGGAGCGGGATCGGTGATGGCCGACGGCAGCCCAGAACTCGTATATGCAGTTCCGCGCGATGTGTTGTTTGGGGAAGTGGCTCCGTGGCTCGGGGTCAAGTGCAACGGCGTGAGATCCGTTCTGGAGCGGGCCGAGACTCTGGGCGACTACGTACCCAGACCCGCCGCCGAGATCGACCGCTCTCTCAAACAGATCATTCCGTATCTGGTGCTGCGTGACACCGACCGCATCTTCCTGATGAAGCGCACTCGCGCCGGCGGCGACGCGCGGCTCCACGATCACTACACCATCGGGGTGGGGGGTCACCTCAACCCTGGGGACGGCGGGTTTCTGGGCGGCCTGGCGCGGGAGTGGCAGGAAGAGATTGATGCCGACTTCATTCCCGACTTCGCGTTTGTCGGCTTGCTCAACGACGACACTGTGGAGGTGGGCATCCATCACCTCGGCGTGGTTTACGTCGCCGATGCGGCAGGCCGGCAAGTGGCAGTCCGCGAGACGCACAAACTGACCGGATCGTTCGAGGAGATGGCAGTTCTCGAGGACGTCTACGATCGGATGGAGACCTGGAGCCAGCTGGCTCTCGATGCGTTGAGAAACGCCGATCTCGGGCTGAGTCCGTCGTTTCGCCCGGCGGATCGGGGCGTTTCTGAATGAACCGATCGGTCGACTCGCGAGTCAAACCGATGAGCGACCCACTCGGGCCATCAACAGAGCGTGGCATGTTCGCAAAGGAAGCCTATTTGGGCACCGAAATCCTTCGGGCGCCAGTCCAACCGGCAATTGTTCGAGACCGCGCATTCGATCCCGTCTTCGCGGCGTCTCTCGAAGCCGAGCTTGCGATGGCCTACCGCCTGGCGGGCTACCTCCTGGCCGACTCGGCGGAGGCCCAGGACGCGGTACAGGAAGCCTCTGTCCGCGCCTGGCGCGGTTGGCCGCGTCTGCGCGAGCAGGAGAAGTTCCACGCCTGGTTCAGCCAGATCCTGGTCAACGTGTGCCGCACTCGCCTCAGCCAGCGGAGCAAACGCCGGACGCTGGACATTGAGGATGTGGATCTCGAGAGCGGGGATCCATTCAGGGCGTCCCTGGCTCGCGATGCCATCGGCCGGGCTCTCTCCTGCTTGAGCAAGGAGCTGCGCATGGTCGTGGTGCTTCGGTATTGGGGGGAGCTGTCGCTTGCGGAAATCGCCGACCGCCTGAAGATCCCCGTCGGCACGGTCAAGTCCAGACACCACGCCGCCCTGCAGGCGATGCGCCGCCGGATAGACCCGGTGGAAAGGGGCATCTGATGAGAGACCCAGAACTCTACGAAGGGCTGGACGTCGAGATGGACGAGCGTCTCGCGAGGTTCGCCCGAAGCACGCGGCACCCGGCGCTGCCGGATGCAGTCGCCGAGTTGCCGTGGGCGGTGCAGCTGAATCAGCGCCGAACGAGCCGGTCCGGTTTCCTCTCGGGGCTGGGAGACGGCTGGTCCGGCTTCCGTCGTGCCACATTTGGCCTCGCCCGGCTCGGAGCCACTCTCGCGGTCGCAGGTTCGTTGCTCCTGCTGTTGGGCAATGTCCACACCGGCGGGACCGCGGCAGCGGTGATCCGGCCTCTGCCTTCGGTTCATCCTTCCGGCGCCGTGGCCGCTCCGGGTGCCCCTGAAGTCGTCGTCGTTCCAACGAGCGGCATCGTCGATGATGTGATGGCCGATCACGTGGCCGGTGCGATCCGGCGAGCCGAGTCGGACGGGGCTGCGGCCGTGATCATCCAGCTCGACACGCCGGGCGGGAGTCTGGCGGCGATGCAGCGCATCGTCGAGTCCCTCAGTGCGAAGGTTCCGACGATTGTCTGGGTTGGCCCGCCCGGAGCCAAGGCCGCCAGCGCCGGCACTTTCATCACCCTGGCAGCAAACCTCGCCTATATGGCTCCGCAAACCAACATCGGGGCGGCATCGCCGGTCGCGTCCAACGGCCAGGACATCTCTGCGACGTATGGACAGACGGAAGCGGACAAGGTCATGAGCGACGCCGTCAAGTCGATCACCGCCATCGCTCAGGATCGTCATCCCGAGGCCGTCGCGTGGGCCGTTACGACAGTGGCAAATGCCCAGTCGTATTCGGCAGAGGAAGCCGTCGCGGCCAAGGGCATCAACGGTGAGGCCGCCACCCTGGACGACGTTCTCAACGCGGCAGATGGGCAGACGGTCACCACGTCGGCCGGGCAGGTCGTCGTCCATACCAAGGGGGCGTCGGTCGTCACGATCAACGAAGACGCCATTCAGGCGATGCTTCACACCCTGGACGACCCGGACATTGCCTTCATTCTGCTGGTCATGGGCGTGCTGCTGATCGGGGTCGAGTTCTTCCACCCGACGCTGCTCGTGGGGATGCTCGGCGCGCTTTGCCTGGCACTCTCGTTCTACGGCTCGGGCAGCCTGCCGCTGAACGTTCTCGGGGTGGTCCTGGTCGTGTTGGGCCTGGCCATGATCGTGCTGGAAGCAAATGTGCCGAGTCACGGCGTCTTCACCATCGCAGGAATCGGGATCTTCGTCGTCGGTGGGGTCGCCTTCTACGGCTCGCCCGGTCCATATCTGCCGAGCGCAGCCGTTGCCTGGCCGATCATCGGCCTATGTGCCGTGGGCGCCGCGGCGTATGGCCTGCTACTGGTGGGGACGCTGCTCCGGATGCGAAGGATGCCGATGCCCGTCGGAGCGGGTCTCGTCGGAACGGACAGCGTCGTCGGCGGAGTCGGTCTCGTACAGGCGGATCTCTCTCCTGTGGGGACTGTCTATGTCGGGCGGGAGTCGTGGTCCGCGAAGACGAAGGACGGCAGCTCGCTATCGCGCGACGCGAAGGTACGCATAATCGGTCAGGACGGCCTGACCCTGATCGTCGAGAAGGTCGACTAGAGCAAAAGAATGGGAGGATCAGCGGATGAGTGATTCACAGACAGCGATCTTGATCATCGCGATTGGGATAGTGGCCTTCGTACTCTTCGTCTTCGGGACGTCGGTACGAATCGTGAACCAATGGGAGCGGATGGTCGTCAAGCGCTGGGGCCAGACAAACCCCGGCCTGGTTCGCAACCCGGGCTTTCGATTCCTGGTCCCCGTCATGGACTCGGGCACCAAGGTAGACATCCGAGAGCAGTTCATCGAGGTTCCGCGCCAGACGGCAATCACGAAGGACAATGCCCCGCTCAGCGTGGACTTCCTCATTTACTGGAAGATCGTCGATCCGCTGATGAGCATCGTCAACGTGGCCAACTTCGCAGGCGCCCTTCAGGGTGTCGCCGCTACGTCGCTTCGCTCCGTCATCGGCGACATTCCGCTCGACGACGTCCTGTCTCAGCGCGAGCGCATCAATGAGACGCTTCGCCTGAAGCTCGATGAAGTGACCGAACGCTGGGGCGGCAAAGTTACAACAGTCGAGATTCGCGAAATCCTGCCGCCGCCGGCGGTGCAGGAAGCGATGAACCGCCAGCTCTCGGCCGAGCGAACGCGTCGCGCCGTGATCACCGAATCCGAGGGCACCCGGCAGGCCACCATCAACGTGGCCGAGGGCGACAAGCAGTCGGCCATCTTGCGGGCCGAGGGCGACAGACAGGCCGCCATCCTTCGGGCGCAGGGTTTCAGCAACGCCCTTCAGACTATCTTCGAGGCCGCCAAGGGCATCGACCAGAAGACGATGGCACTGCAGTACCTCGATGCCCTCAAGGCGTTGGGAGCCGGGCCGGCAACCAAGTTCGTCATTCCGCTGGAGTTCACTCAGCTCATCGGACCCATCGGTTCGATGATCAAGGGCGGAATGAAGGGACCCGACGACAAGGGGTAACCGTACCGTCGGTCGCCCAGCCGGCAATCACACGCCGTCTGTCGGCTCGGACATATCGCAGAATTGCGTGCTGGAGGCCCGGTGCGATACCGCCGATGCCTCCAGCGCGTTCTGCTGCCTATAATCTGGCCGTTCGTCCTGACATCTGTTAGTACGAATTGGGGGGCGGCCGCGAGCCGCTCGCACTGCAGAGCGGCATTCGTGCACTAATCGGGGTAGTGATGGCGATCAGGATTCTCGTTGTCGATGCGGACCCCACGGTCCAGCGAGCGCTGGGCCATGCTCTGGCGCAGGCTGGTTACGAGGTCCTTGCCACGACCGACGGGCCTGAGGCGCTGCGAATTGCTCGGTCCGACAGGCCGGCGCTCGTTTTGCTTGCCGCAAACCTGCCGGGCGTGGACGGTTTCACGATCGTCACGCGTCTCCGGATGGAAGACGGTCCGTCCACCCACACACCGGCCATTCTCCTGCTGCCCGAAAACGACGGTGAGGCCCGCAACAAGGCCTTGAGAGCAGGTGCGGACGACTACCTGGTGAAGCCGTTCCACCCGGCCGAACTCATGGCTCGTATGCGCAGCCTCCTGGCCCGCTACAAGCCCGACGAGCAGTTTGTGCCGCCAACGTCCACGCGCACGGCGATCGTTATTCCCGCCGCGCCCGTGCCGTCGCAGCGCCGCGACCCGGCGCGAGTCGTGCTCTTCTATGGCGCCAAGGGCGGCGTGGGGACGACGACGATCGCCATCAACTCTGCGATTGCGCTTCACAAAGAGCTAGATCGCCGGGTCTGCCTTATCGATGCGAATCTCCAGTTCGGAGACCATCGCGTCTTCCTGGACCTCGGTCCGGACCGAATGAGCGTGGTAGACCTGGCTCAGGCGCCGGCGGTTGACATCGACCTGATCCATCAGGTCCTCGTCAAGCATGAATCGGGCATCGAGTTGCTGTTGGCGCCGCCGTCTCCGGAAACGGCGGAACTGGTCACGCAGGACACGCTGCCCAACATCATCAGCTTGCTGGCCAACGACTTCGACTACATCCTGGTCGACATCGACAAGCGGCTTGACGAAGTGAATCTGCGGATCATGGACGCCGCAACGACGATCTACGTCGTGATGACCGCCGATCTTCCCTGCCTCAAGAATGTCCGGCTTGTCCTCGAGACGATCGGCCACCTCGGCTACTCCGAGAACAAAGTCAAGCTGATCTTGAACAGATCCAACGCCTTCACCGGCATCAACGTCAAGAATGCCGAGAGTGCACTCAAGCGCCACATCGACTATCAGATTCTCAACGAGTATCGGTCGGCGATTGGGGCGCTCAACAGCGGTGCGCCGTTCATGTACACGAAGGCAGACTCGGTCCTCGGGAAGAACATCCTGGAGTTCGTGAAAGGGATGGAGAAGGACCTGGGCGAGGTTCCGCGGGCCGGCCGTTCTCGCTGATCCCAGCGACTGGCAAGACGCCGGCCGCCGCAATCGGCCGATAAGCCGCGGATGATTCGCGACGCGTAGGGTGCGTCCGTGCTTGCGTCACTGCTTTCGGCCACTCTCCACGGACTCGACGGCCGCCTGATCCGCGTCGAGGTCGATGTGGCGCCCGGGCTGCCCGGCTTCACGATCGTCGGTCTGGCCGACACTTCGCTCCAGGAAGCAAGAGAGCGCGTCCGCGGAGCGATCAGGAATAGCGGCTACGAGTACCCACCCCGGCGCATCACCGTGAATCTGGCGCCCGCGGAGATGCGCAAGAGCGGAGCGTCGCTGGATCTCGCAATCGCGCTCGGGATCCTGGTCGGGTCGGAGCAGGTCCAGGCCGATGGCCGTTGGGCCGTCCTCGGCGAACTCTCGCTCGGCGGCGAGCTACGGGCGATGCCGGGCTTGCTGCCTATGGTTGCCGCGCTTGCGCGACGCCGGGTCAAGCGCGTCGTGGTCCCGATGGAGGGATACGTTGAGGCCGGACTTGCGGGTGGCATAGAGGTGGTTCCTGCCGGCACGCTTGCGGAAGCCGCCACGCTGTTGCGACAGAGCCGCCGGGGTAGGGCCCGGAGCCAGCCGCCGCGTGCCGAGCTCGCGGCCTACTCGAGCGAGGAGCGAGGTCAGGCGGATCTCAGCGCGGCCCTTCGCAATGATGCCGATCAGGCTCCTGACGTTGCCGAGGTTCGCGGCCAGCTGGAAGCCAGACGGGCCCTGGAGCTGACTCTCGCGGGCGGCCACTCGCTGGTGATGATCGGACCACCGGGTTCGGGCAAGACACTACTAGCGAGGACGGTGCCGGGGCTCCTCCCGCCACTCGAAGACGACGAGGCCCGAGTCGCCACGGTCATCGCCTCTGTGTCGGGATCGGCGCCGTTGACCTGCCTGGTCCGCACTCGGCCGTTCCGGTCGCCCCACCACACGAT
>PMIE01000146.1 GCA_003156975.1 Chloroflexota bacterium | reverse complement strand
CGACAACGTGGTACTGCTCCTGAACCACGTTTCTGATCTGGGAGACCTCCTTGAGGCCGAAGGCCAGGATCAGTACGATGAGAAGGAGCGATCCCGCGACGAAGGCCAGGCCGTCACGTTCTCGCCTTGCTCGCCGTCGGGCGGCATCCGTCGCCGCCGGCACGAGAGGCGTGTCGGCGGCATGCCGTGGACTGAGCGCTCCGGTCACTCGCCAGATGATGCCGGCCAGAGTCGCCCCGGTGACCGTCAGGGCGGCCGGGATGCCGGTGGTGAGGTTCGCCAGCGGCCAGAGCGTCAACGGGTAGGCCAGGATCCGAAGGGTTGTAACGAAGAGGCGCGTCAGTGGATCGCCGCCGGGTGGACCCGGCTGCCGGAATGTCAGCATGGCGCGGACCTCCGGGAAGTTGCGTTGGAACTCGGATACGATAAGGGGCGGCCAGGTCAACACGAATATGCCGATCCCGATTAGGCCCCACTTCAAGAGTCGCCTTCTGGCTGGAGTTGGGCCGCGACGCAGTGTCACCAGGAAGAAGAGGGCCATTGGGACGGTCAGGACGAACCCAGTCAGATGCGACTGCGATGCAATTGCTGTTCCGAGGGCGGCAACAAGCCACCATCTGGGTTGTTCGGAAGTCCAAGCTTGCCACGCGCCCAGGCAGGCAAGGGCGACGCCGATCTCCATAAGCACGGGGTTCCAGATAAAGGTCGAGTAGTCGATCAGAGAGGGTGACACCGCGGCGACGGCGGCGGCCGCCAGACCGGCCGAAGGCCCGCCCATCGATCGAGCCGTCCACCACACCAACGGGACCACGAGGAATCCAAGCAGCGCAATCGCGGCCAGGATCACAACAGGATTGCCGCCGCCCAGCCAGGCGAACGGCATCATCAGGTCGTAGAACAGAGCGCCATGGTGGAAGGTGCTTCCCGTGGTGNNAAACGGGCAACTCGCGATTGACGACGGCATTCCAAATAGCGCCGGTCTCAACGCCCTGGTCCGTCTCCCAAATCCCCCGAGCGGGCAAGTTGACGAACCGATCGGCGGCGGCCACTACGAGAACCGGTATAAGACAAGCCAACTCGTATGGGCGGACGCCCAGCCGACGCATGGCGGCGATGGCCACCGTCATGGCGACTTCCTGTAGACGCTAACGATCTTGTCGGGCGCGGCACTGAAACGGTCGATCCTGGTCAGCGGTCCATAGTCGGCGGTCGCCAGCCAGGCGTCCTCGGCGGAACCACCGCAGCCGTCGGTCCAATACATGTCGCACAGCACGACGATAGTCGTGGCCGCGATCGGCTCTTCGACCGTGATCTCGTCGCGGAGCAGTGGATAAAGGATGGCGTCGGCGCCTTTGGCCCGAAACAGGGGCACGACCGCGACGGGGGTTCCGGCGGCCCGGACCTCCACGCGGCTGGCGACCGTCTGGGCCGCGGGCCAGCCGCCGTCAGGCGACGTTAGCGGCGGCCAATGACCGGCGGTCCACACGAGGAGCGCCGCCATCAACATGCCGGCGACCGTGCGTCGAACACGGGTCGTCGCCGGTGTCGGCATCTTTCGCCAGAGGCCGCCCACGACCAGGGCCACGGCCACGAGGACGAGCGGATCTGCGACAACGTGGTATTGCTCGGTGGGGAGACCCTGCATCTCCGAGACGGACCGCAGCCCCAGGCCGAGTGTCAGGATCAGCAGAAGGAGCCCGCCGCCGACAAGACGAAGGCCCAGGCGCTCGTCCACAACGACCGCGCTCTCGGGTACGTCCAGGGACACGGACCCAGCCCCGCGCCGTCTTGTCCGATGCAATCGCCAGATCAGGCCTCCCCCGATGGCCCAGGCAATGAGGAACGCTGCCGGAAAAGCGGAATCCAGGTCCATCTGAGGCCAGCGAGTGACCGGCCAGGCCAGGATTCGAATTGCCGCGAACAGCAGCCGAACCAGCGGGCCTGCCGTGGACCCGGTCCCGGGCTCGTTGAAGTACGCCAGCATCCCACGCGTGTCGGCGAAGTCGTGGCCTAGCTCAGAGGCGATGAGCGGCGCATACGTGGTCACGAAAATGGCTGCGCCAAACAAGCCCCATGTGAGCACCGAACGCCTGCGGCTCGGCTCGGCCCGGCGCAGATCAACAACGAAGGCGCAGGCCAGCGGCAGCACAATGACCGAGGCGGCGACGTGCGCCTGCGCGGCAACGGCGGCCCCGATCGCAGCCGCTATCCACCAATGTGCCCGCTGAGTGCGGATTGCCTGCCAGGCACCCAGGAAAGCGACGGCCGCCCCCGGCTCCACGAGCGTGGGATTCCAGATGAAGGTCGANNGCCGATCGACCTGGCGATCCACCATACGGCCGGAATGACGATCAGGCTAAGCAGCGCAATTTCGGCCACGACCCAGACGGGGTCGCCGTTGCCAAGCCACGCGGCCGGCAACAAGAGGTCGTAGTACAAAGCGCCGTGGTGGAATGAATTGGTGACGCTGATTGCCTCAGGTCCAAACGTCGGTAGCCGTCCCGCCGAAAGGGCGGCTCGCAAAGCAAGCATTTCGGTGCCCTGATCGGAATCCCAACCGCCCCGGACGGGCAGACTGGCGAATCGGAGCAAGGCTCCCGCCAGGAAGATCGCGGCCAGCGCGCNNTGAACCCGCGGTAGCGGTCGGCAGGGCGGTTGTAAGAGGCCGTCCGAGGACGAGGTCGGTCAAACGGGCCACGTTGACGGCATCCAGGCCGTCCTCCATCCCGGGTGTTTCGAGGTAGTACGCGACGTGGCTCAGGGACGGGTGGCACAACAGATGCGCCAGACCCGCGCGCCCGATCATGCCGTCGCCGAGATGAGTGTGTCGGTCGTGGCGCGACCCGCGCTCACATGTCGAATCGTTGAGATGGATCATCGNNCCCCGGGCGTCGGCGCCGTCTAGAATCATTGCCAGTTCTTCGACCGTCGACCCGATTCCTGCGCCGCCTCCGGCCGAGTTCTCGAGCACAAGGATCGGCGCTTGCGGGTCGTCGGTTGAGTCCAAGTTGCCCGTCGCTCGTTCGAGCCCGTCCACGATCCTGGCGATGCCGGCCTGGAGCCCCGATCCCCGGTGGGATCCCGTGTGGACATTCACGAATCGAGCGCCGTACTCCGAGGCGT
>PMIE01000025.1 GCA_003156975.1 Chloroflexota bacterium | reverse complement strand
GACCTTGATGAACTCGGCGCCCTGGGTGATCTCTTGGAACACCGTCCGAGTCGCGTCGAGGTCGTCACGGCCCTGGTCCACGTAGCTGAGCTGCACGGTCTCGCCGATATTGACGGTGCCGGCGTCGGGCGCCTCCTGGCCCACGAGCATCCGAAACAGAGTCGTCTTGCCCGCGCCGTTTGGCCCGATGATCCCCACGATGCCCGCTCGCGGCAGCGAGAACGTCAGGTCCTCGATGAGCAGCTTGTCGCCGTAACCCTTTCGGAGGTGCGAGGTCTCTATGACGGTTTCGCCCAGGCGAGGGCCCGGTGGGATGGCGATCTCGAGTTCTCGAGCCACTCCCTTGTCGGCCTGGGCCTCAGCGAGTAGCTGGTCGTAGGCCTTGAGGCGGGCTTTGCCCTTGTCCTGGCGTCCGCGGGCCGATAGACGCACCCACTCGAGTTCGCGCGCGAGCGTGCGCTGGCGCGCATCGGCGGTCTTCTGCTCCCTCGACATGCGCTCGAGCTTCTGCTCCAGCCAGCTCGAGTAGTTGCCGGAGAATGGGATCCCGCGACCGCGATCCAGCTCCAGGATCCACTTTGCCACCTTGTCGAGGAAGTAGCGGTCGTGTGTGATTGCCACGACCGTGCCCTCGTACTCGCCGAGGAAGCGCTCCAGCCATTCGACCGATTCGGCGTCGAGGTGGTTGGTTGGCTCGTCCAGCAGGAGCAGGTCCGGATGGGAAAGCAGCAGCCGGCACAGGGCAACGCGACGCCTCTCACCGCCGGACAGGACGCTGACATCGGCATCGTCCGGCGGACAGCGCAAAGCGTCCATCGCGATGTCCACGTTCCGTTCCAGGTTCCACGCGTCGGCCGCGTTGATCCGGTCCTCGAGCGCGGACTGCTCGGCACCGATGGCCTCGTAGTCGGCATCCGGCTCGGACCATTTCGCCATCACGGCGTTGTACTGGTCGATGAGGCGCGCGACCTCGCCGACTCCGNNCCGGCCATGATCTTGAGCAAGCTGGACTTGCCGGCGCCATTGGGACCGATGACCCCGATCTTGGCGCCCGGATAGAACGAGATCGAGATGTCCTCGAGCACGGTCCGATCGGGTGGGTAGTGCCGGGCAAGCTTGTACGAGGTGTAGATGAATTCAGGCGGCATATGGCGTCAAGGGTACGGGCTGCGCGGCGACTTGTGCGCATCGTCGGCATGCCCAGGCCTTACGCAGGGCCAGGCTGCACCGAAGCGCACATTTGCACCAACGTGCATTAATGCCGTAGGATGCAGCAATGAGCGACGAACCTGGCCTCCGCGAGCGCAAGAAGACCGAGACCCGCGTGGCCATCCAGCAGGCGGTCCTGTTCCTCGCGCTCGGGCGCGGTCTCGATGCCGTCACGGCCGACGAGATCGCCGCCGCAGCCAACGTCTCGGTGCGGACCTTCCACAACTACTTCGGCTCCAAGGAGGAGGCGCTGATCGCCGCCTGGGTGTCGGAGTTCGAGGTCTACGTCGATGCTCTGCGCGACCGGCCGGCCGACGAGCCGATCCTCGACGCTCTGGAGCACGTCTTCAGCGAGATCGCATCCCGGATCGTGGAGCATCCCGGCGAAACGGAAAGCCATGCCGACCTCCTGTGGACCAGCATCGCGATGGCCCGCTACCGGTCGGTTCTCCTTGACGAGGCGATCCGGATGGTGACCGACGTCGTCGCGGCCCGAACCGGGACCGACGCGGCAACGGACATCTATCCACACCTGGTGACGGCAGCCGCGATCTCGGCGATGGTCACCGCGTACCAGTTCACCCCGGCGTCCGGGGCGGCCGGCGACCGCGCGCGCCTGCTCCACCAGGCATTCGTGCTCCTCGGGTCCGGGCTTCAAAGAGCGCAGCCGCTGACTACCTGATCGTCACTTCCCCCTTCGCCCGTTCACCCGATCCCGCCATCCAGGGCCGCCGCGCCCGTGGCCTCCCGCAGCCCCACGGAGAATCTTCATGGCAGAGCTCCTCTATCGCATCGGCCGGATCGCCGCGAGGCGGCGCCTCGCCGTCGTCGCGACCTGGGTCGCCATCCTTTTCCTCGTCGTCAGCGCCTTCGCCGCCTTCGGCAAGACGCCCTCGAGCGACATCACGATTCCTGGCACCCCGACCGCGGTCGTGACCGAGCATCTCGCCATCTCCATGCCCTCGACCGCCGGAGCGACCGGCTCGGTCGTCTTCAGCACCCGGGACGGCTCGCCGTTCACGGCCGCGCAAAAGGCCGCGATATCCAATGCGGTCGCTCGGGCCGCCAAGGTGACCGGCGTGACCCGCGTCGTCGACCCGTTCGCCACCCAGGCCCAGGTCGAGGCGCAGGCCAAGCAGATCTCCGACGGCCGCGTCAAGATCGCGGCGGCCAAGGCCCAACTCGCCGACGGCCAGACGCAGCTCGACGCCGCCAAGGCCCAACAGGCCGCCGGCCAGAAGCAGCTCGACGACGCGAAGGCGCAGCTCGCAACCCAGCAGCAGCAGCTCGACGCCGCCAAAGCCGCGCCCGGCGTCACCGCGGCCACGCTGGCGCAGCTCAACGCTCAGCAGCAGCAGCTCGACGCCGCGAAGGCGCAGCTCAACGCTCAGCAGCAGCAGCTCGACACGGGTGCCGCCACCATCGTCTCCAAGCAGAAGGAGACCGACTCAGGGCTGGCAACGATCGCGGCCCAGTCGGCACAGATCGAGTCGGGCGCGACGCTGCTGGATCTCGCCTCGAAGATCCGCCTGGTCTCGGCGGACGGCACCACCGCCCTCGCCGCCGTGATGTTCACCGGGACCAGCATCACCGTCCCCCAGGAGCTCAAGACCGCGGTCAAGGCGGCGTTCCTCTCGCCCGCGATCGACGGGGTCGACGTCAACTTCTCGTCCGCGATCGCGCAGGGCATCCCGAACCTCTTCGGCGGTGGCGAGACGGCCGGCCTCGTGATCGCCGCGGTCGTCCTCCTCCTGATCGTGCGGACCGTGATTGGGGCCGCCCTCCCGATCGTCACGGCGCTGTTCGGCGTCGCGCTCGGCGCACTCGGCGCCCTCTCCCTGGCCGGCGTTGTCGAGATGGTCTCGGTGACTCCGATTCTCGGGGTAATGCTCGGTCTCGCGGTCGGGATCGACTACGCGCTGTTCATCATCAACCGCCACCGGCGCCAGCTCCGGGACGGCTACTCGGTCGCGGAATCGATTGCCCTCGCGAACGGCACCTCGGGCAACGCCGTCCTCTTCGCCGGCTCGACGGTCGTCATCGCGCTGCTCGCCCTCAACCTGACCGGGATCCCGTTCCTCGGCCTCATGGGGACCGTCGGCGGCGTGTCCGTGGCGATCGCCGTTCTCATCGCCATCACCTTGACGCCGGCGCTGCTCAGCCTCGTCGGGATGCGCATTCTCCGAAGCAGCGAGAAGGCGCGCCTTTCGGGCCAGGTCGGCCCCGCGCCGGTGGCTGCGGCGCGCCCGGTACCCGCCCTGCGGGCGATCGCTCTCGCGGTCATCGGCGTCGCCGCTCTCGCGGTCATCGCTATCCCGTCCGCATCGCTCCGCCTCGGCCTCCCGCTCGGCTCCGCGGACAACCCGAACACGACGCAGCACAAGGCGTACGACCTGATAGGCGAGAAGTTCGGCCAGGGGGCCAACGGCCCGCTCCTGGTCGTCGCCGATCTGCCGACCGGCACCACCGAGGCCCAACTGCTCGACGCTCAGGTCGCCGTCGCCAAGCGCCTCGCCGGGTTCAATGGTGTCGTAGCCGTCGCCCTGGTCGGCGCCTCGGCCGACCGCACCGTCACCGCGTTCCAGGTGCTCCCCGAGGAGGGACCGTCGAGCGTCTCGACCGAGCAGCTCGTCCAGGCGCTCCGGACCGCCTCGCCGCTCAAAGACGGGGTTGTCATCGGCGTCGCCGGCCAGACGACCGGCAACATCGACATCAGCCAGAAGCTCGCCGACGCCCTGCCCCTCTATATGCTCGTCGTGGTCGGGCTCTCGCTCCTGATCATGATCGTGGTCTTCCGCTCGCTCCTCCTCCCGCTCGTGGCGACCGGCGGCTTCGTGATCTCGTACTTCGCCGCGCTCGGCGGTGTCGTCGCCATCTACCAGTGGGGCTGGTTCGGCGCGATCTCCGGGGTCTCCACGCCGGCGCCGATCCTCGACTTCCTGCCGACGGTCCTCTTCGGGATCCTTTTCGGTCTGGCGATGGACTACACGCTCTTCCTGGCTTCGGGGATGCGCGAGGCGTACGCTCACGGAGCACCCTCGAAGACCGCGGTCGTCCTCGGGCTTCGCGCCGGGCGCGCGGTCGTCATCGCCGCCGCGATCATCATGACGTCGGTCTTCGGCAGCTTCGTACTCTCGGACAGCGCGATCATCCGGCCGATCGGATTCGCGCTCGCGTTCGGAGTCCTGGTCGACGCGTTCCTCGTCCGGCTCCTGATCCTGCCAGCGCTCATGACGCTCGCAGGCGACTGGGCCTGGTGGCTCCCGCGTTGGCTGGACCGCCTGCTCCCGAACGTCGATGTCGAGGGCGCCTCGCTCGAGCGGCGGCATCCACATGTGTCGGCGGATCACATGGAACCGGCATGACGCGAACGCGGATGCTCTGCACTCGGGGCGACTTCCCCTAAGGTGGGCTACCGTGGTGCCTCCTCATTCTCA
>PMIE01000093.1 GCA_003156975.1 Chloroflexota bacterium | reverse complement strand
AGCGGTTGCTCGCGCCGAGCAGGCGCTCAAGAGTGGCGAGGCTGCGCTGCGGAAGCTCGAGCAGGATCGCGATGCTCAGGCTCAGGCTCGCGACTCGAGAGTCAAGGCCGAGATCGCGTTGACCGAGAGCCGCAACATGCTCGAAGGCGCGCGCCAGGCCGAGCGCCTTCAGTCCGATCGGACGGTCATCGCGGAACGCTTCGAGCGCTATCGGCAGGCCGCCGAGGCGCAGAAGCGTCTGGCGGACCTGGAAGCCATTCCCGAGCGTTCGATGTCGGGCCTGCGCGACCAGCTCGACCGGATGCGGACCATGCAGAGCAGGGTCTCCGTCATGTCAGAAACCCTGCGCGAAGACCTCGGGCCCGAGGTCGAGCCGGACGAGCCGGAGCCGGAATACCTGATGCTTGGGGTCGGGGCATTGGCGACACTGAGCATCGCGGTCATGACGATCTCCTTTGGGGTCATCAAGCCGCTGCTGCCGGCGATCCTGATGGGAGTCGTCCTGCTGGCCATCACGGCTTTCCTGCTGATGCGCGCCTGGGAGCGCCGGACGGTGGCGATGAACGTCCATCGGATCAACGAGGCCCGCGGCCGCGATCGAACGCTCCGGCGGCAGGGTCGAGTCGGGACCGAAGAGGGTCTGCGCGTAGCGAATTCGGCGGTGCAGAACATCCTCAAAGAACTGGGCGTGCACGATATCGCCGAAGCCGAGAAGCTACTGACGGGCGAACAAGCGCGGCGCCAGGAGATTGCCACGCTGCAGGTCCAGGTCTCGGCCCTGCTGGCCGGCCAGAGCAGTGACAGCGTCGCCGATCTGCGCGACCGGGCCGCTCTGGAGATGGAACAGAAGGCGGCCGCGCTCAGTGGGCTGGGGCCCATTGCCAATGATGCACGGGCTCGAGAGAAGCTCGATGCCGAGGTCCGCGAACGCCACGCGGCACTGGAACGGGCTCGCGACGCGGAGGCTGGCGCGATCGCGCGTGTCGATGCCAATCCGGTTGACTCGGAACAGGTTGCGGGCGAGTGCGAGCGACTCGTCACATGGCAGAGCCAGCTGGCCGCGCTGCGGCGGCGGGTCCGAATCTACGAGAAGACTCTGGCCGCGATCGAGGCCTCCGAGAGCGGAACGATGCGCAAGGCCACACGTTTCCTCGAGCAGCAGGTTGGCCGGGACATTTCCCGGCTCACCGGTGGCCGATACAAGCGGGTGAACATCGATGACCACACCCTGGACATCGGCGTCTGGGCCCCGGAACGTGGCGATTGGGTGCCGGCGTATCAACTCAGCAAGGGGACGATCGACCAGGTCTTCCTGGCAGCCCGCATCGGCCTGGTGAGGCTGGTGACCCAGGGGCGACGCCCGCCGCTGATCCTGGACGACCCGTTCGTGACGTTCGACGACGCCCGAGCTGCCCGAGCCGCGCTGCTGCTACGCGAGATTTCGTCGGACTTCCAGGTCATCTACCTGGCCTGCTCCAACCGGTACGACGGCCTCGCGGATGCGGTCGTGGAACTGCCCGGCCCGAGCGAGGCGGAGGCCGCCTCCGCCGGTCCGATCGCGGCCCGCGCCACGGCCCGGGCCGGCGGCCAGGCCAATCTCGCGGCAAACGACTCAGCGGCCGAGCCTCTTGCCAGGCCCGCAGATACTGCCAGGCCGGTTACCGCGACGTCGCGCGGTCTCGCCAGTGTCCTGCTCGCAGAGGCGCAGGCATCGGCCGCGGAGATAGCCGCCGCGGCAGATGAACCTGCCGGCACCTCTGGGGCTGATGGTGACGAGACTCTGGTCACGGTTCTGCCGCCCGCGGATCCCGAGGCGGAGACTCCGGTGCCAGGCCCCGATGGGGCCACCGGCGAGCAAGGCGAGGCGTAGCGCAAGATGGCCGGCGAAATCCCCGAGAGCTTCGCCTTCGATCAGATCTGGGTCGTGGAGGCCAACTATGCCGCCGACGCCGCCGAGCGACGGAAGGCGGTCCGGGCGGAACATCTGGCCCGCGTCGCCAAGCTTCGCGAGGCGGGCACGATCATCGAGGTCGGCGGCTTCGCCGATATGTCTGGCTCGCTGATCCTGATCCGTGTCCCAGGCGAGGAGGAGGCGCTGGCCATTGCCCGGGCCGATGTCTACTTCCGCTCGGGGGTCTGGACCGGTTTTCGCATCCGAGCCCTCCACCGCCTTGTCCGGGCCGACGAACTCGGCAGCGACTGAGCACCGGTCCCTTCCGCATCGGGCGAGTCGGCAGATCCCAGGCTACGGGAACGCGATCGTCTCTGACAGGTCTGGGATGACGCTGTCCGGGCTTCCATTGAACAGGTCCACCTTGTAGGTCCGGCCCTTCCGGAGGGCATGCGAATAGACCGGCAGAATCGCGCCGGCACTGGCGTACGTGACCGCGTCCACGGCGGCCGGTTTAGCGGACGAGACATCAGTGAGGGTCAGCGTCGCGTCTGCCGCTACCGGCGGCCACGAAGCATCGACGCTGACGGTGCCGGCAGCTCGGGTCTTGAAGGTGGCGCTGAGCGTGCGGAGTGAGTCCGGATTTGGGTAGCCCTGGAAGCGGGCGTGGCTCACCGTGATCTTCGGATTGTCCGTAGGCCAGCTGAACTGCACATCAACGGTGGGCGAGCCTACGTTCCCCGAGACGAGGGTCACGGTCCAGTGCGAGTGGATGCCGGCGGAGGTTTGGGTGAGGCCCGGCGTTGCTCCACGATCGCATTCCGGAGCCGCGTCGTCCGCGGCCATGCACAACTCCATCGAGTCCATCGGCGAGGCGGCGACGATTTGAGCCGAAACGGTGCCCGGGCCATCGCTGGTGAACGCGAAGGCACGCTCCGAACCGGAGCCCGGGACGGGGTCCAGCATCAGGCTCGAGAAGGTGATGGTCGCCGTGGAGGAGGTTGGTCTCGGCGCGGACCGGCCTGGAGACGGAGGGCTCAGGCTCGGGGGATTCAGGCTCTGGCTCGGCATCGCGGAAGGGCTTGGCGTGCCGACGGGGACGTTGCTTGCCGGCAAAGAGGCCGAGCTTGAAGGCGCAACCGTTGGGCTCGCCGCGGCCACTGGGAGTGGCGTCACCCTTGGGGCGTGGCCGTTCAACGGCGCAACTGAGCCACTGAACCCGAGGACCAGCGCGGCCGACAGAGCGAGGGCAGCCGCCGAACGGCGCAATTGCCGGCGGCCCAAGGTGGGCCTTGGTCTGGTCCAGCGTCGCGGGTTTAGGCGGCGTCGAAGGTCAAGCCTGGGTCGTCGATCGAACAGACGCCGCAGGCTGTTGCTTCGAACCGGCTGCGCATCCGCCGTCGGACCGCCGCCCTCGCCCATCTGAGGGGCAGCCGCTTCGGCAAGGGACGACGCCATCTCGGCGATAGCGGCGGCCGCGATCTGAGGGGCAGCCGCTTCGGCAAGGGACGACGCCATCTCGGCGATAGCGGCGGCCGCCTCCCGATCCTGCCCTTCGCTGGAGAGCCCCTCTTCGGGCACGTCGTCCAACCCTGGACCTCCACTCTGTGAGTCCAAGCCCGCCGAATCGACTAATCGAATTCAGGCTTCAGAGCCGACTCTGGTCCAGAGTGGTGTCGGTTGCGAACTACGGGAACGAAATCTGGACGGTGAGGTCGGGGCGATCCGAGCTGTCGGCTCCGGTTCTGACCAGTTGGACCTGGTACTTCTTCGTCGGGTCGACCTTGGCCTCGAACTTGGGCGTGATCGATCCAACCGATTGGTACTGGCGCTGATCGATCGTGACGGCGGGCGATGACGTGGTGTCCAGAAGCGTCATCGAGGCGTCCGTCGTTGCGAGCGTCCACACGGCGTCGACGGAGAGGGTGCCGATGCCCCGCGGCCGGAATGCGGCCGTGATGCCACCGAGGGCGTCGGAGGCAGCGGTGCTCGTGCCGGAGGTGCCCTGGAACCGGCCGTCGCTCAGTTTGATGCTGGGGCTGGAGGTGGGCCAGGTGAACTTGATGGACACGGTCGGCTTGGAGGCCTTGTAGCCGACGATCGTCACAGTCCAGGTATGGGTGGTGGCAGTCGCGGTCTTGGATAGGCTCGCCATCTTGCCGGCCCCGTTGATCGCGCACTTGCTCGTTGATTTCTTGCCGTCGTTATCCGTGTAGCACAGCCTGACATAGCCGTACCTTGAGATCTTGGTCGTCGCCACGGAGAACGCCCCACCGCCGTCGGAGGTGTATGTGAAGGTCCTCTTGGTCATCAGCGGATCCTTCTCCGCGTCAAGGGCGAGATTGTTGAACTCGACTGTGGCGGGGCTGACCGCGCCCGGCTTTGGAGTAGGCGCGGAGACGGTTGGAGAGGGGCCGCCCGAGGGCGGGAGAGACTCCGTGGGCCCCGTCGGCACGGATGCGACGCCACTCGATCTGGGCGTCGGCGTGGCGGCCGCAGATCCGCCTTTGTGCCCAACAACGAGCAAAGCGCCGGCCACGCCGATGAGCAGCGCGCAGATCACTCCTAGACCGATGGAAACGTTCTTCCAGAGCTTATCGTCCACGCGGGATCCTCCTGTCCGATCCATCAGCCGTCGGCGATGGACCTGGGAAAGATACTGCCTGCGGACGTTCGAGGAAAACTGGAGGGGTATCTGCCTCTGCCGGGAGGGCTCCTCGGAGCCATGTTGCGACCCTCCGCGCTCCGCCCGTCGCGCCAATTCTGCTCCAACGGGCCGGCTCGGATAGGCTGATCGAGTGAACTCTCGTCCTGCGCCCGACTGGCGGCCCTTGCTCGCCATGTACTGGATTGCGTCCTTCACCGAGGGTCTTGGAGTGGCGCAGATCTATGCCTTCCTGCCCAACCGGCTTACCGAAGTGGGCGTGGCGGCGGCGGACGTTCAGCATCTGGTCGGCGTTCTCGGGTCCCTCTTCTTCCTCACCGGCTTGCCCCTGATCCCTCTATGGGGCGTCTGGGCCGACAAGTACAGCCGCAAAGCCGTAATCGTCCGCAGCGCACTCGTGGAGGCGCTGGTGTTCGGGGTGATCGCCGCCAGCGCCGTTCCCTGGCAACTGGTGGTCGGCATGCTGTTGGTTGGTTTCCAGCTGGGCAACAGCGGCGTGATGATTGCCGCGATCCGGGACGCCACACCTCGACACCGCCTGGGTCTGGCACTGGGCATCTTCGCCGCGAGCAGCCCGCTCGGATTTGGCGCAGGGCCGGCCCTGGGGGCCCTCATGATCGACGGGCTCCATTTCGCCAGCGCTGCGGTCTTTGCATTCGCCGCGATCCTCTCGATTGGGGTCGCTTTCATGCTGGCCGTCGCGTCCGCCGAAGTGAGGCCGGAAGTCGTGCCTACCGGGAGCACCCTTCGGCTGGCCTTTGGAGCGGTCCGCGGCGTCATGTCGGACCCGATCGTGCGCTGGCTGTTCGTTGTCTACGGCGTGGTATTCGTGGGCCGCCAGATGGCAGCCCAGTACATGACCCTTCTCATTCACGACGTCGAGCACACGTCGCTTGCGGTCGCCGGCTCGGTCGGCGTCGTGCTCGGCGTGGCCACGATCGTCGGGGCGGCCTTCTCGCCGCTGGGCGGCTGGATCGCCGACCGCATTGGTTTCAGGCCCGTGCTGGTGGCCGCGATTGCTGGCATCGCCGTTGCATTCGCCATCTTGCCAATGGGCGCGACCGTAGCCTGGCTGGCCGTCGCCTACAGCCTCGCGATCGCCTTCCAGGCCGTCGTCGGAGCGATGGTTTCGGGCCTGCTGGCCACCGAGACGCCGCCGGAGCGACGCTCGGCGACGCTGAACCTGATCTACCTGCCGCTCTACGTCGGCGGTATTGCCGGGCCGGCGTTGGGCGCCGGTGTTGTCACGGCCGGTCTCCGCATGGTCTTCTACGTGGCGGCGCTGATCATGGCGGCGGGCGTTGTTCTTGCGATCGGCTTCGCCCGGCGCCCCGACAAGCGGGTTGGTGCCGCCGAAATCGAGACGACCGCGGCTAGCTAGCGCTGAAACGTGGGAACGGGGGTTTCCGGCGGGCCGACGTATCGAGCGTCGGGCCGAATCAGCTTGTCGGCTGAGGCCTGCTCGATGGCGTGGGCGCTCCAGCCGGCCATGCGGGCCAGAGCGAAGGTCGGCGGGAAGAGGTCGGGTGGCAGCCCGACGCCCTGCAGGACCGCGGCGGCGTAGTACTCGACGTTGGTCTTGATGACGTGGTCAGGCTTCAACTCGCCGAATATGCGCAGGACCACATCCTCCACCTTGACCGCCGTGTCCAGCCAGTCGGCCATGTCCGACATGCCCTCGGCCACCTTGCGCAGCGCGGCGGCGCGGGGATCGTAGGCGCGGTAGACGCGGTGGCCGAAGCCCATGATCTTGTCGCCGCGAGCGATCGCCTCGCGAACCCACTTCTCGGCGCGTTCGGGCGAGCCGATCTCGTGCAGTTGGCTCACCACTTCGGCCGGCGCGCCGCCGTGGAGCGGCCCCTTCAGGGCTCCGATGGCGCCGCAGACTGCACTGGCCAGATCTGATCTGGTCGAGATGATGACGCGGCAGGTGAACGTGGAGGCGTTCAGGCCATGCTCGGCGCCGACGATGAAGTAGGCGTCCAGCGCTCGGGCCGCGGCCGGATCCGGGTCCTTGCCGGTCAGCTGCTGCAGGAAGCCGCCCGCGAGAGAGAGCTTGGGGTTCGGAGCAACCGGCTCGAGGCCGTTGCGAAGCCGGTGAAACGCGGCCAGCGCCGACGGGGCGAGCGCGGTGATCTCACGGGCCTGATCCACGGTGGGTGGCCAGTGCGGCCGGCGCCAGGCACCCCAGACAGAGACAGCCGTCCGCAGGGCATCCATGGGGTGAGTGTGATCGGGCAGCTCCCGGAGAACGCAGATCACCGGCTCCGGAACCTCGGCCGGGACAAGGCGTGCCGATTTGCGCCACTCGCCAGTCCAGAGCAACTCGGCGACGCGACCGTACGTGCCCTTCTCGACGAGCTGGCCGATCGGATAGCCGCGGTAGAGGAGCTGGCCGTTGAGGCCGTCGACGAAGCCGATGGCCGTTTCGGCGGCGATGACTCCGGTCAGACCGGGCGAGTACGGCCGGTCGGCAGGCGCCTTGGGCTCTGCCGGGGTTGCCGCGGCGGCCTCTGGCTTGGCAGACGTGGCGTTCTCGGTGTTGCTGGTCGTCATCGTCGCCCTCCTTGGGGCCTGGTAAGCGAGCGGCTGGCCCGGCTCCTGAGCGGCGGTTGACGCCGGAAGACCGGACTTATGGCGCGCGAATGCTACCGCGATCGCTCATAGCGGCGCTGACGATGCCAATATCGTCCAGCCTGTCGCAACGGGTAGGTCCCCGGACGCCTCAGTCGGCGCATTCCTTCGTTGGCGCCGAGTCAGGTTCCGCTTGACTTTCGCGCCTTGCTCGATGGCGGGCGACGGCTAGTGGTGAGGCGGGCGACGGCTAGCGGTGGGCGGGCGACGGCTAGTGGTGAGGCGGGCGACGGGTAGTGGTGGTCGCCGCGGCGCCGGTTGCGTCGATCGCCGCCTTCGAGGGCGTCGAGGATGAGGCGTATCACGACGGCGCCGAGGAATGCGACGAGGAGAGCTCCCAGGAAGCCGCGAGTGCTGTCCATATGAAGCTGCTCCGTGGCGAACCAACCACCCAGCAGACCGCCCAGGATGCCCACGACAGTGTTGGCCAGACAGCCGTTCGGATCCTTCTCCACCACGGCGCCGGAGAGCGCCCCGGCAAGCAGGCCGACGACGATCCAGCCGACGAAGTCCATATGAGGCATTACTGGCTCCCGTGCTCGTGTGCTGCGCCTCGTAGGTGAGCGCCGATTTCGATGATAGGCGGTTGGTCCCTCGTCGAGGGTCAGCCCATCGAAGGATTCGAGGTCAGCCTCGCGAACGATGGCCAGGGCCGGAGCGCGGGTTTGGCGGAAGGGGGCCGGATCTCCCCGACGACCTTCCGCCGATTGACTGGGCTTTTCGGCTACTGGACGTCTTTCCAGGCCGGCATCGTCTTCATGTAGGCGCGCGCCTTCTCTTTTGCCGCATCGTGGTCCAGGCCTTCCTGGCCCATCGTCCATTGAGTGAAGCGCTCCAGTCGGTCGTCGAAGCTGGGCAGAGTGCCTTCCGGGGCGCAGTGGGTGCAGTAGGGGATTGCCGGGTCGGCCAGGGCGTGATCTTCGGCACCGGCGAGCGGCATTCCACACGACTCGCAACTGACGGCCATGGTCATTGGTGGGTCTCCTTTCTGGGTGGCGAGGCGGCGTCCAGCGAGGGCGCCGTGTTTGGGTTCGACAAGTCGACCGAGACGAGCAATTCGATGCCGCGGACAACGATCGCTCGGTCCTCGGGTGAAAGTGCAGCCATGGTCTGGGCGATGAGATCCGGGGCCAGCACCTGGCCGATCCGCGAGACGACATCGCGCCCCGACTCGGTCAGCCAGACCAGAACCCGGCGCTCGTCGCGCTCGTCGCGGATCCGGGCAACGAGCCCCTTTGCCTCGAGGCGTTGGAGCAGCTCCGAAACGGAGTTGCGCCTCAAGCCCAGGTGCTCGGCCTGTTCGCCGACGGTCAACGGTCCGCTGGCCGAGAGATGCTGCAGCACCTCCAGCCCTCGGCGCGTGACCGGCAGCTCCGCTCCCTGGACCCGCTGGGCCCAGTGATACCGCCGGTACACCTCCGGNNGGTTTCGGTGTGGATCTGCTCGTGGCGACCATGTCGCAACGACTATCTCCGAGCCCTCGCCGCCCGTCAACGGATCTGATCGGTCGCTACGACATATTTGGCGGCGCGGACCAGATCGGACGCCTGACTTCCGCGTCGCCAGATCGTCGCCAGAGGGCCGCGTGCCGCGCTCCAGGACAGTCCGGCCGATTCCGGCCGATGGGATCCATCGCGGCGCATAGTGCTCTCCGAAAGGGTGGGCCGGGCCGGCCGAGGTTGAGCCGGCCGGACGCCTCTCCGCTGGAGCAACGGATGTACAACAGTCGTCGCTGGCTCATTGTCGCGGCCGCGGTCGTGCTCGTGGGCACGGTCGAGGCTCTGAGCGACACGGCATTCGATGCGTTCCTGCCGTTCCCGTTCCACACGCTGCTCGTGCTGGCGGTTGTCGCCGCGGTCGTCGGGACAGGCGCCTGGTTCGCCTTCCGTCAGATCGATCGACTCACCCGGGACCTCCGCGAACGCAACGACATCCTCGAGTCGCGCAACGCCGTCTTGCGAGCCCTCTACGACATCAGCCTTGCCGTTGCCGGACAGGCCGACCCCGACCAGACGATCGCCGCGATAGTCGACCATGCCCGCTCGCTGCTACGGGCCGACGCGGCGCTGCTCGCCCTGGACGGCCCGGCCGGTGAACTGTGTCTCCGAGCCGCGCGCGCCACCCCCGGCGTCCTCCTGGGCGATGAGCCGATGGCCGGTGGCGTGATGGCGCCAGCCGAGGATGACCTCGCCTGCTATCTGCGGCCCGGATACGAGATACGACTTTCCGCGCCCGTGAGCCACGGCGACAAGCGAGTCGGGATGCTTGGCGTCGCGGTTCCCAAGGGCCTTCACCGCAGCTTCGGTGCCGCCGACATGGAGACGCTTACCGCCCTGGCGACACAGGCCGGGCTGGCCCTCGAGGCGGCGCGACTACAGAGCCAGCTCAAGGTGCTGGCGATTCAGGGTGAGCGCGAACGCATCGCTCGTGAAATGCACGATGGCCTCGCCCAGGTCCTTGCCTACGTCAACACCAAGTCCCAGGCCGTGGAGGAGATGCTGGCAGCCGGCCAGGTCGTCGAAGCGCGTCGGCAGCTGGCCGAGCTGGCCTCGGCGGCGCGTTCCGTCTACGTGGATGTGCGCGAGTCGATTCTGAGCCTCTCGACGCCCGTGCCCGCGGATCGGGGCGTGGCCGCTGCCCTTGAGGAATACGCGGCCCTGTTCGCGGAATCTTCCAAGCTCGCCGTGCAATTCCACGCCAGCCCCGAAGCCGCACAAGCGCAACTCTCGGCGGCCGCTCAGGCCGAAGTCTTCAGCATCGCCCGCGAGGCCCTGACCAACGTCCGCAAGCATGCCCGCGCCCGCAGAGTCGGGCTCGACCTGGCCCTCGAGGGCGATGAACTGGTTCTTCGCGTGGACGATGACGGCACCGGCTTCGAAGCCGAACTCCTGGCAATCGGCCCGGAGCGGTGGCCGCACTTCGGTCTGGCGGGGATGCGGGAGCGGGCGGAGTCGGTTGGGGGAAGCATCGTCTGGCACAGCCGACCAGGTGCCGGAACACAGGTCGAACTACACATCCCAGCAGGCAGCGGCTCCTTGAGTCAAATCCCGGATGGCTCCGCCTCGTCTGGTGAGATCGACCATCCAATAGGGCAGCACCAGGCGGTCCGATCGCCCGCTGCGACCGTTTCGGAGGCAGACTGAACGCCATGAGAACCGTGCTCGTTGACGACCATGCCCTATTCCGCGATGGAGTGGCTTCGCTCCTTCTTGCCTGGGGTCACGAGGTAGTGGGCCAGGCCTCCGACGGCGGTGAGGCGGTCGACATCGTCGACGCAACCTCGCCCGACGTTGTCCTGATGGACGTTCGGATGCCGAACGTGTCTGGCCTGGAGGCGACGGCCCGGATCAAGGAGCGGCACCCCGAGGTCGCGATCGTCATGCTGACGGTGAGCGAGGATGAGGCGGATCTCTTCCGAGCCATCAAGGCGGGCGCCCAGGGCTACCTGCTCAAGAACCTGGAAGCGCCACAGCTTCGGTCCATGCTGGAGGGCGTGGCTCGCGGAGAACCGGCGATCACCCCGGCAACCGCTGCCCGGATCATCGACGATTTCCTTCGAGCGCCGGGTGGCACTCGCCAGGACACGGGGCGTCTGACCGAGCGCGAGCTGGAGGTTCTCAAGCTCGTCACGATCGGCCAGCGCAACCGCGAGATTGCGACCGAACTCGGCATCAGCGAGAACACGGTCAAGTTCCACCTCAAGAACATCGTCGAGAAACTTCACGCTCAGAATCGCGCCGAGCTTGCCGCCCGAGCCGTCCGTGAAGGCCTGGTGCCAGATCTGCCGCGCCGCTCTGCCGCCGGCGAGCGCTGGCAGCGTGAAGTCCCGGCCAGGCGTCGCTAGGCATCTCCGGCGCCTCGGCGGTGGGGGAGGTCGCTGGTCGTCCCCCCTCTTCTTATCCGGAAGTCTCAGCCGATACCCATGGCAAGTACTGAGGCACCCGCCATGAACGTCCAGGCAATCGATCCGGCCACCGCGAACACTGCCGCGGCAACGCCGGCAGCCTCGCCTGCCGCGTCGCCACCCGCGAGAAAGGCTCCGCCGCCCGCCCCGGCGGCGTCCGTCGCGGCGCTCATAGGCCCGGCGGCGACCGTCACTACCACCGCCGTGCCCGCAACCGTCAAGGCCGAGGACCGAGCGCTCTACTTGCAGATCCTCAAGTCGGTTGGCGGCAACGTCAACGCTGCGCTTGCCGCTCTGGCCGCGGCCGAGGCAAAGCAGAGCGCGAGGTAGAGTCCCGACCGCGCCCGGGTACGCGCCGCTGCGGATCGCCGCTGCGGATCGCCGCTGCGGATCGCCGGTGCCCCGCGAACTACCCGCGCAATCCCGCCGGGATCTTCGCCGCGGCAGCCTCGTCCACTATCCAGAATCCGCCGGTGCGGCGTGTTCGCTGGACCGGCCAGAGGCGGTCGTCGCGCGTCTCTCCAAAGACGTGGCCAAGCGCTTCCGCCTTTGATGCGCCCCACGTGACCACCAGGACGGGAGCCGCCTCCAGCAGCCGCGGGTTGACGGTCATGCGCGGCAGGTGTGGCCCGATTTGAGAAGGCGCGGGAACGCCCATCGTCCAGGCCATCGAGTCGAGGGCCGGAGAATTGGGGAAGCACGAAAGGACGTGCCCGTCGTCGCCGACGCCGACCAGGATGAGATCGAACGCGGGCCAGTTGCCCTCGACGATCGGGACCTGGGAGCCCAGCTCCTCGGCATAGCGAGCGGCGCACCAGTGGGTGTCGCGGTACTCGGCCAGCGCCCGATCGGTTGGGAACGGATGGATGTTCGCCGACGGCAGCGGCGCTCCGCCGGTCGATCCGCCGCCACCCAGCAAGACGTCGTCCAGCGCGGTCACGTTCGACTCGGGGTGGCCGCGCGGCACGAAGCGGTCGTCACCCCACCAGATGTGGACGTGCTGCCACGGAATCGTGTCCACCAGTGGGGACTGGGCGAGGAGGCGGTAGATCGGGATCGGCGTACTGCCGCCGGTCGTGCAGAAGTCCGCCCGGCCACGCCGCTCTATGGCCGCCATCAACGCGGCCGCGATCCGTTCGGCGGCTTCGGCGGCGGCCTCGTCGGGGCCGGCGGCGACGACAACTTCTGGCTCGCCCTTGTTCGGCGCGGGCAGCGAGACAGCGGTCGTGCCGGCCAGCTTTTCGGAGGTCGGGGATAGGTCTGGCTCGTGCTCAGTCATAGTCCTGACTCCTGTGCCTGTCGGGCGTCTTGTGTGCGTCGGACTCTACGCCGAGAAGTCGGTGAGCGGTAGCTAGGGCATGTACTGCAATTGGGTCGGCTGCGCCCTCTTCAACGGCCAGGGCGAGCAGGTCGACGTCGGTGAGGCGGGGTGCGGCATAGCTCCGCCGAACACGCTCCCGGCCGTCGTCCCGGATCGACACTTCGACCGTGTGATCGTCGGCGGTAATGCTGCCGACCAGTTCGGCGCCCCGGAACCGGGACGTGATCTCCACTCGGACGGTAGATCCGGGGCCGAGGTCGGAACCGGCCGGCCGGAGGACGACCGCAACCTCATGCTCCTTCTGCCGGAGAGTGGCAACTCGCCGCCCCGCACTCTCTCTGCGGATCGGCTTTGCAACGGTCATCCCCAGCCGGGACGCGAGCCAGGCGACGTGGTAAAGCGGCCGGACCACGTTCGTCTCCCAGACCGCGTCGCCCTGCCCTTCGGGGGCATAGTCGACGGAGATGCGGCGGACTGCTCCCAGATGCGGCCGCAGGTCCGGGAGGTCGTAGACCGAGGCGATCGCCTCGCGCCAGCGAGCCTGCCGCAGAAGTGCCCAGTCGGCGACAACGACCCGTCGTTCCTCGACTGCCGCCGCCAGCTGGGCAAGGATGCCCAGGCCATCGCCGGACCAGGCGGAGCCATCGACGATCAGGCGGTCCGCGATTGGCAGAAGCCGATCGGCCCGACGCGAGCCGAAGGGTGGATCGGCCGGCCACCACAGGGCGACGGGCAGGTCGTGGACGAGGAGGGGCACGATGATCGAAGCGAAGTGCGCCCCGGTCTCGCCGTGCGCGGTGACGTAGATCGTCTCTGCGCCGGTCTCGGCCCGGCCTCCGGCAGTGGCCATGGATAGCGCCTCGATGCGGGCCTCCAGGCCTGCCGGGCCGCTCGGGTCGACGGCGGAGAGGATCAGCGATCGCGACGCATGGCGAGTTGCGGTCGCCATGATTATCGCCGCGCATTTCTGGGCCGCCTGTTCGTCGCCCGCAACAACGACCAGGTTCAGGACGCTGGTTCTGGCAGCGACGTGGCTGCCGCCGCCGTCGCTGGTGTCACGCGCGGTCGCAAGGGCGGATGCGGCGCGGGCGGCGGCCTCAGCCTGAGCTGCGACGAGCGCGGCCTCCGCCTTCGCGGCCTCGGCTCGGGCAACAGCAGCGCGCTCCCACAGCTTGCCCAGCTGGTCCTCGATCTCGGGGACGGAATGGGCCACCGGCCTGGCCGGCATCAGATCCTTCGCCACCGTCTGCCGTCCCTCTCCAGCAACTCATCGGCGGCCTCAGGTCCCCACGAACCGGCCGCATAGTTGGGGAAGTGCGGCGGCGGCATCTCCGCCCAGGCGTTGATGATGGGCGTGACCACGCCCCACGCCGCCTCGACTTCGTCCGCCCGGGTGAAGAGCGAGGCATCGCCCAGCAGCGAGTCCAGGATGAGCGTCTCGTATGCGTCCGGTGAATCCACCACGAACGATGTGTCGTAGGCGAAGTCCATGTTCACCGTCCGAACGTCCAGCCCGAGCCCCGGCACCTTTGCCGCGAAGCGCAGCATGATGCCCTCGTCGGGTTGAATGCGCATGGCCAGAACGTTGGGGGCAGGATCTCCGGTCGACTCGCGGAAGAGGCGGAGCGGCACGTCCTTGAACTGAATGGAAATCTCGGTGGCGCGCTTCGGCATCCGCTTCCCGGCGCGCAGGTAGAACGGGACGCCGCTCCAGCGCCAGTCGTCGATCTCGAAGCGGCCGGCGACGAACGTCTCCGTCTCCGACTCCGGATCCACCTCGGGTTCCTGGCGATAGCCGGCTGCGGGTTCGCCCTGAACCCAGCCGGGGCCATATTGGCCGCGAACGACGTTCTTGCGGACCTGGTCGGCATCCGGCGCGGCGATTGCCCGAAGAACCTGCAGCTTCTGGTCGCGGAGCGCGTCCGCCTGAAATGACGAGGGCGGCTCCATCGCCACGAGCGTCATCAGTTGCAGAAGGTGGTTCTGCAGGATGTCGCGACTGGCGCCGGTCTCCTCGTAGAAAGCGCCACGGGCCTCGACTCCGATCGACTCGGCCACCGTGATCTGGACGTGGTCCACGTAGCTCCGATTCCAGACCGGCTCGAAGATGCCGTTGCCAAATCTGAAGACCATCAGGTTGCGAACCGTTTCCTTGCCCAGGTAGTGGTCGATTCGATAGACCTGCGATTCGCGGAAGACCTTGTGGACCTCGTGGTTGAGCAGGCGCGCCGAGTCCAGGTCGCGCCCGAACGGCTTCTCGACGATCAAGCGTCGCCAGCCCGCGCCGCGGACCTCTTTGTCCAGTCCGACACGGCCCAACTGCCGCACGATCTCCGTCACCTGCGACGGCTGGACCGCCAGATAGAAGAGCCGGTTTCCGGCGGTGCCGCATTTGGCGTCCAGCTCGTCGAGCTTCTGGCCGAGGCTGTCGAACCCGGCGTCATCGGCGAAGTCGAGCTGCTGGTATGTGATTCGCTTGGCCAGCTCGGCCCATGAGTCCTCGTCGATCGGCAGGACGCGGGAGTACTTCTCGAGCGAGGCCTTGAGCTCGGCGGCGAAGGCCTCGCTCGTATATGGCCGGCGAGCGACGGCCACCAGGCTGAACTCGACCGGGAGCAGGTTGGTCCGCCACAGCTGATAGATCGCCGGCACGACCTTGCGATGGGCCAGGTCTCCGGTGGCGCCGAACAACACGAAGGCGCACGGATCCGGGACGCGCTCGAGCCGCAAGCCCTGCCGGAGCGGATTCGTGTCCGTGTCGGCCCGACCGCGGCGACGGGCGGCCGTAACCGACTCCCGGAGCTGGCGGGCGGTTCTCGCAACTGGTGGCGCCGCTGGGACGCGGGCGGGGCTCACCGCGGCCCTATTCGGTCTTCACGGCGTGGCCGCCGAACTCGTTCCGAAGCGCCGCGAGGACCTTGGCCTGGTAGCTGTCGTCCTGGCGCGAGCGGAAGCGGTTGAGCAGGCTGAGGGTGATGACCGGCGCCGGGACGTCCTTGTCGATCGCCTCCTGCACGGTCCAGCGACCCTCGCCCGAGTCGGCGACCCAGCCCTTCAGGTGAGTGAAATCCTGGTCCTGCGAAAAGGCCGAAACGGCCAATTCGAGGAGCCACGACCGCACGACCGAACCGTGCATCCAGAGGTCGGCGATCGCGGCCAGGTCCAGCTTGTAGTCCGAGGCGTGGAGGATCTCGAAGCCCTCNNCCGTACTCGATGCCGTTGTGGATCATCTTGACGTAGTGGCCCGCGCCGGGACCGCCCGCGTGCAGATAACCGTTCTCCGGCGCAAGGGAGCGGAATATGGGCTCCAGGCGTTGGACCGGCTCGGGATCGCCGCCGACCATGAGGCAGTAACCGATCTTGAGGCCCCACACTCCGCCGGAGGTTCCGGCGTCGATGAAGTTGACGCCGTGCTCGGCAGCTTTGGCGTGGCGGCGCACGCCGTCGTGGAAGTTGGAGTTGCCCCCGTCCACGATCGTGTCACCCGGCTCCAGGAGTTTGAGCAACTCGTCGATCATCGATTCGGTGGCGTCGCCGGAAGGAACCATCACCCATACGGCGCGCGGCTTCGCCAGCTTGGCGACGAGCTCCTCAATGGAGAAGGCGCCGTCCGAGCCCTCGGTCATGATCTCGCGAGTCTTCTCCGCGGTCCGGTTGTAGGCGACGATATGGTGCTTGTCCAGGAGCAAGCGTCGCACCATGTTGGCGCCCATCCGGCCGAGTCCGATGAAGCCGAGTTCCATTCCTCTACGCCTCCTTGAGCGCCGCGGCAAGGGCACGTCCGACGGCGGCCAGGCCGGCGTCTGCGTCCCGGCCGAGACTTATCCGAATGATCGGCAGGGAGTGGCTTTCGATCGTCCTGGCGTCGCCGATTGCCTGAGCGTCGATCAGCTGGCCGAAGGTATACCCCTTGCCCGGGATGTCTCGATCGTCCGGGTGCTCGGACACGAGCTGCAGGAACCAGCCCGTGGGCGTTCCGCCCTTGTGGAGCTGGCCCGTGGAGTGGAGGAATCGCGGCCCGTAGCCGACGGTGGTCGCGCGGTGGGTGGCGTCGCGGAGCAGCGTCCTGATCGCGGACAGAGCCGCGTCGCGGGCCGGAGTCTGAGCCACATATGCCTGGATGGAGGCGTAGCCGTTCGGGACGAGATTGCCGAGGTGGGCCTTCAGGGCCGCGGTCAGGGCCTTCTCGTCGGCGACGCTAACGACCGAGGCGTCTTCGCTCCCAGCGCTCTCGCCGGATTCGATGGCCGCCAGCACGGCCCGGGTGTTCGTCTTGGCCTCTTCGACATTCGGCTGATCGAACGGATCGATGCCGAGGACGATGCTGGCCAGTGCGGTCGCAATCTCCCAGCGCACGAATTCGGCGCCGAGCTCGATCTTCGAGTCGACGGCGATGCGGATGATCGGATGACCGGCCGCGGCCAGCTCGGCCAGGCGCGCATCGACATTGGTTCCGATCGAGGCATCAGGTCCGGCGGAGCCCTTGAGGGTGATCCGAACAAAGACCCGGTCGTTGCCGTAAGCCGACACCGCGCCGAGCGGCTCGCCGTCCACCGGCACTACGCCGACGCGCTCCGGCTTTGCGGCGGCGTCGCGGGTTCGCCCGGCCACGCTGGCGAGGGTCTCCTTGCCGGTGCTCTCGGCGATCAGCTGCTCGACCCAGGGGCCGAAGGCCGCCAGTTCGCGGTCGATGACGAAGGTCAGCTTGTCTCGCCCGTTGGCCGCAAAGACACCCATTGCGAGTCCCAGAGCCAGGCCGGGGTTGGCCGTCGGGTCGGCGACTCCGGAGGCGATCACCATCGCCCGGGCCTTCTCCAGAAGCTCGTCCAGGTCGATCCCGAGCAGCGCGCCGGGCACGAGTCCGACATATGTGAGGGCGGAATAGCGACCGCCCACGTCCGGCGGGTTGATGAAGGTCTCGCGCAGTTCATCGTGGTGCGGAATCGCGTGCAGGCTCTTGTCCGGGTCCGTGATCGCCGCCATGAAGTCGCCCGGCGTCGTCTGCCGGCCGACGTGGGCATCGCTCAGCGCGTCGGCGGTTCGAGCCCACTCGTATGCCTGGAACGACAGCGACTCGGCCGTCGTGCCGGACTTGGTGGAAACGATGAAGAGCGTGGCCGTCGGGTTGAGATCGTCGAGCGTGGCTGCGACCGCGGCCGGGTCCGTGGAGTCGAGGACCCGGACCGGCGTGCCGTCCTGCCCCACTCCGAATACTTGCGCCAGAAGGGCCGGCGCCAGGCTGCTGCCACCCATGCCTCCCAGCACGGCAGTGGTGAAGCCCTCGTCGTGGACCGCCGCGGCAAAGGCCTTCAGCTGGCTCGTCTCGTCGGCGAAATGGAACGGCGCCTCCAACCAACCGAGCCGCGTGGCGATGGCTCGTTGGACCACGTCCTGGTCGCTCCACACGGACGGATCGCGCCGTCCGATAGCCCGATCGGCCCAGTTCTCCTTGACGGCCCGAGCGCTCGCCGTGGCCAGTGCGGCCTCCAGCTTCGCGTCCTTGAGCGTCAGGTCCAGGGCGAGGGAACTGGCTGATGTTGGTTCGGTCATCGAAGCGGCCTCGTGTTGGCGGGAGCTGGGCTTGGTCTGTTAGGCGGCGGTCATGGGTTGGGATCGGCCGGCCCGGCGTTCTCCATGCGCGCCGCTTCCAACTCAATGGCGTGGATCTTGCCGACCCGGCGGACGTGGCGCGGAGCCCCGGTGAACCGTGCGGCAAGGAAGCTGGTGGCGCAGGAGACGGCCGTCTCGATGCCGATGACTCGCGCTCCGAGGGCCAGGACGTTCATGTCGTCGTGCTCGACGCCCTGCCCGGCTGAGTACGTGTCGTGGCATAGACCGGCCCGAATGTCGGGCATCTTGGAGGCCGCGATGGAAGCGCCGACGCCGCTTCCGCAGATCAGCAAGCCGCGGTCCGCCCGACCTTCCAGAATCGCCAGAGCCAGAGCTCGGGCGTAGTCCGGATAGTCGTCGTCGGTGTTGGAGCCGTCGCCCCCGAGGTCGATGAGTTCGTGGCCGAGCGGAGCCAGCCGGACCAGCAACTCGTCCTTGAGTTCGGCGCCGGCATGGTCTGCCGCAAGTGCGATNNACCACCTTTCGGCCGAGTTCGACGATTCGTTCCTCGGTGATGCCGAAGGCCTTGAAGATCTGCTCGGCCGGAGCGGATGCTCCGTAGCGGTCTATTCCGACGATCACACCCTCGTCGCCGGCGTAGCGCTCCCACCCAAACGGGCTTGCGGCCTCAACCGTGAGGCGCTTGCGGGAGGCTCGCGGCAGGACCGATTCGCGATAGGCCTCGTCCTGGGCCTCGAAACGCTCCCACGACGGAAGGCTGACGACTCGGCAGCGGATGCCCTCCGACTCCAGCGCGGCGGCGGCGGCCGCTGCGAGTTGCAGCTCCGAGCCGGTCCCGATCAGGATGAGGTCCGGTGATGCAGCGTCGCCACTCGCGTGGCGCAGCACGTAGCCGCCATTTGCCACTCCCTGGCGGGACGTGCCTTCGAGGGTCGGGAGCTTCTGCCGGGACAGCGCGAGCGCCGACGGCCCGTCGCATACGCCGACGGCACAGGCCCAGGCGGCGGCCGTTTCGTTGGCGTCACCGGGTCGGAAGACCGTGAGATTGTGGATCGCCCGCAAAGAGGCGATCTGCTCGATTGGTTCGTGGGTGGGTCCGTCCTCGCCGACGCCGATGGAGTCGTGCGTCCAGACGTAGACCAGGTGAAGGTTGGATAGCGCGGCCAGTCGAACCGAACCGCGCATGTAGTCGCTGAATACGAGGAAGGTCGCCGCGTAGGGGAGGAAGCCGCCGTACAGGGCGATGCCGTTGACGATGCCGCCCATCGCGTGCTCTCGGACGCCGAAGCGGATGTTCCGCCCGCCCGGCTGGTCGGCCTCAAAGACGCCGGCGCCGGCGATGTCCGTCAGGTTCGACTCGGACAGGTCCGCGGAGCCACCGAAGAGCTCGGGCAGCGGTTTCGCGAGAGCATTGATCGCTTCCTGGCTGGCCTTGCGCGTGGCGAGGCCGTCGCCGACCGGATAGTTCGTGAGGCTGCTCGCCCAGTCATCGGGGAGCTTGCGCGCGAGGCGTCGCCGCAGCTCGGTCGCTTCGGCGGGGTACTCCGCGGCATAGCGCTCGAGGGCCTGGTTCCACTCGCCGACCAGCTTCTGGCCCGCGGGAATGGCCTCGCGGAAGCGGGCAAGGGCCGCGTCCGGCTCGAAGAAGTGCTTGTCCGGATCCCAGCCGTAGGCGATCTTGGCGCCGCGGACCTCTTCCTCGCCGAGCGGCGAACCGTGGGCCTTCTGGGAGTCGTGCTTAGTGGGCGCTCCAAATCCGATGTGCGTCCGGACGGCGATCAGGCTGGGCCGCTCGTCGCCTCGCGCCGCCTCGATCGCGGCCCCAATCTCGGCAACATCGTTGCCATCCTCGACCTGGACCGTGTGCCAGCCGTACGAATCGAAGCGCTCGAGCGTCTTGTCGGAGAAGGCGAGGGCCGTGGGCCCGTCGAGCTGGATATGGTTGTCGTCGTAGAGGTAGATCAGCTTGCCGAGGCGCAGGTGTCCCGCCAGCGACGCGGCCTCGGCCGTGATGCCTTCCTGGAGGTCGCCGTCGGAGCAGATGACGTACACGAAGTGATCGATCAGGGTGTGGCCGGGCCGATTGAACTCGGTGGCCAGGCGCCGCTGGGCAATTGCCATGCCGACGCCGTTGGCGAATCCCTGGCCGAGCGGACCGGTGGTTGCCTCGACGCCCCTGGTGTGGCCGTGCTCGGGATGTCCGGGGGTCAGCGAACCCCACTGGCGGAAGGACTCCAGGTCCTCCAGCGTGAGCCCATATCCGGTGAGGTGGAGCAGGGAGTAGAGGAGCATGCTGGCGTGGCCGGCCGACAGAACGAAACGGTCACGGTTGGGCCACTGAGGATCCGTTGGGGCGTGGCGCATGAACCGAGTCCACAGCGTATAGGCCATCGGCGCCATTCCCATGGGCGCGCCTGGATGGCCGGAATTGGCCTTCTGAACGGCGTCCATGGAGAGTGTTCGGATGGTGTCGATCGCCAACTGGTCGAGGCCATCGGCCGATTGCGTCATTCGGTTTCCAACTCCCCTTGCCGGCGCCGCAGAGGTGCGCCGTGTCTTGTGTTCGGGCCGCGTTGCCAAGCTTCCTGGACGCGCCTGCCCGAGCCGTCACGATCTTGATGCGGGCCTCGGGGCAGAGCCCGGCGTATGTGCCCGGCTCGGCTCTCGAGTTGAGCCCGGAGGTCCGGGCTCGATACCGTGCCATTCTACGGCCCGGCGCCGGTCGGCCGGGACGGAGAGTTGGCCCGGCCTGGCCTGTGGATCGGATCAACAAGCGTTTGCGGGGCCCCGAGGGGCTGCTACACTCGCAAAGCAGGCCGGTAGGACCCGTCCGACGGTCCCGTCCACAGGTCGGCCAGAGCGAGGAAGCCAGATGCGGATCTACGACGGCAGTCCGCGCCAGAACTACGAGGAAGTTCTGCGGTCCATTGGCGCGTTCCTGGACCAGCGGGGCATGCGCGAAGTCATGGTCGTGGAGGCTCCAGACGGTTTCGTAGTCCAGGGCATGATCGTCGACACGGCCGCCACTGGCCAGTGGTCGGAGCACCTGGGCGCGCAGACGAAAGAGACTTTCACGTTCCTCGACGATGACATCGCCCGCTTCATGGAAGAGGGCCATGCCCGCCGCGACAACGAACTGCGAGCGGTCACCTGGGGCCAGGCCGGATACTATGAGCAGGCATTCCGCGTCGTCGGCCGATACGTTGACGAACAGAAGCCGCAGGACATCTTCTTCTTCGAGCAAGACGGGGCATTCGTGCTCCGGCTTCTCATGCGGACGCAGACCGGCAGCCGGCATGTCATCGCCGAATTCACGCGGGACGAGGTCGAGGCGATGATCGCCCAGGCCCCGGACTTCAGAGGCGAGAAGGCCAAGCCACAATCGGGATCCTGAGATCGGGTCGGCAGACGCCGGCAGGGAGGTTGACGATGAGAATCCTGAAGATCATGGCGACGTTTCTGATGCTTGTAGTCGCCGCGCTCGTCGTCATCCCGCTCATCGTGCTGGCCGGTCTCTTCATCTGGCTGAAGCTGACCGAAGAGGGCGACGAAGAGTCGCTCGAGTTGGATCAGGACAACATCTAGCCACGACCCCACACTGATCCCAAAGGAGGTCGCTCGGGCTACGGGGTCCGGGCGATTGCTTTCTCAGCCATGAATCGCAAACGCCGTCCGTCGCCGGGATTCGTCACCGAACCGCCGGACGCGGGCACTACTGCTGCCCCTGAGGCGGCGCCGGTCGCATCGGCCGGGCCGATTCCCTCAGTCACGCCCCGAACCCGTCACATAGCGGAGATCGCGGTCCTGCTGGTGATGCTGACCTGGGGGGCGAACGTGGTGGCCGTGAAGGCCGCAATCTCGGACGTGCCGCCAGTCCTCTTTGCCTTTGTCCGGTTCGGGGCGGCCTTCGTGGCGCTGCTGGCGTTCCTGCGCTGGCGGGAGGGAAGCATCACTCTCCCTCGCGCGGATGTGCTGCCGATCGCATTGCTCGGTCTGGCCGGGTTCGGCCTATACCAGGACCTGTGGGCGTCGGCGCTGGGCCAGACGACTGCCTCCAACTCAGCGCTCATTACTGCCGCAACGCCCGTATCGACGATGCTCCTCGCGGCAGCCGTCGGCTCCGATACCCTCTCTCGGGCCAAGCTCCTCGGCGCGGCGATCTCATTGTCCGGCGCCGTGGGTGTGGTTGGGGCGACGCATGGGTTCGGCTTCACGGGGGCCTCGGCCGGAGACCTGATGACTTTCGCGGCCACGGTCTGCTGGTCGTGCTACGTGGCTTTCGGGGCGCCCGTCCTGCGCCGCCATTCGCCGCTGCGGACCGCCACGTGGGCGATTGGCTTCGGCTGTCTGGGAATGCTCCCTTTGGCCCTGATGCAGATCCCGCAGTTCGATGCGTCGCGCGTCGGTCTCGGGACGTTGGCCCTGTTTCTGTATTGCGCCGTGCTCCCGGCGGCCGCGGCGAACGTGGTCGTCTTTTCCGCGATCAAGATCCTGGGGCCGACGCGCGTCATGCTCTTCCAGTTCCTGGTCCCCGGATTCGCAGTGATCATGGCCGCCGTCTTCCTGGGCGAGGCGATCGTCGTGGGCCAGATTGTCGGAGGCGCCGTCATCGTTCTGGGAATCCTTGTCGCAAGGTCCCGCCGGCTGGCCGGCGCGGTCGGGTAGCTCCTCCGCAGCTTCGCTCCCTCCTGCGGCCTGTCTTGACAGGGGTCCACCGACCTCATAACATCAACAAGCCTTTATATAAAGGCTCGTTGTTTTGGGCCGATGGAGGCCCGGTTACGCAGCTTCGCCAAGAGGAGCAAGGAGCACAATGAGCGACAAGCCAAACGGCGACGCCGCGGCGCCGGAAGCAACGCCCGCCAAGGGCAAGAAGATCCGCGTCGCGATCGTCGGCGTCGGCAACTGCGCCAGCAGCCTGATCCAGGGCCGCTACTACTACGAGAACGCGTCCGAGACCGACTTCATCCCGGGCCTCATGCACGTCAATCTCGGCGGCTACCACGTCCGCGACATCGAGTTCGTTGCCGCCTTCGACATCGACAAGAACAAGGTCGGCAAGGACCTGTCCGAGGCGATCTACGCCAAGCCGAACAACACCATCGTCTTCCAGAAGGTCCCGCACATCGGCGTCAAGGTCGAGCGCGGC